>NZ_JAXAVW010000018.1:0-192435 GCF_033949945.1 Lentzea miocenica
CAAGCCAAGGACGCCTCGCCTCGTCCCCTGCGCGAGCCTGCGTTAGAGGTGTTCCTTGGTCAGCTTGCGCCACAGCGCGGGGAGTGCGGCTTCTGTCTTGTGCGCCAGCTCCACTTCCTTGCCGTACAGCAGGCCGAACGTGAAGCCGTTCTCGTCGCCCCGGCCCAGTTCCAGCAGGACGGGGCGTGCCACCACGGAGTCCTGGTGGTCGCCGAGGAGGGTTTGCACGTCCTTGGCTCGCTTGCGCAGGTGGGTGGCGTGGGAGCCGAGGGCTGGTTCGGCCACTTCGGCGCTGTAGCGGAGGCGTTTGGCTGCCTTGCGGGCTTCGTGGAGGGGTTCGTCGTTGTTGTTGGCTTTCAGCGCGGCTTCTACGCGGACGTCCAGGCGGTGGCGGGCCTTTTCCACGAGTTTGGGCAGGACGTCCTTGGCCTTGCCGGATGCCAGTTTGGTCAGTGGGGGTGAGGTCAGGAGCGTGTCGATCGCGTTGAGGAGGTCGAAGTAACGCCTGTCGTCCAGGGCGGCCACGGAGTCCTTGTGCGCCTTGGCTTCCAGCGGGGCGAAGTGGCGGGTCATGCGGGCGGCGACGTCGCCCAGGGCCAGTTCTGGGGGGAGGGTGTGCAGGGCGTCTTCGAAGCGGGTGCGGAGGACTTCCAGGTCGCGGGAGGTGCCGAGGACTGAGGCCAGCCACTTGAGTTCGTCGGTCAGGGTGCGGGTGGCGTCGCGGTCGACGATTTTGCCGAAGGCTTGGAGGGCTGAGCGCATTCGGCGGGTGGCCACGCGCATCTGGTGGACGGCGTCGTCCTCGTTGCGGCGGACGCGGGGGTCCTGGTTCTGCAGTGCTGCGCGTTGTTCGTGGAGGTAGGCGAGGACTACTTCGCCTGCGCTGGACTTCTTGGTGATGGTGGGGATGGCGTCGCGTTTCACGCCGATCACCTGGGACAGCTTGGACTTCGAGGAGGACGGGTGGATTCCTGCCTCGCTGAGGTGTTGTTCGACGGTGTCCAGGAGTTCGCGGTCGCCGCCTTCGCCCAGTTCGACTTCGATCTCACGCCAGGAGGTGGTTGTCGTTGAGGAGCCCATGGTTTGGGCGGTCACCACGTCGTCTACGACCTCGGCGAGGAGTTGGCCGTTGTTGTTGGTCAGTTGCCAGCGGCGGCGGTTGGTCCTGATCTCGGCCACCGGGCCCAGGCCGTTGCCTCGGGTGTGGGCTCGGACCAGGGAGGAGAGGTCCTTCGGGGGGTGCTTCACCGCGCGGCCAAGGGGGACGCGGACCTCTTGGCGGGTGTCTGCTTCGCCTGCTGGGAGTTTGAGGTGCCAGCCCTCGTCGTCGCCGCCCACGCGGCGGCGCAGGGTCACGCCGGCGCGGGCCAGGCGGTAGTCGTCGGTGTCGAAGTAGGTGGCTTCCAGGTCGAAGACTTCCGGGCCGGTGGCCACGCCGGTGATGTCCGTGAGGTCCGGCAGACTCGCGTCCGATGGTGCCTCGTACTTGCGTTCGGTCTCAGTAACGGAGGTCGCCATTTTCTATTAATACCTCGTTTCGTCGCAGTTCACCCAGTGCGGTGACGGTGCGTGAGGGGTGGATGCCACGGGCGGGCGGAAACCTCGCCTCGAATGCGTGTAATTGGTGCGGGGTGTCTTGGCGGGGGTGGGTCTGTCCGGTTCGCTGGTCGCGTGCCCACGGAGAAGGAACGGCTTGACCTGGTCGAGCCGCAGGTCGCCACGCTGATCAGTCATGTCGGCCAGCTGACTGCGGAGCTGGAACGCGTCACGGCGCGGCTGACGGTGCTGGAACGGCGGCTGTCCGGCGCCGGTGACGGGCCGCTGGCCGATCTCGACGCGGTTGCCGGGGACATCGAGCCGTTGGTCGAGGCGTTGCGCAAGGCGTGGGACGCCGAGCAGGAGATCCTCGCGGATCCGGCCCGGGTCGAGCTGCGGCAGGAGGTGCTGGAGTTCGACGGGCTCAAGGCCAGGCGGGACGAGGCTCGGTCCAAACTGGACGGTGGCAGGGTGCCGCGGTTCGAGCGGGACGCGCTGTCGCACGAGGTCCGCCAGATGGAGTGGCTGATCAACGCGAACGAGGCGAGCGCGAAGCGGGCGGCGGAGCGGTTGGACGCCGACGAGGACGCGACCGCCGAGGAGTGGCGCACCGAGGCCGTGCTCGCGGGGGACAAGGCTCGCGGCGAGATCAAGGACGCGGCCGCGCGGCGCATCTCGGCGGCGCTCGGGCAGTACGCGCGCATGCCCGTGTGGTTCCGGGTCGGGCTGGGGGAGATCCCGACGCCTGATCCGTCGTTCTGGCTGGAGTCGGCGATCGCCGTGCTCGCGTACCGGCTGGAGTACGGCGTCACGGACGCGGTCTCGCCGCTGGGCGCGCCGCCGTCGGCGTCGTCCGGGAGCGAGAACTGGGTCCGGCGCACGAACGTCCACGCGGACATCACCGACCGGCTCACGACGCTGGCCGCCACGTTCCACCTGCAGTAGTCTTTCTGCAACCGATGGGTTGCAGGAGGTGTCAGTGGACCGGATCGAACGTGACGTGCTGATCAACGCGTCGCCGCAGCGCGTCTGGGCCGCGCTGACCTCGGCCGAGCACCTCGGCACGTGGTTCGGCGACGCCGGGGCGACGGTGTCGAAGCTCGAGCCCGGCGGTGAGGTCACGCTGACGTGGGCCGAGCACGGCACCGGGCGTGCGATCATCGAGAAGGTCGAGCCCGAGTCGTTCTTCTCGTGGCGCTGGTCCGGGCCGCTGGGGCCTGATCCGGTGCCCGGCAACGCGACGCTGGTCGAGTTCACGCTCACACCGACGGACGGCGGCACGCTGCTGCAGGTCGTGGAGAGCGGGTTCACGCAGCTCGACCTGCCGCCGGTGGGCCAGGAGAAGTACGCGTCCGGCAACGTCGGCGGCTGGGGCCACGAACTCGACGAGCTGCGGGAGTACCTGGAGAAGTGAGTCAGGTCGACGATGTGCTGGCCGCGCTCGCTGATCCCATGCGGCGCCGGGTGCTCGATCTCGTCGCGGCGAAGGGGCCGGTCTCGGCGTCGGCGCTCGCCACCGAGCTGCCGGTGAGCCGGCAGGCGATCGTGAAGCACCTGGGAGTGCTGGAGAAGGCCGAGCTGGTGGCGTCCGCGCGGGCCGGCCGGGAGAACAACTTCTCCGTCCGGTCCGACGCGCTGGACGCCACCGCCACCTGGATGGCCTCGCTCGCCTCGCAGTGGGACAGGCGGCTGGCCGCGCTCAAGAAGATCGCAGAAGGCTAGTTCAGCGCTGCGGCAGGAGGGTGCCGCCGACCATGGTGGCGAGCACCGGGATGTCCGCGATCGCGTCGCTGGTGCGCGGGTCGTCGCCGAGCACCACGAGGTCCGCGAGCTTGCTGGGCGTGATGCTGCCCAGCACGTCCTCCTTGCGGCACGCGTAGGCGCTGCCGAGCGTGTACGCACGGATCGCCTCCTCGACGGTGATCGCCTCGTCCGGTCCGACCGCCCGGCCGCCGGAGGACCTGCGCCGCACCATGAACTCGATGGCGCGCAACGGGGCCCCGTCCGCGACCGGCCGGTCCGAGCTGCCCGCGACGGTGATCCCGTGATCGAGGAACGACCGCCCGCGGTACATCCAGGGTGCCCGTTCCTCACCCATGATCACGCTGTAGTCGTCACCGTACGAGAACAGAAATGTGGGCTGGACAACAGGAATCAGTCCGAGGGCCGCGATTCGTCCCAGTTGGTCCGGCCGAACCAGGCCGCAGTGCTCGATCCGGTGCCTCGCGTCGGCGCGCGGTCGTTGCCGTTGTGCCTCGGTCACCGCGTCCAGCGCGAAGTCGATCGCGCGGTCGCCGATCGCGTGGATCGCGAGCTGCCACCCGGCGTGATGGCCGTCGATGATCGCCGCCCGCATGAACTCCTCGGACTCCGCGAGCTGGCCGATGTTGCCGGTGCCCGCGTAGGGCTCGGACAACGCCGCCGTGCGCGCGATCATGCCGCCGTCGGTCCACAGCTTCATGGCGCCCAACGAGAGCATGTCGTCGCCGAACCCGGTGTGCAGGCCGAGGTCGATCGCCCGCGCGATGCCGTCCGCGGGATCAGCGGCCACCTCGCCCAGCACGTACGCGGAAACCATGAGCTGTACGCGGATCGGCAGCTGAGCGCGCTGGTACGCGGCCGCCTCCAGCGGGCTGCTGGCGATCAGGCCTGCCCCGATGCCCGCCTCCGCGCACATCGTCACGCCCTCGGCCAGCACCCGCCGCGCGCTCTCGTGCAGGTCGGCGGTGATCTCCTCGATCGAGTAGGGCAGCCGCAACGACCGTGCGGCCAGCTGCTCGTTCTCGGTCAGCCAGCCGTCGCTGGTGATCTCCGGAAGCTGGTTCAGCACGGCGGAGTTCACCACGCACGCGTGCCCGGAGATGTCCGCGAGGTAGAGCGGCCGGTCGCCGGTGACCGGGTCCAGGTCCGCGGCCGTCAACGGGCGGTCCATGATCCGCCGGTCGTAGCCGGACGCCTCGATCCAGCCCTCACCCGGTGCGCCGGACAGCCGTTCGCGCACCTGGGCCGCGGTGGTCAGCCCCGTCACGTCGACGGTCCGGCGCGAGCGGCCGTTCCACGCGAGGTGCGTGTGGGCGTCGATGAAACCGGGCAGCACCACGGCGTTGCCGAGATCGACGGTCTCGGTGGCGGGCAGGTCCGCGACCTGCTCGTCCAGCCCGGCTATCCGGCCCTGCCAGATGCCGATCGTGTGCGCGGCGGGGCGTGCCGGGTCCATCGTGATGGCCCGGCAGCCCGTCAGTTTGAGATCGAGTTTCACGCGGTCGCGAGGACCGGCACGGGGGTGTTGGTCAGCACGGACGTCAGGATCTCACCCGAACGCACCGCGACGTTGGACAGGAGCGACGACGTGATGCCGTGCGAGTGCTCGGTGCCGCCCTGCAGGTAGATGCCGCCGCGCAGGGAGGACTGCACGCGGTAGTCCCGGCCCACGACCAGACGGCCCGCGTCGTCCCGTGCGCAGGCGTCGTCGAGCGAACCGAGAAGTGGCGCGGCCTCGTCGTAGCCGGTCGCGAGCAGCACGAGGTCCGTGTCGACGTACTCCTGCTCACCGGTGACGAGCGACTGGATCACCGCTCGCGCCCCGGTCGCGGACTCCTCGACGGCGACGAGCCTGGTCATGTTCATCATCTTCAGCCGCTGCGTGCCGAGGACCTTCTCCTGGTACTCGGTGCGGTAGAGCTGCGTGATGAGGTCGATGTCGACCACGGAGTAGTTGGTGTTGCGGTGGTAGTCCATCAACCGCTGCTTCACGGCGTCCGGCGCGTCGTAGTAGTGGTCGACGGCCTCGGGGTCGAAGATCCGGTTCGCGAACGAGCTGTCGTCCGCCGGGCTGTAGCCGTAACGGGAGAACACCGAGCACACCTCGGCGCCGGGGAACTCGCGGTGCAGGTACGCCACGGCCTCGGCGGCGCTCTGGCCCGCGCCCACGACGACGCAGCGCTTCGGGTCGCTCAACTCGCCGACCCGGTGCAGGAACTGGCTGTTGTGCCACACGCGGTCCGACAGCGCGATGCCCTCCGGCACGGACGGGCGCAGTCCGGTGGCGAAGACGAGGTTGCGGGCGTGGTACACGTCACCAGTGGCCGTTGTCACCTCGAAGAGGTCGTCCTGGATCGCTTCCACGCCAACGGCTTCGGTGTTGTAGGCGACCACGTCGTCGACCTGCGCCGCTGCCCACTCGAAGTAGTCGTGGAACTCGACCCGCAGCGGGAACAGGTTCTTGTGGTTCACGAAGTCGACCAGCCGGCCGCGATCCCGCAGGTAGCAGAGGAACGAGAAGCGGCTGGTGGGGTTCCTGATGGTGACCAGGTCCTTGAGGAACGAGACCTGCATGGTGGCGTCGTCGAGCAACATGCCCCGATGCCAGCCGAACGCTTGCTGGCGTTCGAGAAACACCGCGGTGACAGGGGTTTCGGCCTGCTCGTTGTGCTCGGTGAGAGCGATGGCGAGCGCCAGGTTCGAGGGACCGAACCCGATACCGACGATGTCGTAGATCGGATGCATGAGCACCTAACTTAGGGAAGCCTAAGCTCACTTGGCAAGTCGCAGTTAGGTTAGCCTGACCGTATCGCACCGGAGTAGAGGAGGGCACCCCCATGAGGGTCGTCATGTTCGGGTTCCAGACCTGGGGTCATCGCACCCTGCAGGCACTTTTGGCGTCCGAGCACGAGGTCGTCCTGGTGGTGACCCACCCGAAGGGTGAGGGCGCGTACGAGAAGGTCTGGAGCGATTCGGTCGAGGAGCTGGCGCGCGAGAACGGCGTCGAGGTCCTCATCCGCGAACGCCCGGAGGACCAGGAGCTGCTCGACCAGCTCAAGGCCGCCGACCCGGACGTGATCGTCGCCTGCAACTGGCGCACCTGGATCCCGCCGCAGGTCTTCGCGCTGCCCAAGCGCGGCACGCTGAACGTGCACGACTCGCTCCTGCCGAAGTACGCGGGCTTCTCGCCGTTGATCTGGGCGCTTCTCAACGACGAGAAGGAAGTCGGCGTGACGGCGCACATGATGGACGACACACTCGACGCCGGCGACATCGTGCTGCAGCGCTCGGTTCCGGTCGGCCCGCGCGACACGACGGCCGACCTGTTCGCCAAGACGCTGGAGCTCTTCGGCCCGATCACGGTCGACGGCCTAGCCGAGATCGCGTCCGGCCGCACCGAGTTCACGAAGCAGGACCGTTCGCAGGCCTCGTTCTTCCACAAGCGCGCCGAGGAGGACCTGCGGATCGACTTCACCTGGACCGCCGAGGAGCTCGACCGCCTGGTGCGCGCACAGTGCGCGCCGTACCCGAGCGCGTTCTGCTTCCACCGCGGCCAGCGCCTGGAGATCATCGAGGCGGAGGTCTCCGCCGAGGTCTACGGCGGCACCCCCGGACGCATCTTCTACCGCGAGGGCGACGGCGTGGCGATCGTCGCGGGCGCAGAGGCCCGGCGCGGCCGCAGCAAGGCGTTGCTGGTCAAGAAGGTTCGTACCGCCGATGGCGCCGAGCTCAAGGCGCACGAGTACTTCAAGCACATGGGCGGTTACCTCACCTCCCGACCGTAACAACGACATGCCGATCACGGGCCGGTTGATCGGTCCGTGATCGGCATGCCCGATCATGAGCGCATGAATCGCGCGGCGGTGACGTCACTGGTGGTCTTCGTGCTGCTGGTGGCAGTGGGCTGGTACCTGACGAATCTCCAGTCGTCCCAGGAGAAATCGCCCACGACGCCCGCACCCACCGGACCCGCTCCCGCCGGCTCGTCCGACCTGGGCGCGGTGCAGATCGCGCCGGAAGGCAAGATGGCCGGCTACAGCCGCGACCGCTTCCCGCATTGGGCCTCGCAGGGAAACTCCTGCGACACCAGGGAGATCGTGCTGCAACGCCAGGGCGCCGAGGTGAAGTCGGACAAGGACTGCAAGGCCGTGTCCGGCACCTGGAACAGCGTCTACGACGGCGTGGCGATCAAGGACGCCGGTGAGGTCGACATCGACCACACCGTGCCGCTGGCCGAAGCGTGGCGTTCCGGCGCGGACAAGTGGACCGACGACGAGCGCAAAGCGTTCGCCAACGACCTCGGCGGCATCCAGCTGATCGCCGTGACGGCGAAGTCGAACCGTTCCAAGGGTGACCAGGACCCGGCGAAGTGGAAGCCGCCGGTGCAGACCTACTGGTGCACCTACGCGCAGCACTGGATCTCGGTGAAGATCACCTACAAGCTCACGGCGGACCAGCCGGAGCACGACGCGCTCGCCGTGATGCTCAAGGCCTGCTGACCGAACTACCGCGGCCAGAACGCGGTCGCCGGACCGTCGTACTCCTCCCACCGGGAGAAGGGCCGGTGCGGCGACTGGCGAGGTCACGCCGACCGCGTGGTCGGAGACCCGGTGCCGTAGGCCGACACCAGATCCTTGCAGTCGCTGGGGAACGTGACGCCCAGGTACTCCTCGGCCGTGGCCCAGGGCAGTTCGGGCGCCTTCTTCCGCTCCCACCTCAGCAGTGCGATGAGGTCGGCGGTCCGCGACAACGGTTCTCCCTCGTTCGTGCCGGCGACGCGGCCCGACCCCCCGGACGGGCCGCGTCGCCTTCGCGCTAGACCGCGTGCACCGACTCGAACAGCCCGGACAGCTTCCAGTGCGTCACGTAGCCCATCGCCTCGGCCGCGATCAGCACGTCCAGCTTCCCGAGGTTGGTGCGCACCGGCATCTGGTACGCCTTGCCCCGCCGCACGTCGAGCACCATCGGTGTGGCGCCGGGCAACGTGTCGGCGATCGTGTGCTGCAGGATCCGCAGCCCGACGTTCGCCGCCTCCCTGGTCAGCGGCAGCTCCTTGGCGTGCACGAGCACCGCGTAGGTCGACCCGTCCTTCTTGCGCAGCCCCAGGTGCGGGCGGACCTTCAGGGTCAGCTCGCCGGCGCGGTAGGTGGCAGGCTCGACCGGGACGCCGGTGGCCTTGAACGACGCCAGCCAGGGCAGGAAGCCGTCGGCGATCTCCTCGAACGCCCGCGGCTGGCCCGTGCGGTTGGCGTTCATGACCGCCTTCTTCAGCTCCAGTTCAGGTTCGGTGGAGTTGACCGCTCGTCGCATGGCGTCGCGGATCGGGTTGTAGAACCCGCACACCTTGGTATCGGAGGCCAGGTACATCCCCCGCTGTTCCGACACGATGTTGATGCGTCCACGCTGGCCGCTCATGACGTACTCGGTGAACGACAGTGCGGTGACGCTGACGTTGTTGTCCGGCAACGCTTTCTCCCCTCGTACCGCCTTCTTCACCTGACGTTATCCGAGGGGTCTGACAAAAACCGCGCTGCTCCAAACGGTGTAACGGCTACACAGAGTAGAGCGACTACCCGTGTGGGCTACACGCAAAGTTGCGACGTGGGCCTCAATCGGTAAACGGACCGTGACGGACTGGCGACCGATCATGACGATGACCGTTCGTCTGCCGTTCGCCGACGCTCACCCAACGCTCACCGCACGACAGGCGGAAGTCACCCTGCGTAGAAGATCAACTTAGGAGAATAGGTCCCACAGGAGGAATCACGGCGAGGGAGCACGATGGCGGTAAAGGCGGAGCGTTCACCCGATAGAGCGGGTGACGTGGAGGTTCCGCAGCCGCGGCAGCCGACGAGGTGGCTGGTCCACCCCGACCACTGGCCGCACGCGATGCAGATGACGGTCATCCTCGTGCTGATCGCGCTGCTGCTGTGGGCCATCGCCGTCACGCTCGGCCCCGACCAGGCGTTCATCGTCGGGTCCGCGGGTATCGCCGCCAAGCTCATCTGCATGTACCTGGACACCCGCGACCGGAACTAACGCCCGTACCGTTCTGCCGATCGCGCCTTTGCCTTCGCCGCCTCGACCTCACGGTCCTTGGGCGGCGCCGTGGTCACCAGCGCGTCGAGCAGTTCCTGGGTCGCCGCCGCGACCGCCGCGACCGCCTTGTCGAACGCGGCCTGGTTCGCCGCCGACGGTTTCGCCGCCCCGCTCACCTTGCGCACGTACTGCACCGCGGCGGCCTGCACCTCGTCAGACGTCGCCGGCGGTTCGAAGTTGTGGAGCACCCGGATGTTTCGGCACATGACTCCACTATGACCTGTTCGGTGGCGCGGCGCGGGTGTGGATGCGTTCCCCCTGCTTGCCGAACAGGCTGATGATCTCGGCGGGGTTGCCGTCCGCGCTGCTCAGGGCGTGCGGCTGGCGGCAGTCGAACTCGGCCACCTCGCCCGCCCGCAGCACGACCTCCTTGTCGCCGAGCCGCAGCCGGATGCGTCCGCTGAGCACGTAGAACCACTCGTAGCCCTCGTGCACCCGCGGCTCGTGCAGCGCGGTTTCGGTGATGATCATCTTCCACGCCTGCATCGGCCCTGTCGACCTGGTCAGCGGAATGCCGATGCGGCCGTGGTCGAGCTCGCGCGGCTTCATCGTGACGCGCGGATCGCCCACCTCGGGCGCGCCCACCAGGTCGTCCAGCGACACCTGGTAGGTCCGCGACAACGGCAGCAGCAGCTCCAGCGTCGGTTTGCGCTGGTCGGACTCCAGGCGGGACAGCGTCGACTTCGAGATGCCCGTCATCTCGGACAACGTCGCCAGCGTGAGGTCGTGCTCGGCGCGCAACGCGGCGAGCCGCTGTCCCAGGGTCGCGAAGTTCGCCGTTGTTGCCATAACAGCAACTTACTTTGCCAAAACTGGACTGTCGACCGCACTGTGGAGCCATGGGACACGAAGTGGTGATCATTGGTGGGGGAGCGGCCGGACTGAGCGCCGCTCTGATGCTGACCAGGGCGCGTCGAAGCGTGCTCGTGGTCGATGGTGCCGAGCCGCGCAACAAGCCGGCCGCGCACATGCACAACTACCTCTCTCGTGACGGGCTTTCGCCGTTGGACCTGCTCAAGCACGGTCGCGCCGAGGTCGAGGGCTACGGCGGAGAGATCGTCAACGACCAGGTCAAGAGCGTGACGAAGACCGGCGACGGGTTCGCGGTCGAGCTGTTCGGACGGACGGTCCACGCGCAGCGCCTGCTGTTCGCGACCGGTTTGGTCGACGAGGTGCCGGAGAACCTGCGTGACCGCTGGGGCCGCGACGTCTTCGGCTGCCCGTACTGCCACGGCTACGAGGTTCGCGACCAGAAGCTCGTGGTGTTCGGCGAGGAGATGAAGGTCGCGCTGGTCCGGCAGTGGTCGGCGGACGTCACGCACGTGCCGACGGTGGACGGCATCGAGGTGGAGGACGACCGGCTCGTCGCGGTGATCTCCGGCTCGGACCGGATCCCCGCCGACGCGCTCGTGTACTCCGCACCGGTCAAACCACGCGACGAATTCCTGCTGGCGTTGGGTGCCGAAACCGCGGAGACCATGGCTGGTCCGTTCGTGCGCACGGACGACAAGGGCCGCACGAGCGTGCCGGGTGTCTACGCAGCAGGCAACGTCACGGACCCGACGGCCATCGTGATCGTCGCCGCCGCGCAGGGTGCGCAGGCGGCCGGAATGATCAACATGGACCTGCTGGGCCTCATGCCAGCGGCAGGCTGATCCGGAACGTCGAACCGCGGCCGGGCACGCTGGTCGCCGACACCGTGCCGCCGTGCGCCTCGACCAGGTGCCGCGTGATCGCGAGGCCGAGCCCGCTGCCACCCGTGCGGCGGCTGCGGGACTTGTCCGCGCGCCAGAACCTGTCGAACACGTGCGGCACGTCGTCCGGCGCGATGCCGGTGCCGGTGTCGCGCACCTCGATGATCGCGTTCTCGCCTTCCTGGAACAGCTTCACGACGACCTCGCCGCCCGGCGGGGTGTAGCGGACGGCGTTCGCGACGAGGTTGCCGAGCGCCTGCCGCAGTCGCACCGGGTCCGCGCTGATGTGCACCGGCGTGATCTCCGCTCGCAGCAGGATCTCGCGGTTCTGCTGGGCGTTCACGACCTGGTCTACCACGTCGTCGAGCGTGATCGGCTCGGGGTGCAGCCGCAGCGTGCCGGCGTCGGCCTGCGCCAGGTCGTGCAGGTCGTCGACGAGTCGTTGCAGCAGAAGGGATTCCTCCAGCAGCATGTCGACCAGGTGCGGGTCCGGTTCGGCCAGCCCGTCCTGCGTCGCCTCCAGCCAGCCGGTGATGTTGCCCAACGGCGTGCGCAACTCGTGCGCCACATCGCTGACCATGGCTTGGCGCTGCCGTTCGGTCTCGGCGAGCTTCTCGGACATCGCGTTGAACGACTTGGCCAGCTCGCCGATCTCGCCCGCGCCGCCGTCCACGCGCACGGCCCGATCGCCCTCCGCGGTGCGTTGGGTGGCGGCGGTGAGAGCGCGGATCGGCCGCACCAGCTGGGTCGCGGTGAGCCACGACGCGAACCCGGCCAGCGCGAGGATTCCCAGTGCCACCAACGTGATCCGGGTGGTGCCGGTCGTCGACAGGTCGATCGCCATCGGCTCTTCACCGGTCGGCGAGGTCAGGAAGAGGTAGGTGGGAGGGGCGACGTACGGCCGGAGCTGATCGCGACGCGCGTTGGTCATGCAAGTCACCGCCTCCGGCGATGAGTCCCGGACGGTGGTGACGTCCCAGTCGAGCGACACCCGGCCAGCCGCCTTGGCCAGGGGCTGCAGGCCAGGAGCGAGCCGGTCGAGGCACTCCGCGAACAGTTGCTGGAGCTTTTCGTAGGCGGCCTGCTCCGTCGCCGTGATCGTGTACAGCTGGTAGCCGACCTCGCACTCCTCCCACCTGGAGAACTGGCCGGGTTCGAGGTTGGAGAGTCGCGGCCTGCCGTTGGGAGCGTCCACGATCTGGATCTTGTCGTTGCACGCGGCGAGCTCCGTGGCGTAGAAGTGCAGCTTCTCCTTCTCCGCGTCGCTGAGCTGGAACGGTCCGACCGCCCTCGGGTCGATCTTGCCGCTGACGTTGAGCGGGTCGACCGTGGCCTTGGGCGTGATGGGCAGCCGCGGTGAGTTCTCGTTGCCGGTGTCGACCAGCTTCTTGCCGTTGAGGTCGGTCAACGCGATGCGGCGGTTGTACTTCCGGGCGAATCCGTCCACTTCGGACTGAGCGGCCGTCCAGTCCTTGTGCTTGGCCGCGTAGTTCACCAGCTCGTCGAGGATCTGCGCGTCCGTCTCGAGCGCCTCACCCTGCTCCTGCCGGATCGTGCCCGTCGTCGCCTGGCTAGCGAGCCACGCCGTGACGGCGATCGAGCAGGCCGCGATCACCAGGGAGAACAGGAAGAACCGAACCAGCAGGCTGTTCATACGAGCTTGTACCCGATGCCGTAGACGGTCAGCAGTCGCTCCGGCCGGCGCGGATCCCGCTCGATCTTGCGGCGCAGCTTCATCATGTGCACGTCGACAGTGCGCGCCGTGATGAAGCCGTCCTCCAGCAACTGTTCGCGGGTGAACACCCGTTGCGGCTGCGCGGCCATCTTGGCCAGCAACCGGAACTCCGCCGGCGTCAGGCTCACCAGTTCGTCGTTGATGCGCACCTCGTGCCGGATCGGGTCGACCATCAGGTCGCCGACCTTGAGCACCGTGGCGCTGGTTTCGCGCGCACGCCCCGTGCGCCGCAGGATCGTGCGCACCCGCGCCACCATCTGCCGCGGCCGGAACGGCTTGGTGATGTAGTCGTCCGCCCCCAGGTCGAACCCGAGCAGCACGTCGTCCTCAGTGGATCGTGCGGTGAGCAGCACGATCGGCACGTCCGACTCGGTCCGGACGGCGCGGATCACGTCGATGCCGTCCACCAGCGGCATCATCACGTCCAGCACCAGCAGATCCGGGTTGCGGCGCCGCGTCTCGTCGATCGCCGCCCGTCCGTCGTGGACGACCACCACCGAATGCCCGTCGTGCTCGAGGTACCGGCGCACGAGTTCCGCCTGGTTGAGGTTGTCCTCGGCCACGAGGATGTGGGCGCACACAAATGCAGTATGCAGGCCTTCACGACGCGCAAGCGGAACGCAAACAGGTTCTTCATCAGTTCCGGCGAGCCTCGTCGTCATGAAGGTGCATCTCGTCCTGGGAGCCGTCGCGTTGACGGCGCTGCTGCTCACCGCCACCCAAATGGCAGGCGAGACGTCGCCCGCGGCCGCCCCGACCACGGCGCAGAGCACGCCGCCCGCCGCGCCCTCGTCCGTCGCACCTTCCTCGCCCGCGCCGCCACCCCGTGTGTACGCGTCCAGCTCGGACCTGCCCGACGGCCCTGACTTCCCGGCCACCGGCGCCGGCACGTTCCACGTGGTCGCGGGCACGGGCGACGTCGTGGGCACCGGCCCGTTGCGCACCTACGCCGTCGAGGTGGAGGACGGCGTCACCGTCGACGAACAGGCCTTCTCCGCCTTCGTGGACGCCACCCTCACGGACCCGCGCGGCTGGACCGCGGGCGGCGCGCGCTCGGTCCGGCGGGTGCCGGGCGCGGCGTCGGTCCGCATCAGGCTCGCTTCGCAACAGACCGCGCGAGCCGTCTGCGGCTACGAGATCCCGGTCGACGTCTCGTGCCGCGACGGCAACTTCGTCGTCCTGAACGCCGCCCGCTGGTTCCGCGGCGCCGTCGCCTTCCTGCCGGACCTGACCTCGTACCGCCAGTACATGGTCAACCACGAGGTCGGCCACGCGTTCGGGCAGAACCACCGCCCCTGTGAGGTGGCGGGCGGCCCGGCGCCGGTGATGATGCAGCAGACGTTCAGCGTGTCGAACGACGAAATCGTGCGCATCACCAACGGCGTGCCTCAGGGCGCGTTCATCCCGCAGGACGGGAAGGTGTGCAGGCCGAACGGGTGGCCGAACCCGTGATCGGTGGTCGCACGCATCGGCTTGGCGCACCTCGACGGGTCGAGTTGGTCGATCGCGGACGCGGCAGAAGACTTGCTGGATCATCAACTCACGCGTCTGCTCACCTGTGGTTGATGTCCTCCTCCATAACCTGACGGGATGGATGTGGACACGAGGCTGCTGCGGTACTTCGCCGCCATCGCTCAGGAGGGCAACCTCACGCGCGCGGCGCACCGGCTGTTCGTGTCACAACCATCGCTGACCAAACAACTCAAGCACCTGGAATCGCAGCTGGGCGTGCGGTTGTTCACCAGGTCCAGCACCGGCATGACGCTGACCGACGCCGGTCATGCCCTCGCCGCGCGGGTGCCGCCGGTGCTCGCGGGCTGGGACACCGCCGTGAGCGAGACCCGCGGCGCCGCCCGTGTGTTGCGCGTCGGGTTCCTGGCCAGTGCGGCGAACGACGCGACGCAGGACATCGTCGCCGCGTTCGGCAGGCTCCGGCCGGGCTGGCGGGTCGATCTGCGGCAGGCGCCGTGGTCGGATCCGACGGCGGGGCTCGCCGCGGCGGAAGTCCCGGTCGCGTTGTTGCGCCTGCCCTTTCCTGGCGAGGAGTCGTTCGGGGTGCGGGTGCTGTTCAGCGAACCTCGTTGCGTGGCCCTGCCTTCCGCTCATCCGCTGGCCGGGCGGGACGAGATCGTGTTCCCCGAACTGTGGGACGAACCGGTCATCGTCGCCCCTGCCCTCAAGGGAACCTGGCGCGATCACTGGCTGGCACTGTCCGAAAGGGACGGACGGGAGGTGCGCGTCGGCGCGGTCACGGAACGGCCCGACGAGTTCCTCGGCGCGATCGCGGCCGGCCACGGCATCGCGCTGGTTCCAGCGTCGACGTCCCGCTTCTACGCCCGGCCGGACGTCGTCTACGTACCGGTCCGCGGTGTGAGCCCCAGCGAGGTCGGCGTCGCGTGGCTGCCGGACGCGGGGGAAGCGGCGGCCGACTTCGTCCGCTGCTGCCTGGACGTCACGCAGTCGCGGCGCACCGGCTGCGGCACTCGCTCGGGCTGAACCCGTGCACGCGCTTGAACGCGGCACTGAACCCGAACGCGTCGGCGTACCCGACCTGACGCGCCACCGAGGCCACCGTCGCCGACGACTCGGCCAGCAGGTCGGCGGCCACAGCCATCCGCCAGTCCGTGAGGTACGTCAGCGGCGGCACCCCGACCAGCTTGGCGAACCTGGTGGCCAGCGTGGTCCGGGCCACCCCGGCCTCCTTGGCGAGCAACGCGAGCGTCCACGCCCGCGCCGGTGACGCGTGCATTGCCTGCAACACCGGCCCGACCACCACGTCCGCACGTGCGGCCATCCATCCGGTGCTGTGCGCGCGGTCGAACCACTCCCGCAGCGCGCACACCATCAGCCAGTCCAGCAACCGGTCCGTCACCACGCCCGGCGCACCGGTACCCACGGCGTCGTAGAACGCCGCGCACTCGTCAGATCCCGGCGCCACCAACGCGTCCGGCAGCACAGCCGTCAGCCGGCGCGCCACCGCCCCCATGGCGTCGTACGTGCCGCTGACCACCGATGCATGCCCCTCCGCGGCAACGGATCCCTGCACCACCACGATGTCCCCGGCCTTGGCGGTCTCACCCAGGACGCTCATCTCACCCGCCGCCACCGCGTACAACGTGAGCCCCGACAACACCTGCGTCCCGGACACCTCGACCCGACGCACCCCGGCACCATCCGCGCGCACCCCGCGCAACAGCTCGTCGAAAGCCTCCATGCCTCCAACATACGGGCGGAACGATCGAACATCATCGATGGACTCTCACCCATGTCCCCGGACGCCCCACGCGGGTTGGCTGGAGCCATGACACAAGAGATCCTGGTCCTGGGCGCGACCGGCAAGACGGGCCGCCGCGTGGTCCGCGCCCTCGAAGCCGCCGGGGCGAAAGTCCGCGCGGCCTCCCGTTCCAGCGCCCACCGCTTCGACTGGTCCGACGAGTCCACCTGGAAACCGGTCCTGGACGGCATCACCGCCGCGTACGTGATCGCGCCGGAAGACCCGTCCCGCGCAGCCCCGTTCGTGGAACTGGCCAAGACCTCCGGCGTGCAACGCCTGGTCCTGCTGTCCGGCCGCGGTCTCGACGAGACGCCACCCGAGTTCTTCCAGGGCATGCACGCGGCCGAGAAAGCCGTGCGCGCCAGCGGCCTGTCCTGGACCATCCTGCGCGCCAACAACTTCACCCAGAACTTCTCCGAGGAGGTCTGGCACCCCGAGGTCCAGGCCGGCCGTCTGTCCCTGCCGATCGACGACACCCCGGAACCGTTCGTGGACGTCCACGACATCGCCGAAGTAGCAGTCCTGGCCCTGACCACCGACGACCACAACGGCCAGACCTACAACCTCACCGGCCCCGAAGCGATCACCTTCACCGCAGCCCTGGCAAAGATCTCCGCAGCCACCGGCCGCCCAGCGGGACTGATCCGCCTGACCCCGGCCGAGTACCGCGAATCCCTGCTCGCCCAAGGCGTCCCCGACGAAATCGCCGCCGAACTGAACGGCATGTTCGACGGCATGCGCAACGGCCTGATGACCACCCCGACCGACGACATCCCCCGCCTGCTGGGCCGCCCGGCCACCAGCTTCGACGCCTACGTGGCCGAAGCCTGGTCCTGACGAGGCAACAACAGGTGCACGGCGAACCCGGCCGCCGTGGCCAGCACCGCCTGGTAGACGACCGACAGCTGATACCGCGCCCCCACCAGGAACGCCGCGTCCAGCCCGGTCGTCCACCAGCCGGCCAACTCACCAAGCCCCACCACATGCCACCCGAAGAACCCGGCGCACCACCCGGCAACCACCCAGGCCCCACGCCCACCCCGCCGCACGAACAACCACGTCGACACCGCGGCCACCGCGTTGAAGGCGAGCGCCACCCCGGTCAGCGTCGCGTCGGGACTCCACACGAGGCTGGCCAGCGTCTGCACGGCCAGCACTGCGATGACGAGTCCGATCCCCAGCCGAGTCTTGTCCACGCCGGGACCCTAGCCCGGCCCGTTCGCGGCTCTCGCGGTCAGTCCGAGCCGAGCACGAGCCGGATCAGCCCGGCACTGGCGAAGATCAGCACGAGCGCGAGCAACAGCCACCCCGCCCTCGCCCCGAGCAGCCCTGGGCTCGGCGACTCCATGCCGCGCGCCCTGGCGTTCAGCGCCTCCGCCCGCAACACGCACGCCAGCGCCCCGACCCAGATCAGGAACACCAGCAGGAACACCCAGTGGCCGAAGATCCCTCCGGCGAGCAGTCCGATGAGGATCGGAGCGAACACGACGATCCACAGCGTGCGGAAGAGCAGGCCCCATCGGTAGGTACCACTGACCGGCTGGTTCCGCACGTCCTGCCTCCACTCTGCCCACCCGGCGCACCATCGGCGGCCCGGCTACCTTACGTGGCCAGCCGGACACGCGGAGGTGGACACGATGTCGTTCAAAGCGAATCCCCCGAGCCTGGACGCGTTCGCGACCGTCCTGGAAGGACTCGGCGGCGACGTGAAAGCCGCGAAGGAGTACCTCCACCATGCCGGAGGAGGAACGCGCACGTCTGGCGGCCGAGGGGGAGCGCCAGCTGGACCAGCTTCGTGAGGAGCCGCGTAGGCCCACCTCACCGTCTCCGGACGATGACGACGAGGACTTCGGCGACACGGGATACCTGCAGCCGTCGAGGTAACCGCCCTGCTCGCGCCAAAAAATAAGGCCGCTGCTCCCCCAGCTCACGGAACGGGTGCCGCGAGATCTTGTCGCGACATCGTCATGGCGCTGACGACTTCCGGCAGTTCGTGATCCGCACGGCGTCGGTTTCCGTTAGATGACAGACCACGTGGTCGCCCTTCTGCACCTCGGTCTCGAACTCCGCCTTGTCGACCACCGAACGGTGCCAGTTGTCCGCGCGCAGGTCGTCTGGCCGGCCGCTGGTCACGTTGATGTCATACGTGGTTTCTCCGACGTCGATGACGAGGAACGTCGGATCGGCCTCGATGCGGTGAAAGGCGCACGCGGTCAGGGCGCAGCAGGTGAGCAACAGTGTGGTGATCGTGCGCATTCGTCCCCCAAGTCGATCTCGCCTTGTCGGACGTGCCGGATGCGAGGGGGTTGCTCCGGCTGTCCAGCCAGGTCGCCGCAGGCCGTCCTGGTTCGGTGCGGGGAAGGGCTGCACCCGCACGCGTTCCGGCACCTCGTCGCGACGCGGCCTGACCGCTCGGGAGATCGCCGACTACCGCAAGTCGGTGGGACACGCACTGGGCCGACCTCCGAAGAGATCGGCCCGCAACATCCATACCAGCGCTTGAGCGCCCCCGGCAGGATTCGAACCTGCGACCTCGGGATTAGAAGTGATCCATACGGGCATCCAAGCTGTGTCTACCAGCACATATAGTGTGGTGCGGCGTTCGTCGTGGGTCTCTGTGGTCACAGTTTCAGCACGGTTCGCACCACGACCGGCACCACGTCGCGATGAAGATCCATGACACAGCAGCCCGTGTCGTAGGTCACTCTGTTCGGTCTCCTGTCACATACTGTGACTAGGCGTCGGGGCCCGGTCGACACGAGTGAAACGCGAGGCGAGCGTAGGTGGCAAAGTCCAGTTCCTCTGTGCCTAATGAGGTTCTACTACTCGACACCAGACTGCTGCAACGCAAGACGGATACGTACCCTGATCTTTCGAACGACGAGTACTTCCTCATCAGCTCCGTTGACACCTTGCTTCGACCTAGGGGGCTATCGAGTCGTCAGATAGAAGACGGAATTGTCGAAGGAACCAATGACGGTGGGGTAGATGCCGTTTACGTCTTCATCGACGGACACCTGGTCGAGGATGTCTCAGACATAGTTGCAGGTGAAGCGCCTCGAATTGAGCTAGAGATAATCCAAGCGAAAAACGAGAGCGGCTTCAAAGAGACTTTTGTTCAGACCCTTCTTGATCACCTTCCGCTTCTGCTTCAGCTTGACCGCGATGGCACGACTCTCGACGTTGAGTTCAATCCGCGTGTGCTAGAGCGCTTTGAGACGTTCCGTGCTACCTATCTGGCAGCCGCCGATAAGCTTCCGGACTTGACAATTACGGTTCGATATGCGACGAAGTCAGCGGAAGTGCCACACGACAAGGTTGAGGCGAAGGTCACGCGCCTCAAGGCAAAGCTGAACAAAGACTTTCCGAATGCTAAGATTGTCGTCGATTTGGTGGGTGCGGCAGATCTAAACGCGCGAGCGCGGGAACGGAAGTCAGCAACACTGAAGTTGAGGGTCAGTGAGGGGCCTATCTCTCCAGAAAAAGGCGGGCTCATCTGCCTGATTAGTCTTGCTGACTACTTCGACTTTATTACTGACGACGAGCACCGTCTTCGAGACGGGATTTTCGAAGAGAACGTTCGAGACTTTGAAGGTTTGACGGTTATTAACCGGGGAATCGCAGATTCGCTGCGTCAGGGTGACGACGCGACTGCGGACTTCTGGTGGCTGAACAACGGCGTCACGGTCGTTGCAAAGAGGTTGCAGCCTTCGGGTAAGCGTCTCGATATTGAAGACCCGCAGATTGTGAACGGCCTACAAACGTCGCGGAGTGTTTTCCAATACTTCCACACTCTCATTCGGCAGGGGGCGGATATTGGCTCTTCGGACGAAGGTAAGATCCGTCAACTTCTCGTTCGCATTATTGAGACACAAGACGAAGCAGTTGCGGCGCAGGTCATTAAGGCTACCAACAGTCAAAACCGCGTTTCGGCGGCAAATCTTCGATCGGCGGAGCCATTTCAGAGGTCGATTGAGGAGTACTTTCAAAAGCATGGCCTCTTCTATGAGCGCAAGAAGAATCACTACAAGAACCTGGGAAAGCCTAGGGCTGAGATCGTCGAGGTGCTCGAGCTTGCACAGGCTGTCGGGTCGATAATTCTTCATCAGCCGAATACTGCGCGCGGGATGCCGTCAGCTTTGGTGCGAGGCAAGCTCTATGAGAAGGTCTTTAGCTCGAACACTCCTCTGGAGGCATACTATAAATGTCTTCAGATCGTCAGAATAGTTGACAAATATCTCGCTGACGCGGGTGGTGTTGGCGGAAGGCACGAGCGATCGAACACTCGTTATCATCTGGCTCGCGCGGCAACCTCGTTCGCACTCGTGTCTTCTCGTCCGAGGGCAAACGCCGTTGCAAAATTGGACATCTCTGCCTTTGACGATACTTTCTTGCGGGTTGCTCACGAGTGGGTTATAACCGCACGGGAGGCTGCCGCGAAGACGGTTGGGACATCTGATACAAGCGTGTTGGCCAAGAGTGCCGAATGGGTCAACGAGATTGACAGGCGAATGAGTCGGTACACCCAAAAAGGCCGTTGGCCGAAGAAGCTCATTAGTCCGAGGCGCGTGTGAGGCCGTAACCTTGTCGACATTTGATCATTGGAGGATCCTGTCGTGACGAGCATGTCGGAGCTTGGTGTCGAACAGACGCTTGTTCTTCTGAAGCCCGATGCTGTTGCCCGCGGCCTGATGGGTCGCATTCTGTCGCGCTTCGAGGATACAGGGTTGAAGGTAGTCGGCGTCAAGATGAAGCATCTGGACGCTGATTTCACGAGCAAGCACTACTTCGACCTCGAAGGCCGGGCAGGTTCGGCGGTATACACCACTACTGCGAATTTCATGCAGAGTGGGCCTGTTGTCGCCCTGGCGCTTGAGGGTGTTGATGCTGTCTCCAAGGTGCGAAAGATTATTGGTCCGACCTTCCCGGATCAAGCTGCCCCTGGAACCATTCGTGGGGATTTCGCTCACCAAACCAAAGCCTCTTCGGAGGTGAGCGGTAAGGCCGTGATGAACCTTGTGCACGCCTCCGGCAATTCTGAAGAGGCAAAATACGAAGTCGAACTTTGGTTTGACGCTTCCGAGCGATTCCAGTACGAGACGGTTGCTGAGAGGTTCATGTACTAAGAGCAAGGGGTGCTTGATGTGGCAGGCCCACCTGGAAATTCGGCATCGTTGGGCGAGCTTGAAGCCTTGTTCAACCGCGAGGTTGAGGCAAGCAAGCGAGCTGCTGCCGAGACTGCGTACGCTCTTGCGTTCCGCTACCGCAATGAGGATGTGGAGGGGCGACGCCGTTTCGATATGGCAAAAGCCTGGGCAATCCGCGCGATCGAGATTCTCGATTCGCTTCCTTCGGATACGCTTGAACAAGTTGCTGCCACTCGGCCATCGGTGGGCGGCGTGGATTTGCCAGGGTTTTTGCACTCAGGCGTAGTGCGGGAACGTCTTGCGGATGTGCTGATCTAACGAGTTGTAGTCCAAAGCGCGCTCAATCCTGCCACTGGGCTCGCGTGCTGAAATTGAATATTGAACCGTCGTCGACGCCTAGCGCAAGGGCACTAGTTCTAAATGGGCAGTCCAGATTCCGATTTCGAGTATGACGTGGTGCTCTCCTTTGCTGGAGAGCACCGTGATTTTGTGGAGTCAGTGGCAAGTATTCTGCGCGCAGGCGGCGTGCGCGTATTTTATGACGCATTTGAGGAAGTTGCACTCTGGGGTAAGGATCTCTACGAACATTTGAACTGGGTCTATAGCAAGGCTGCCAGGCATTGCGTTCTCTTTTCCTCGGTTGAGTATCGCGACAAGCTGTGGACTAATCATGAGAGAAAGAGTGCGCAGGCGAGGGCATTTCAAGAGCACGCGGCAGACTATGTGCTGCCTGTTCGTTTGGATGACGCGGAGATCCCAGGACACTTTGCGACTGTCGGATACATGGATGCCACACTCGGCGAAAGCGGCGAGCGAAAGCGTTCTTCTGAGGAAATCGCCAATCTAATCGCGAAGAAGCTGCCACGGAAGCCCGTTCCTGAGCGCAAGAGCTTTATTCCTGCGGAGCGGATGAGCTTTATCGTGCGCTTGACGCGACCAAAAAGGCGCACAGGGTAGCTATCAAGTCGGTTTCGGGAACGTTCCTTGAAGCGCTCCAGCGGATGTCTATCGAAGAGCGAAAGCTTGTGCTACGCATCTTCGATGATGGTTGTCAATGTGAACTGCCGAGCAACGTTCATGTCTTCTTGGACATGATTCGTCGTGACTTTGGTTATCGGCCTGATGTCACTATGGACATTCTCTACGGATTGACGTCGCATGGTTTCATGGTTCATTTGAAAGAGCGTTCACGGGAACGTGGCGGTGACCTTGTTGCGCTCGGTTGGAGAGATCGCCACGGCTATCAGGACTCCACGGTCTATGACTACGTGATGCGGAACTCTCTTCTGATTGCGATGAACATGCTGGAACTCTCGCAGAGCAGGTTTTGCTCACATCATCGCGACAAGGTGATGGAAGATCTAGACTTTGTCGGACTCTCGACTGATATTCTCAAGGCTGAGCTTGAACATATCTCTCGAGCTGGCTAGCGCATGTAGATGCAAAGCGGCCCCGGCGTGCGCGCAACGCCGGGACCGCTCCTGTGCAGACGCTTCAGTTCGAGAGAGCTTCGTCCAGATAGTTCTGAACGGGGCCGAAGAACGGGTATGGAACGTACGTTGTCAGATCGCTGTGCTTGACCCATGCAAGCGAATCAAGCTCCTCGTCGTCTACAACGCGTGCTTCACCGTCGGCGGAGTCGAAGGCGACATAGATCATCGTTCGCCCTGTGTTGGGGTGAACTCGCTCACCGAGGTTCTTTCCGTTGGTGACCGTGACGCCGGTCTCCTCGTTAGCTTCCCGTGCCGCTGCGAGTTCGGGTGACTCGCCGGCCTCAACCTCCCCGGCGGGGAACTGCCACGAGAGGCTGCCCTCTTTGACTCGGCGCCTGACGAGCAGTACTGCACCATCCTGAGTGATAACGGCGGCCGCAATCGATGGCCGCTGACCGTCAGGTGCCTTTTCACTCACTGTTTCGTACCTCCAGGGCATCCAATATCGGAGGAAAGACGGTCTCTGCGGGGATAAATCGGGTGAGTCGGTCGCTGGGGGTCCAAATCACGCTGACGTTCTCCACTACGTCCATGTTCTGTGCCTCTCCACCTAGGTACTCGCAGAGAAGGTACTCACAGTACACCTGAGTGATTGGATGCAACCGGCTACCGAGGTGTCGTGTCACACGGCAATGAACGCCGGTTTCGGAAAGTGTTTCGCGGATTGCTGTGGTCTCTGCTGAAGCGCGAGGCTTGATCATTCCTGCGGGGAACTGCCAGGAACTAGAGCCGTTGTCTTCACGGCGCTGGACCATCAACACATCTCCGTCATTCACCACCACGGCGATCGCGACGCGCAGAGCGTAGCCACTGTCCGATGTGGCTGGTGGCTGCTCTGGAGGTTCCTGTGGTGCTAGCTCCACCGCGAACCGCGCTCGAACTGCGGCCGATGCCCGCTCAAGCACGCGGTCTAGGAGCTGCTGGGTCTCGTGGCGTGGCTGGCTGTTGGGCTCCGCATGCCACTTCGCGACCGTGCGCGGAGAGATGCCGAGTGTGGCGGCGAAGGTCTCGTTCGACTCGCGTAGTGCGCGCTGGAGTGCGGTCGCTGTGCGGCCGGTCCAGTCGTGCACCAGATCCACGCCTTACACCGCCACTCGCTGGCGAAGTGCAGTGGAGTTGCATGGAACTTGCAGTGGTTTTGCATAGGACTTGCATGGTTTGTGCGCGGTTTTCGACGTTGACTCATTGGCATGAGAAACAGCCATTCGAATCCCTCACCCCCGGTGTTACTTACGGTCGACCTCAAGGCTTCCGGAAATCTTTTCGACACTCTCGCTGATCTCTCGAACCTGATCAGCCAGAGCATCGATTCCGCCGAGTCTGGCGACGATTTCGCGCAACTGATGCTCGATCACGGCCAGCCGGCCGAGAACGTCATCATCGCGGGCAGCAGGTTCTCCGACCTGCGGCGGGGTGCGACCACCGAGTACTGCCTGCAAGTGGTTGGGGTGCCAGTCCAGGGCAACCGAGAGCGCTTCGAGTGTTCGTTCGCTTCGCCGGCGCTGAACGGTGTTGTTCTGGAGTTCGCCAACGATCGCCTTCGACACCTGCGAGCGCTCCGTGAGTTCTCGCTGATTGATGTCGAGTTCGGTCATGCGCTGGTTGATCGCTCTTGCGACCGCACTCCAGTCGTCCGCCACGTATTCCTCCGCGCTCCGCCTCGCTGCCGAGCGTAGCGCGGAGGCAATTCCGCGGTCCGCATAACGACAGCGTGGCTGCGGGTTTGGCTCCCTTTGCATCTGGACGGGATGAAATCATCCCGGATCTGTGGTCGAAATCATCCAGTCTTGCTTAGATGGGACCCAATCCATGAACGAGAAAATCGAGAACGCCCGTCCGGCGTTCTACACAGTCAGAGAGGCCGCCCGGATTCTGCGGGTTGCGCCTTCCACCCTCTACCGAGTGATCAGGGAAGGGGACTTCCCGGCGGTTCAGCTCCGTACTCGCTACGTCGTGCCCGCTGTTGCGCTTGACCAGTTACTCGCCGAAGCGACGGAGACCGGTGGCCTGGTCGACCCCTCGCGGATTGCGGCAGAGCGTCGTGCAGCCCGTGAGTTCGAGCGGAAGTCCGGGGGTGCGTGGCGATGACGACCCCGGAGAACTACTACATGGTGATCGCGGCCGAGCTCGACCGCTACGCGAAGGTCCCGGATGACGTGCTGATGGAGATCGTCACTCGCGACGGCACGTGCATGTGGTTGTGGGCCAATGAGGAAGACGGCCCGGAGTGGCAGGGCGAGGAGATCGCCGATCGGGAGCTGGCGGCTCGTCTGTGCGAGTCGTGCCCGGTGCGAGGGCTCTGCCTTGAGTGGGAGCTGCGCAGTGCTGGTGAGCACCAGTTCGGCGTGTGCGGCGGACTGACCGGAGAGGACCGACGCGCGCTGTACCTCGTGTGGCGTGCCCGCCGCGACCGGATGAACGAGGACCAGGACGGAGGGCAGTTCCGTGACGATTAACGTGACACCTACGCAACTGCTCGCCGCTCTGGGCGTGGTCCTGCTGGTGTTGTGGGTCTGGCGGGCGAGTTCCCGCCGGGCGAAGGCAGCCGCCGACACAGCCCGCAAGGGTGCTCGTCTGCTCTCACTGACTGGGCGCGTGCTGATGATGGCTGGGGTCATCGTGGGTATGCAGTGGATGGTGATTACGCATCGGCGCGACACTGTGTTGTTGCTCGTGGTGCTGGGCTTGCCCGCACTGTTCGCCGCGTACACGGTGACCCGTGCGCTCACGATCACAGCGTGGGACGACTCACCGCGCCGGAGTGGTCGGCGATGAACGCGCTCACGAGGGTGAAGGAAGGGGTGGTCGCCTTCGGGCGGCCACCCGCCGCCCCGGCAGCCGAGCGGCTCGCCGCCGACGCGGCGGAGGCGGCCGAGCTGCGCGCGTACGCCACGCACCCGGACGTGATCGCGCTGCGGGTCGAGCGTGTCCGGGCGGAAGTCGACCGGTTGTGCTGGACGGGGATCGTGCTCGGTCTCGGGTTCACCATGACCAACGTGCAGTCGTTCGCGGCAGCGGGCACGCCTGCGTGGTCGCTGCCGTGGCTGGCGGCGTGGCTGCTCGATCCCACGGTGTCGCTGGTGCTGCTAGCGATCCTGCGGGCCGAGCAGGTGACCGCGCGATACCAGGTGCGTACGGGTGCGTGGACGCGGCGGGCGAAGTGGTTCACGCTCGCCGCCACCTACGTCATGAACACCTGGCACTCGTGGGCCGCCGGTTCGGTCTCGGGTGTGGTGCTGCACTCCGTTCCGCCGCTCGTGGTGTTCGTCGCGGCGGAGGCCGTCACCGACCTACGGGACAAGTTGACGGAGGCAGTCACAGCCGCCTTCCTGGAGGCGCAGCAACGTACGCCGCAGGTCACCGCGGATTTGCCCAAGAAAGCCACTGCCAAGCCTGCGAAACCCAAGCAGCGCAACAGGAAACGCTCTGGACAGCGGGTGACGTTCGCCGACTATCTGGCGGTGGCGCGTGAAGCGTGGACACCTGGTGCCGTGGTGAGTCCAGCGTGGGTCCGTGAAGTCACCAGGTGCTCGCGTGGCCTGTCGTCACGGCTCGCCGCAACGCTCGCGGCCGAACGGAACGACGCAACCACATCGGACGGAGGTGACGCGCGATGACAACCAACGATCGGGACGTGGCTCGCGTGGACTCCTCCCTGCCGGTGCGGGCGGTACTCGAAGGCGAGTTCGTGAACGACGTCCCGCCGGTCGAGCGGACGTCGTGGCGTCGGCGGGCCGTGAACTGGTGGCGGCGTTCACCGCGCGTGCCGCTGTGGGCGAAGGATCGCATTCACGCGGTGCAGGCCGTGAAGGATCTCGTGGTGGCCGTGGTGCGTTCACCGTTCCGGTTCATGGGCGCGGTCGTGCGCGGCCTGGCGGTCGCGGTCAGGTGGTGGCGTTCATGGGTCACCGTGCGGGACTACCGCGAGGCAGCCGAGCAGTCCGAGAAGCTCGCGGACAAGTTCACCGACATCCGAGAGCTGACGTTGTTCCGGTGGAAGGTCACCGGAGCGAGCACGGTCGCCGTGACGGTCGTCGTCGCGGTGCTCGATCTCGTGTACGGGCATCGGATGTTGTGGATTGCTGGCGTCGTCGGCGCGGTGACGCTGGCGATCCTCGGCAGGCGTAAGGACGGCAGCCCTGGACGGAAGGCGGTGCTCGCCGGTCCGCGCACGCTGACGTGGACGATGGACCCACAGGTCCTCGTGG
This sequence comes from Lentzea miocenica, assembly GCF_033949945.1. Classification (NCBI taxonomy): domain Bacteria; kingdom Bacillati; phylum Actinomycetota; class Actinomycetes; order Pseudonocardiales; family Pseudonocardiaceae; genus Lentzea; species Lentzea miocenica. The sequence goes on from NZ_JAXAVW010000018.1 coordinate 26,948, forward strand.
ACGCGTTCCGGGACGCCAAGCTGATCGGGAAGGATGAGACCCTGCGCTTGGTCGACCGGGCCACGCGCAGGGGTGAAGGATGGGCGGTCACCGTCGACCTGCCCGCCACGCGCAAGGCGGCCGATGTCGTCAAGCATCGGGAAGCGCTCGCGTCCGCGCTGGCGGTGGATGAGATCCAACTCAGCGTGGAACGAGTACGCGGCAACGGAGGACACGCAGGACGGGTCGCCATGTGGGTTGCCGATGAGGACCCCTACGCCACGCCGCCCATCCGGACGCCGTTGCTCGGGGTGCAGCGGTGGGATGCGTGGCGGCCGGTGCCGTTCGGCACCGACGCGCGCGGGCGCCGGATCGATCTGCCGTTGGTATGGACGTCGGTGCTCATCGGCGCAATCCCTAGGCAGGGCAAGACAATGGCTGAACGGCTGGCGGCCGCGGGCTTGATCTTGGACCCGCACACCAGGTTGTACGTGGCGGACTTCAAGAACGGCAAGGATTGGAAGGCCGCCGAACAGGTCGCGCACCGGTTCATGTCCGGCGACGACAGCGAGCACGTGTTGACGTTCTTGGATTGGCTCGTGGAACTGGTCGCTGACGTGCAGGGCCGTTACAGGCGGATGCAGGATCTTGATGATCTGACGTGCCCGGAGTCGAAGGTGACGCCGGACATGTCGCGTGATCCGGCGTCGGACATGCCGATCACGACGTTGGTCGTGGACGAGGTGCAGATTCCGCTGGAGGACCGTACTCCTGTTGAGGTGCAAGGGAAGAAGCTCACGGCGGGGGAGTACATCGGTGAGTTGCTGACCTGGTTGGCGAAGAAGGCGCCGGCGGCCGGGGTGATCCTGGTGCTGGCGACGCAGCGGCCGGACAGCAAGACGATCCCGTCCAGTCTGCGCGCGGTGCTCGGGTCGCGGTTCGCGTTGCGGGTGATGGACTGGCGCGATAGCAACATCATCCTCGGCGAGCAGATGAACACACGCGGGTACGACTCCAGTCGCCTCTTGCCCTCCCACAAGGGCGTGGGCATCCTGAGGCCGGACGGCGAGACCCAAGCGGGTGCGGATGTGCTCGCGCTGACCGTGCGCACGTTCTACATGCCCAATGAGGACTGGAGGGAGATCTGCCGACGCGGGCGAGCGTTGCGTGAGGCGGAAGGCACGCTCACCGGACACGCCGCCGGGCAAGCGGCGCAACCAGTGCTGGACCACGCGGCTGTGGCGAAGGCCATCGGTGGTAGTGCACCCGCATCCGCTGCCGCCGAGCGGGTGGACGAGATCGAGCTACCGGAGCCGCTGGCGTCCGTTGTGGACTACCTGGCCGATGATCTCGGCAGCGACGATGGACGGGACTTCGTGCCTACGGCCGAACTCGTGGAGGCGTTGGGTGTCGAGCCCAAGGGGTTCGGGCTCGACATGGCCGAGTTCGGCTGTAGCCCCACTCGTGACCGCGTGCCCACAGAGGACGGCGTGAAGCAGGTACGCGGCTACGCCGTCGCTGATATCCGCGCGGCGATCCAGCGTGCTCGCGACGCCGCAATGATCGAGGCAGAGGTGATCGACGATGATCGCTGACCCGTCACACCCCGTCCCATCGGACCCGTCACCCGTCACACTCCCTGTGACGGGTGCCAAACCAGCGCTCATCAGCGGAAACGGGCCGCCGTGACGGGTGTGACGCGTGACGGATGACCCGTCACAACCACGGGAAAACGGCTGTGTGCTGCGCCATCTCGACACAGGCGCGGCACACGGCCGACCCGTCACTACGTGATCGTGCGCCGTCGTGGCCGCGCTGCGGCACGCTGGTAGCCGTCCACCAGCCGGGCCAGAGCTTCCGTCCCGTTTCGCCACAGGCCACCATGCACGCGCGTCAGGCTCGTGGTCTGCGCCTCCCCGCGACTACTACGCCGACGGGGTCACAGACAACACCGGTTCCAGGAAGCCCACCAGGACCGGAGCGTCCTCCGTACCTGCCAGCACCCGGCACCCGGTTCGGCTCCGTGGCCGTGTGGAGGTCGACCGGTCCGTTTTTGTCGGTGTCGCCCGTCATGATGGACGCGAGGGGCTACACGGTAGGAGACTCAGTGTCCGAAAAGCAGTATCGCGACCAGATCGACCGACTCACCACTGAGTTGGCGAAACTGCGATCAGACGAGGGCAAGGCGAAGGCTGCGGCCTCGAAGGCGCGAAGCGATGCGTCCTCCTACCGCGCCAAGATCAAGCCGACGACCAGCTCCTCTATGGCGCGGTCGCACGAGAGCTCAGCCAGAAGCGCAGATAAGCGAGCAGAGACCGAAGACACCAAGGTTGCTGGCTTTGCCAGCAAGATCGCTGACAGGACCAAGAAGCTCAACACCGCTGAGACCAACCTGGCACGTGAGCGCCAGGCTGCGGCGCGGAAGGAAGAGCAGTTCACCCAGCGGCGCCGGCGTGAGGAACTTGATCACGCGAAACGAGTTGCGAGGCTGTCGCGTCCGGTCGTTCGCCATGTGCACGAGATCCAGCAAGTGCCAGCGCCGAAGACAGAAGAGTTGCGGCTTCTCTACTTGACGTCGAACCCAGGTATGAACCTGCGGGTCGATGCAGAGGTGGGGAGGGTTCAGCGGGCTGTCCGCGGAACTCTGCATCGTGACTACGTGGAGATCGAGTTGCGTCCCGCCGCGACTCCTCAAGACCTTCTCGACGGCCTCAATGACTTGCGTCCTCACGTCGTCCACTTTTCTGGTCACGGTGGCGATGGCGCTGTCGTGATGGATAACGGAGACGTTGCTGAACCGCAAGAGCGGGAGGTCAGCATCGATCGCCTGGGCAGGGCGCTCGGTGCTGTTGATCGCCCTCCGGTGCTGTTGGTGCTCAATGCCTGCGACACGGTCGACGGCATCAGCGATGAGGTGCTGTCCGCTGTGCCGCTCGTCATCGCTATGGCGGACTCTGTCCTGGATGAGGCTGCTGCCCTCTTCGCCACACAGTTCTACACGGCGGTGGCGTCTGGCCAATCGGTGCACAACGCATACAAGCAAGGTGTGCTTGCGGTGGAGATGGGCGGACTCGATGACGAGAGCTGGATGATCAAACTTCTCAATCGGGATGACGTCGATCCAGCCGATGTTGTTCTCGTCCGTCCGCCAGCAGACGTCCTCTAGCAAGGAGACTGCCGCTTCAGGATGATCTGCGTGGGCCGTCGCAATCCCGCTGCTATGCCCGTTGGCAAGGCGGCGGAGCCGCCGCGGCAGTCGAGTGCCGTGCCCAGCAAGTCCGCGGTGACCATGCTGGTGCTCGTCGGGAGCTGCTGGCCGGCGTGGCTCTACGAGCAGGCTCGTCGATTGAGGTGAGGCCGGAGTGCGGCGCGCCGCCCGGCCGACCGGCGCAGCGAAGCGGATGCCGGGAGTGCCGGGATGGAAGGTGTTCGCCGTACGCGCGGAACGTGCCGCCAGCGGCGGCCTAGATCCCGTAGAGCGGAATCGTCAACCATCACCTGAAGCCCGACACAACAGCGGCGCGGCACGGCTGCACCCGAATTTTCTTGGCAGCAGAGGCATAATGGCTGGATGAAGGTCTTTGACGAGATCGTTCGCCACGATGCTAGCGAGCAGGGCAACTCTGAGTCGTTTGCGGTGTTCTTGAACCGTGTTAAAGGAGAGTATTGGGACCAAGTCAGGGTTGTTATAGAGCGCTGGCTACTACGGTTTCCTGCTGGAGATCGAAAAGACATTCGGTCCCGTATTCGTGACAAAAATACCGATCGCAATGTTCATGCCGCACTGTGGGAGCTGTACCTACACGAGATGCTCCTCGGCTTGGGTTATGAGGTCGAATGTCATCCGAGTGTCGCGGGCACGTCTAGAAAGCCAGACTTTCTGGCGGTGGGGAACGGTCACTCGTTCTATGTAGAAGCATGTAGGGTTTTTGATCGTGACGCGGGAACTCCGGTAAGAAATGTTAAAGGCGTCGTGCTGGACGCGATCAACAATCTGGGCGTTTCTGAGATTTTTCTTGCGGTCAATATCGAGAGGGCCGGTTCGGGAGCTCCCCCTATTAGGGCGATGAAGCGAGACATCCTTACCTGGGTTACGGGATTGGATGTCGACGAGATCAATGCGTACAAGATCGGCGGCAATGACAGGAGGGGATCTCCGTCGATGGTGTGGAGGCGTGACGACTGGGTCGTCTATATTCATGCGCTTCCAAGAAGTCAGAAAAGTCGTGAGAGGGCAAGCGGTGGAACGCTTGGTGTGATCATGGAAGGCTTCAGAATCTCTGATGACGTCAGGCCGATCTTGGTTGCGCTGAAAGGAAAGGGCTCTGCCTATGGCAAGTTCGACCGGCCTTACCTTGTAGCGGTGGGGACTGACAGCTGGTCATATAGTGAGGAGGATATGGAGCACGCCTTGTATGGCGCTATGCATGAGGCGGGAGAATTTGACGAAAATAAGGTTTGGCGCTCGTGGGAGGTGAGAGGGGAAGACGGATTCTGGGGTGGACCTCTGAACCCTAGATACACTGGCGTTGTTGGAGTTCTGGCCGTTCACGCCTGCCATCCATGGAATTGGGCGGACCGCACTCCAACCTATTGGGGCAATCCGTTCGCCGTCGGGTCCATTCCGGTGCCGAATTGCTGGAGGAATGTCAGTTTTTTGAACGGTGCGGTAGCGCTCAATGAGGCTACCGAGCCTGCACGTTTGTCACTGGGTCTTCCTAGCCCTTGGCCACTCGGTGAACCGTTTGCGAGGTGAACCACGCGAACGGTTGAAGGGTTGCTCAGGATCTAATCCTTATTGCTTCAAGCTGGGGTGGTTCCAGGGGAAATCTCCGGATGTCCGATGAGGGATGATCGAGGTGATGAGATATATGCCAATACATACTGGTAGTGCAGCTCTGAGAGTAGCGCCACACGTTGCGTTCCTGGCTGTGCTCCCGCCATCATCGGATTTGAGAACAGGCTTGGTCCTGAGTGTACTGGTGTTGATCGAAGATCGTATACCTTGTCGAGAAACGCCTTGCGCTTCTTCTGGGCGCCTCCCCGTAGGGTTATGCCAAAAGCGGTGCCGAAGTTCAGGTGGGCAATGATTGCGTCGATGACGCTTGGGCATAGGTCGTTCACCGCCTGAACGAATCGGGCAACCGGCCGTTGTCGGCGCCATTCGGTTGCTGGAATGGTGAGCGCCTCCATGCCGGCGACAAATAATATGGTCGCCACGTCAGGGTTTGTCTGTCGGATTGCGGCGTCGTAAGAGATAAGAGAGCTTCGTACTTTTTGCATCACCTCTGGACTCGCTGTGCCGGCGAGTCCGAAGATGTCGAGAGGTACGCCGTTTCGTGCGAGGGTTAGTACGGCTGGATCGAATCGGATTTCGGTGGCGTCTCTGGCCTCGTCTTCTGTTGCGCGAACAGAAACCGCAGTGGACCAATCTACTGGGCGTCCCATGGCAAAAGTGCTGATCAGTCTGATCGTCTCGATCAGATCTGTGGCGATCTTGTCGCTGAATGGGCTGACACAAGGTGCTGGCACGAACATATGGACCGAGATTATCGTTCTTGGAACGTGGAAGGGATTGTCGTCGGCTGGCCCTTCTGGCTTGAAGGTAAGAATTGCGATGTCGCCAAGTCTTCTCCTTCCTTCGATGTAGACCTTCTCGCCCATTAGTCGCATAAACTGCGATGTTAGTAGCTCTCTAACTCCTGGTATGTCGGATGTGAGTTCCGCTCTATAGCACTGCACGTCCCCGAATTCCTGTCTGGAGGCAGCGTTGACGGCGCGCTCGATAATCGATCCAACTTTGGATTGATTCAGGTCGGGGTCGACGACGGTGATCCACGTTGAATCGTCCGCTGACCGCTGGACCTTAAATCCAACTCCATCGGCTCGGGTGAATTTCCATTGATTCGAAACGCCGGTAGAAGGTGATGTTGTTCCTGACTGCTCGCCGTTTTCTACTTCTAGTTCCTTGGTGGCGAGAGCTTGGACCCATGACATGACTAGCATGTTGAAAGCCTGGGGCGGGAGATTTACTAGTGCTGGGGACGACGGCGTCATCCGAGCGATTCTAGATGTTCCAGCGAGTTTGTGCTTCAGGATTCCGCCTGGGCATCCGCTGACCAAGATCGGCGGTCGTGTTGGCGCAGTAGATGTCACTGAGGAGCCAAGTCGTCGCTTGGGGCGAGGGTGGTCTCGTCGGGAACGCCAGTCCGTGGTGAGTCCGTAGACGGCGGCAAACAGGGGCAGGTTCCCGCTGACGGTGACTGACCAAAAAGATCAAGCCTGACCGCGTTGCTGCTGGTCACAGCTTGATTTCACCGGGCGAAAGGTGGTGCCCCAGGCAGGATTCGAACCTGCGACACACGGTTTATGTGATTGTGTGTCGCCGTGGCCGCGCCGTGGCACGCTGGTAGTCGTCCACCAGACGCGCCAGAGCGTCCATCCGATTGCGCCACGGTCCACCGTGCACGCGAGTCATGCTTGCGGTCTGCGCCTCCCAGCGGCTACTACGCCGCCCTGTCACCGACAACACCGGTTCCAAGAACCCCACCAGGACTGGCGCGTCTGTCTTCCCGGCCAAGACCCGCCAACCTGTCCGCGTCGGATCTGATGAGCGTTCGAGTCGCACGGTGTCCAGGTCCAGTGGAGCAGGTCGCGTCGATCGCGGGGAGCGGCTCGTTCGCGGCTGCACTTCCGTGACAGGTTTCGTGACAGCGGGTGCGGGCGGTTCGGCTGTCTCGGCGGCGGGGGCAGGTGTCACGAGCCGAGCGAGTTCGGCAACGGCACGCGTGAGCTGACGGGCGGCCTGGTCCGCGTCGCCGTCTGTCAGTACCGCGTGACGCACCTCGGTAGCCGCAGCCTCGACAGCGGCCACGGCCGCCAAGATATCCCCGTGACGGGTGGCGACACGGGCGCGGCGGGCACGCTGCCGACATGCCGCGTTGTGATAGCGGGCCGGGCGCCCGCGCTTCGGCCCTGCCGTCAACGGCTGTCCGCATCCCGCGCACTTCACGACGCACCACCCAATTCGTGACTAGTTTCGTGACGCACCGCGAGCGTAGCAGGTCGTGTCACGAAACTAGTCACGAATCTTCGGCGACGACCGGTCAGCGGGCTACGTCCTTGAAGTGCTGTGCGGCCTTGACGATCGCTCCCGTCGTCACGGCGGCCGGAAGCGCTGCCAACATCAGCCGCTCAAACGTGTCCACGTAGGGCCGCCGCTCAGCTTGGTTCTCGAGCCACGTTCCGCCGTGCGGGCAGTCGAGGTGCACCACGTCGTCAAACTGCGCCTCTCGGAACGAGAGCACGGAGAACGAGGCCATCGGTGCAAGCTCGCCAACCCTGTCCGGCACGAGGAACACCCGCACGCCGGCGAGCTGAGCGAAGGACGCGAGCTGGAACAACTGGTCCGCGATCACCAGCGCACCGCCGACCGGACGTCGCAACGCCGCCTCGCCCAGAACGAGATCCATCCGGAGTGACGGACCGTCGCTCAGCTGCTCCACCACCTGTTCGCGGTGCTTGTCGGGGTAGAAGCGGTGCCCCTGCTCGGAGACGGCTTCGACCTGCACGCCCCTGATCGCAGCCGAGTACTCGGGCGTCCAGACCAACGGCGGCAACGCGTCCAGCGCCACCGTCCGTACGTAGTTCGCCTCGGCTTCTACCTCGGAGTAGGTCCACTGGACGCATGACGCCGTGCCGCCGGTCACAAGGTCGAACATCCGGGGATCACGTGTCCGCTGCGCACCCCAGAACACCGGTTCCCGCCGTACGTCGTCGATCTCATAGACCAGGGCAAGCGCCATGACGTCGGCATCGGTGATCGGGACCAAGCCGTTCTGCAGCATCGACGTCTTGGCCGGTGACCAGTGCACGCGCTTGGTCACCTCGGTCAGACTCAAACCGCTTTCCTTGCGCCACAAGGCAAGTGCACGCGCGACCGCGCGGTTCTGAAGGTTGGACTTGAACCCTTTGGACATCGTTCGGCTAACTCCGTGGTGACGCGATGAAGAGGGAAGCCGACGCGGCTGCGCGCGCCGCGTCGACTCCCACACCAGCCTCATTCGGGCTGGTGGCCTTGGTCCGGGTGTTCCGGGAGGTCGAGGAGTGAACCGGTGTTCGGGTCCATGCCGAACTGGTGCAACACGGTCATGCGGTACGCGACGAACCCGTACTTGACTAGCACTGCCAACGCCTCGTCCGGCGAGAGGTTCGCGTACCGCTGAACCCGCGTCAGCATCTCGTCGGTCAACGGGGCGAGCTTGAACTGTCGCTCAACGATCACTGGATCTCCTTGACCGGAGCGAGTGGGATGCGGAGAAGGCAACTGACGCACGGCATCCCGTCCGGCGCGCTGAGCAGGTCCGCCGTACCGGGCTGGATCACGAGACCGCAGTACGCGACAAGAGATGTCGGCATCACGTCGTTGGGCGGCGTGGGTACGAGATGACACGCCCGCTGCGTCTCACCGACCACTCCGGGCCGGAGGCGTACGAGGAGAACTGGTTGATTCACCTCGGGCACGACGCCACCTTCGGCGCGAGCCTCGAAGGATCGAGGCGGTGCTTTCCAGCGCGCTCTGGCGGCTCGACTGGTGGAAGCCGCCAGGTGTCCTCTTCCGTCCGGGCTGCCGGAACGGTGGGCTGAGTGCATTCCTGGGGAGTCTGGGTGGCGTACAGGTCGTCCAACGCTTCCTGAACCTCCTCGTTCGCGCACGTCGCTTCCTGTGCTGCATCTCGGGCCTGCCGGACGTACCTGCGACCGAGCGCAACCACGTACACGAGCGGCAGCACGAGCCAGATCAAGAAGAGGACGATTCCGCCCGCGTCCTTTGCCAGTTCGCTCCACATGTCATCCACCCGCCTCTGTCCGCGTGAACGAGGCACTCGAAAGACCCACTGGGAGAGGGTCTGTGCCAGACTGAAATCAAGCCTGACGTTGATCCGGGCTGATGAACATGACACGCGGATGCCATGAGTGCGCCGTTTGAGCGCCACAAGTGGTGGGGAGGTCGGGATGACCGGGGAGACGTTGACGGCGACACCCGCCCGCACGGTGCTCGAAGAACAGATCAAGGTGCGGCAACTGACCTATGAGGAGTTCGTGGAGTTCACGATGGACTTCGCGCGCGAGCACAACGAGCCAGGCACGCTCAGCGTCCGCCATCTTCTGCGGTTGGTTGCCGGGGTCCGGAAAGACGGAACGCCACTGGGGCCGGTGCGTCCGGCCAACGCTCGGTTGCTCGAACGCATCTTTGGCCTGTCGATCGCTGAACTGCTCTCGCCGCCCCAACGGCCGGACTCGCCTGCTGCGGCGCATCCGTTGCGAGTTGCGATAGCGGTAGTGCTGCGAGGATCAGAAGTCTTGGTCGTGCGCCGCCGTGGTGGCGATGACGATTCGACGGCGTGGCAGTTTCCAGCCGGCATGGTCAAGCCTGGCGCGGCACCAGAAACCATCGCCGTCCGCGAAACGCTCAGCGAGACTGACGTTCATTGCGCTGTTCGCGGCGGGTTGGGGACTCGGCTGCATCCAGCGACTCGCGTTCTCTGCGACTACGTGCTGTGTGACTACGTCGCTGGGGTGGCCAAGAACGTCGACGCCTTCGAGAACGCCGATGTGATGTGGGTGGACAAGTCGCGTCTTGTCGGCCTCATACCGGCCGAACGCATCTATCGGCCGGTGCTGAAGGCGTTGGACCTGTAGCGCTACTTCGTTCCGCGCTTCGTGTTCAGGCTGACCACGTTCGCGAACTTCGAGCCTTCCAGCGGAGCAACAACAGCGCGCTTTCCGCGACTGGCTGTGACAATCCCGGCTGACTTCAATTCGGCAACTGCGCGGTTTGCGGTGCCCGCGGCCACGTTGTAGCGCTGGCAAAGCTCGACCACAGTTGGAAGCTTGTCGCCCGCTTTCAGTGCGCCGCACACGATCGCGCCACGGAGATCAGCGGCGATTTGCTGATAAGGGCCGCGAATCTCAGGCTCGACTGTGGTGGTTGCGCTGCCGTCCGCGTTGAACGAGATCGGCGCGCTCGGCATTCTGCCGCTCAGATTCCCTGCCGCACGCTGATCAGCCTCTGACACCCAAGCTGAGTACACGCGAAGCGTCGTCGCGCCACCGCCGCCGTGTCCGAGGCGTCCGGCCACGGTGCGTGGGTCGACGCCGGCTGCGATGAGTTCGGTTGCCGAGTAGTGCCGCAGAGCATGCAAGCTCGTCTTGATCTCTAGCTTGTCGCACATGCGGGAGAACCGCTGTGAGACAGAATCCGGCTTCAACCACGTGCTGTGGTCGGTCGACGTAGAGAAGATCCGGCCGTCACGCTCGATCTCCTGGCCCATCTCCTTGGCGAGTTCCTCGCAGTGCTGCCGGTACGCGCGCAGAAGGCCAACGGTTTCTTGGTCAAGCGCGATGCGGCGTTGCTGGTGGGTCTTCGTGTCCTTCTCCCATGTCCTACCGCCCTCTTGGCCGATGCTGGTGCGAATCCTCAGCACGGCTTTGTTCAGGTCGAGCCAGTCCCACCTAAGCGCGCACAGTTCGCCGCGTCGCGCCCCGGTAATCATCGCGAGCCATACGAGCGTGCCCCAGGCGAAGTCTTGGAAGGCCGCGTTCACGATGGAGGCCGCTTCTTCCGGCTCTGGTGGATGCGGGTTTGGCGTCGGAGTCTTTGGTGGTTCGGCTTGCTCGATTGGGTTGACCGTGATCCAGCCCCATCGAATCGCGCGCTCAAGTGCGCCGCTGAGGATCGAATGGATCTGTCGGATCGTGGAGTCGGCCAAACCCTTGCATGCGTGTGGCTTGCACCGATCGTCGCACGCGTTCTTGTCGTGCGGCTTCTTGCGATGCTCGATGAACTTGCCCTTGCCACCGCAATGAGCGCGGCACGTGCGCAAGGTTGTGTAAAAGGAGTCGAGCGTGTGGCCGTTCAGCTTGCCTACCTGCAAGCTACCCAAGAGCGGGAGAATGTGGTTACGGGCAGACCGCTCGTAGCCGATCCGGGTGCTCGTGTCGATGTCTATCTTTGCCAGGTACTCGTCAATGAGCTGATTGACGGTGGCCTTCGTTCGGGGATTGCGCTGCTCGTCAACCTCGTTGAGCAGGCTCGTCTTTACGCGTTCGGCTTCGTCCCACAGGTCGGGTGTGTCCTTGGGAATCGTCTTCTGGCGGTAGTTCCGGAGCCCCGTCAACGGGTCGACACCCCCGTAGACGACCACCCGCAGCGACCCGCTTGGCAGGGTCTCGATCCTGCCGCGATCGCGCTCCTTAGGACCCGCCTTACGCCGCGTCATGGTGCGACGGTAGCCCGTTCGCACCACGTACGGCACCACGAACAGCCGTGAAGATCAACAAGGCATTGATCAAAGAGAAGGGCCTCTGACCTGTCTTTCCAGGTCAGAGGCCCTGCATCACTGAGGCGCCCCCGGCAGGATTCGAACCTGCGACCTCGGGATTAGAAGTCCCTCGCTCTCTCCACTGAGCTACGGAGGCTTGGGAGCTGAAGCGGCCACGAAGTGTGGTCGCCGGTGCCCCCACCGGACACATCGTCCGGAGTCGATCGACTGTTTCCGCCCTACGTCCGAACGGGTGACGAAAACTGTCTAAACGTGACATGTATCACGTTCGTGGGGCCGTTGAGGCTCTCTCCACGAGGGAAACGTCGAGTCTCGTCGGCCTTGGGGGTCTGCCGCCGGCCAGTAACTTCAGCGCCAGTTCGCCGGCTCGGCGGCCCTTGTCGGCCAGGGGTTGACGCACCGTAGTCAGGGGTGGGTCGCTGTAGGTCGCTTCGGGGACGTCGTCGAAGCCGACCACGGAGATGTCGCGGGGGACGGTCAGGCTCAGGTCGCGGGCTGCCTGGAGGGCGCCGAAGGCCAGTTGGTCCGACGCGCACAGCAGAGCGCTCGGGCGTGGCGTGCGGGTGAGCAGCCACCGCGCGCCTAGACGTCCGAGTTCGCGATCACTGCCGCGCGCCTCCCACACCGGGACATTGTCCGGTTGCACCCCGCCTTTTTCCAAAGTGTCGAGGTAGCCGCCCAGCCGGTCGCGGCTCACGCGGAACGGCACGTCCGAACGGCGCTCGAAGGTGACGGGGCCCGATGCTCCGTCCGGGTGCAGCGAGAACGTCAGGATGCCGAACGCGGAGTGTCCTAGCGCCAGCAGGTGTGAGGCGGCTGACGTCGCGCCTGCGTAGTCCTGGACCTCCACGCGTGCTGAACCTGGGAGCACCGGTTGGTCGATCACCACCAGCGGGAGTCCGCGGGCGGCCACTGCGTCGAACGCCGGTGCGGAGTCCGGTAGTGAGTAGGCCACCATCACGTCCGCTTGGGCGCGCGACACGATCGAGGGGCGCGGGCCGCCGGTGGCGTCGCCGGGCATCAGGACCAGGCTGTGGTCGTGGCCGTCCACGGTCGAGGCGAGGCCGTCGAGCACGATCGACAGCGCGGGATCCGAGAAGGCGCCGGACAGTCCTTGCGGCAGCATGAAACCCACGGCCGCTGAGGAACGGGTGGCCAACGAGCGTGCGACTGGGTCTGGGCCCGCGTAGCCCAGGGAGCGGGCCGTCTCGAGGATGCGTTCGCGCAACGACGACGAGAGCTGGTCCGGGCGGTTGTACGCGTTCGAGACCGTTGCCCTGGAAACCCCTACCGCGGCGGCGACGGTGTCCAGCGTCGGCCTGCGTCGGCGGTCGGAGTCCACGGACAGCATCGTAGGCGAGATGCCGGTCCCAAATCGCTGGCGGGACTGAAGCGCTTCAGTCATGCTGGGGCGCATGTCTCCACGCTTGGCCACGTTCGTCGTCTTCCTGTTGAACGGCGCCGTCTTCGGCACGTGGGCGGCCCGTGTGCCCGCGCTTGCCGAGCAGATCGGCGCGGACGTGGGCAGCCTCGGGCTGGCGTTGCTCGGGGCGAGTGTCGGGCTGGCTCTCACGGCACCGTTGGCGGCGCGGATCTGCGCGGTTCACGGGTCGCGCGGGGTGCTGATAGCGAGCAGCCTCCTCAGTCCGTTGCTTCTGCCCGTGCTCGCGCTCTCGCAGTCACCAGTGCAGTTCGGTCTGACGCTGCTCGCACTGGGAGCGAGCATCGCCGCGATGGACGTGTCGATGAACATGGCCGCGGTCGTCGTCGTCCGCGATCTGCAGCGGTCGTTGATGCCGCAGTTCCACGCCGGCTTCAGCGTTGGCGGCCTCATCGGGTCGTTGGGCAGCGCCGCCGCCGCTCAGGCGCACTGGTCGCCGATGAGGCATTTCCTCGTGGCGGCTGTTGTCGGCGTTCTCGTGACCGCGCTCATCGCGAAGAAGGTCCCCGGAGGGGTAGGGGAGCGCCATAGGGAAGAAGTCACCGAACGCAGCAACGTGCTCAAGCGACCTGTCCTCTGGCTGTTGGCGAGCGTCGCGCTGTGCAGTGCCATCGCGGAAGGGGCGGCGGCGGACTGGTCGGCGTTGTTCATGGTGCGTGAACGCGGAATGGGTGACGCGGCCGGCGCGTACGCCTATGCGGGCTTCTCCGTCGCGATGGCGCTCGCACGGTGGTTCGGCGAACCGATCCAACGCAGGCTCGGCCCGCATCGCCTCCTCGCCGCGGGTGGTGGCCTCGCCGCGACGGGGCTGGCGCTCACGGTCCTGGTGCCGTTCCCGGCCGCCGGGTACGTCGGGTTCGGCATGGCCGGACTCGGGCTCGCGTTCTCGTTCCCCGTGGTCATGGACCTCGCGAGCGAGACCGGCAAACGGGAGGACGGCAGCGGCGGCGAACGTGAGCTGGGGCTCGTGACGACGATCGCCTACACGGGGTTCCTCGCGGGCCCGCCGATCGTGGGTGGCCTCGCGCACGTCAGTTCGCTGGTCGTGTCACTCGGGTTCGTGGCACTGGTCACCGCGCTGATCATCCCGGCGACCTGGCTGGCCAGGCGGGCCGCTAGGCAGCCGGCACGCGTTTGAGCGCTTCCTGACCGATCGGCTCCAGCGCGTCCCGCGCCTTGGTCTCGGTGCCGCCGGCGATGCCGATGGCGACCAGCAGCGACTCGTCACGCGTGACCGCGATGGTGGCCGTGCACACCATGTCCTTCTCCTGCTGGCCGCAGCTCAGCCACGTGGCGTGCTTGGCGGTCGCGACCTCACGGCCCGACTTCTGCGTCTTCTTCGACTCGTCGAACGACCGGTAGGGGACCGCGACCAGCACGTACGCGTTCTCCTTCAGCGTGAACAGGCACGAGTTCGCCATCTCGGCTCGCGGCACGGGCTGGAACTTGAGCGTCCCGATCGGCTTGAGGTCCTTCTCCGTGATGAGCGCGCACGGGTCGACGCCCGCGGTCTTGCGCGGCGTCGCGATCGCCAGGGGCGGCAGCGGCGCCGAGATGGGTTCGCCCTGGATGCGGTAGGAGCAGCCGGCCACCGCGAGCAGGGCGAGCAGGAGGAGGAGAGAACGTCTCACACGGCGCAACACTAGAGGGTCGTAGGCTCCGGGGCGTGGCAATCGAACGCTCCACCAGAACGGGTTTGGTGCCCCTCGTCGTCATCGGCTTCGCGGTGGCGGCCGCTGTCGCCGTCGCGTTCAGCGCGCTCTCGGGCAACCCTCCGGCAGGGCTGCTCGTCGTGCGCGTGCTGACGGAGACAGGCGCGGTGGTGACCATCGGCTCGTTGCTGCTGGCGGCATTCCTCGTGCCACCGCAGAAGTCCGGCACTCTCGCAGCAGACGGTTACGCGGCGATGCGCACCGCGGGATGGTTCGCGCTCGTGTGGCTGGTCGGCGCGGTGCTGTCGGTGCCGTTCACCACGGCGGCCGCGATCGACCGTCCGGTGAGCTCGTTCAACTTCAGCCAGATGATCGCGACGGCGATGTTGCTGGAGCAGTCCAAGGCGTGGCTGCTGACGGCGATCATCGTGAGCTTGCTCGCACTCGGCTGCCGGCTCGTGCTGTCGTGGGGCTGGACGACGGTGCTGTTGTTCCTGGCGATCTTCGCCCTGGTGCCGGTCGCGGTCACCGGCCACTCGTCGTCCGGCGGCTCGCACGACATGGCGACGAACAGCCTGTTGTTCCACCTCATCGCCGCGGTGCTCTGGGTGGGCGGCCTCATCGCGTTGCTCGCGCACGGCAGGCGTGGCGGTGCGCACCTTCCCCTCGCCGCGACGAGGTTCTCGAAGCTGGCGCTGGTCTGCTGGATCGTCATGGCCGTCTCGGGCGTGGTGAACGCGCTCGTGCGTGTCACCCCGACCGACCTCGTGACGTCGACCTACGGCTGGCTGACGCTCGGCAAACTGGCCTGTCTGCTGCTGCTCGGCGTCTTCGGCTACTTCCAGCGCGAACGCGGCGTGAAGGGCGTTGTCGACGGCAAGCCGCACGCGTTGCTCAAGCTCGCGGGCCTCGAAGTGCTGCTGATGATGTTCACGATCGGTCTCGCCGTCGCGCTGGCCCGCACGCCTCCTCCCGGTGGCGCGACCGAGTTGCCCAGCCGCACGGAGATCGCGATCGGCTACGACCTCGACGGACCGCCCACGCTGGCGCGCATCCTGTTCGACTGGCGCTTCGACCTGATCTACGGCACGGCGGCGCTGGCCCTGGCGCTGTTGTACGTCCTGGGCGTGCGCAGGCTCTCCCAGCGCGGGGACAAGTGGCCGGTCGGCCGTACCGTCGCGTGGCTGTGCGGGTGCTTCTCCCTCTTGTTCGCGACGTCGTCGGGCATGGGGCGGTACTCGCCGGCGATGTTCAGCATCCACATGGAAGCGCACATGGTGCTGTCCATGCTGACGCCGATCCTGTTCGTCCTGGGTGGACCGGTCACGCTGGCGTTGCGCGCGTTGCCGGTCGGCAAGGAGGTGCCGGGGCCGCGCGAGTGGGTGCTGGCCTTCGTGCACTCACCGGTCGCGCGCCTGCTGACGAACCCCTTCGTGGCGCTGGCCTTGTTCGTCGGTTCCTTCTACGCCTTGTACTTCTCGGGTCTGTTCGAGGCCGCGCTGCCGTTCCACTGGGCGCACCTCGCGATGAACGCCCACTTCGTCCTGGTCGGCTACGTCTTCTACTGGCCGGTGATCGGCATCGACCCGGCACCGAACAAGCTGCCGCCGCTGGGCAGGCTGGGGCTGCTGTTCGCGTCGATCCCGTTCCACGCGTTCTTCGGCATCGTGCTGATGAGCTCCGCGAACGTCATCGGCGAGCAGTTCTACCGCGGCCTGTCGCTGCCCTGGGTGCAGAACCTGCTGGAGGACCAGCGACTCGGCGGCGGCATCGCGTGGGCGGCGGGGGAGATCCCGTTGCTGGTGGTGATGGTCGCCCTGCTCACGCAGTGGGCGCGGCAGGACGGCCGGGACGCGAAGCGGTACGACCGCAAGGCCGATGCCGATGGGGGCGCCGACCTCGAGGCCTACAACGCGATGCTCCGCAAGATGGCGGGCAAGGACTAGATCGACAACGGGCGACGGAAGCCGCGGACCGCGAAGAACGCTCCGACCGCTGCGATCGCGCCGCTCGTGGCCAGCGCGCCGGCCACTCCGGTCACCGGGTGGGCCAGTGCCAGGCTGCGGGCGGCGTCGACCGCGTAGGTCAGCGGGTTGACCTTCGCGATCGCCTGCAGCCAGCCCGGCAGGCCGCTGACCGGCACGAACGCGCTGGACGCGAACATCAGCGGGAACATCGCCAGGAAGCCGACGGTCTGCATGAGTTCCGCCTTGCGCACCCACGCGGCGATCGCGATGAACACCCAGCTCAGCGCCCAGCCCACGATCAGCGCGAGGCCCAGTGCGGCGAGCGTGCCGAGCATGCCGCCGTCGGGCCGGAACCCGAACACCAGCACGCCGAACAGGATCATCAGCACCAGCTGGAACGCCGTGCGAACCGCATCGGAGAGGTTGCGCGCCAACAGAACCGTGCTCGGCCTGATGGGCAGCGAACGGAACCGTGCGAGCACACCGTTCGACATGTCCTGCACGAGTCCGATGCCGGACGCGAGAGAGGACTGCATCGCGGTGTTCACGAGGATCGCGGGCAGCAGGTAGTTGATGTAGCTCATGCCCGGCGGGAAGTTCGCGGTGGACGTGATGCTGCCGAAGATCTGGCTGAACAGCGTCAGCATGATCAACGGCTGCAGGATGCTGAAGAACACCAGCGCGGGCGTGCGCAGCAGTGCTCGCAGCGAACGGCCGGTCAGCACCAGGACTTGCGTCGGGTAGCTGCTGCCGTGCCAGGTCAAGGTCGCCATGATGTCCCCCTAGTTCGCGGCGAGAGTCAGGTAGACGTCGTCCAGCGTGGGCTCGGCGAGGCCGATTTCGTGCGCCTCCAAGCCGTTGTCGTCCAACGCGCGCACGACCGTCGCAAGGTCGCGTGACGCGCTGACGGGCGTGGTGAGCGTGAGGCCCTCCGTGACGGGGTGGAGTCCCACCGCGTTGATCGCCTTCAGCGCGATGTCCACTTCGGACACCGTGTCGAGCGTGACGGTCACCGTGCGCTGGCCGACCTGCGCCTTGAGTTCGGAGCTGGTGCCGGATGCGACGACCTTGCCGTGGGACAGCACGGTGATCGTGTCCGCGAGCCGGTCCGCCTCGTCCAGGTACTGCGTCGTGAGCAGGACGGTCGTGCCGTCGGCGGCGAGCTTCTCGACGATCTCCCACATCGCCAGGCGGCTGGCCGGGTCGAGGCCGGTGGTCGGCTCGTCGAGGAACAGCACCTCGGGGTTGCCGACCAGGGACGCCGCCAGGTCGAGCCGGCGCCGCATGCCGCCGGAGTAGGTCTTGGCGTTGCGCTTGGCGGCGTCGGTGAGGTCGAACTGCTCCAGCAGGTCGTCGGCGCGCTGGTGGGCCTGCTTGCGGCTGGCGCCCAGCAGCCGGGCGATCAGCACGAGGTTGTCGTGGCCGCTGAGCTGTTCGTCGACGGCGGCGAACTGACCGGTCAGGCCGATGCGCCTGCGCACCTCGTGGCTCTGCTTCGAGACGTCGAAGCCGGCGATCCTCGCGCTGCCGCCGGACAGCGGCAGCATCGTGGTGAGGATGTTGATCAGCGTGGTCTTGCCGGCGCCGTTGTGACCGAGGAGGCCGAGCACAGAGCCCTTCTTCGCGGTGACGCTCACGCCGTCGAGGGCGTGCACGTCACCGAACTTCTTGCTCACGTCCGTGGCTTCGATCATGAGCTCAGACATCTCTACCCCCTGATGTGAGTGCTCCGTGCAGGAACAGTTCGACGAGTTGTGCCGGTTCGACGGTCGTCTCGCCGAAGCCCTTGCCCTGCAGGCGGTTGGTGAAGACGAAACCGAGCAGCAGGCGGGCGGCGTGCTCGGGGCTGGTGCGCAGGTCCGCGTCGCCGAACAGTTCGGCGATCGCGTTCGAGACGCGCTGCATGCCGGCCTGTGGACCCTTGTGCTTCTCGTGGTCCTCCTGGCTCGGCTGGTAACCGGACTCGCGCAGCGCGCCCATGACGCTCCACATGCGATCGAGGTAGCCGGTCACCGTGCTGGTCGCCTCCACGAGTCGCTGCTCGATCGGCAAGTCGGTGGGCACCGCTTTGATGCGGGCCACTTCGTCGTCGGAGAGCAACGCGCGCTGGATGACCGCGTCGAGCAGCTCGGCCTTGTCCTTGAAGACGCGGAACACCGTGCCCTCGGCGATGCCGGCGGCCGTGGCGATCTGGCTGGTGGTGACGTTCGCGCCGTCCTTCATGACGAGCGGCAGCGTGGCCTGGACGATCGCTTCGCGGCGATCTTCCGGGCTCATCGCGGGGGCGCGGCGGCGGCGTGGTTCCTCTGACACGTCCGCAACTGTATGAGTGAGTACTCACTCATGTCAATGAGTGGGCGCTCACTCACTCGCGCGGCTCCAGCGCCGCCCTAGCACGCAGGTACGACAATTTCGCGGTTCGAGGTGCTTCAAGATCTCGACCTGTCCACAACCCGCGAGTAATCCACAGATCCGCGTCCGCCCCGCCCGCGCCACCCGCCTCCGGAGCAACCTGGACCCCGAACCCCGCGACCTGGAGGCAATCCGATGGCCTGGAATTCCACCTTGATCACCGTTGTTGGAACGGTGGCGAGCGAGATCTCGTACAAGCACGGTGAGGACGGCAAGACGAACGCGTACTTCCGCATCAGCTCGACCGAACGCCGGTACAACACGGCGATGGGCGACTGGGAGGACGGCGAGTCGTTGTGGCTCGGCGTCTCGTGCTGGCGCAAGCTCGCCGACAGCGTGAAGACCACGCTGTCCAAGGGTGATCCCGTGATCGTCCAGGGCAAGCTGCGCATGCGGCACTACGAGAAGGACGACCAGAAGCGAACGGCGTTCAACCTGGACGCGCTCCACGTCGGGCTGGACTTGAGCCGCGTGCAGTCACTGGGCTCCGCCCCGGTCGTTGAACCGCGCGTCGGCGAAGATCTCGCCGAGGAACCCGTCCCGTTCTGATCCGGGTTTGCGCCGTTCGGGGCAAACGAGTTCCGGGTGTTCGGGAACCCACCCGATCCGGCCGTGCCGCCGGAGAGGATGTACGTACCGCGATCCATGAAGAAGGAGGGAAGCTCGTAGATCGGGGCCGCTGAGGACCGATCGCCGACAGTCGTTCACGTTCGAACGGAACGGGCAGGTCACCGAGTCGCGTGACGCTCGATCCGGGGGCGAACGCGTGCTTGTCGGCGACCGAGGTCAGGAGCCTCTGAGCACCGCTCTACGATCGCCGCCATGGCCGAGTTCATCTACACCATGAAAAAGGTGCGCAAGGCGCACGGTGACAAGGTCATCCTCGATGACGTCACGATCATGTTCTACCCCGGCGCGAAGATCGGTGTGGTCGGTCCCAACGGCGCCGGCAAGTCGAGCGTGCTCAAGATCATGGCGGGGCTGGACACACCCGGCAACGGCGAGGCCTACCTTGCCCCCGGTTACACGGTGGGCATCCTGCAGCAGGAGCCGCCGCTCAACGAGGAGAAGACCGTCCTCGGCAACGTCCAGGAGGGCCTGGGCGAGATCAAGGTGAAGCTGGACCGCTTCAACGAGATCGCCGAGCTGATGGCGACCGACTACAGCGACGAGCTGATGGAGGAGATGGGCAAGCTCCAGGAGGAGCTCGACCACGCGAACGCGTGGGACATCGACTCGCAGCTCGACCAGGCGATGGACGCGCTGCGCTGCCCGCCGCCGGACGCCGACGTCACCAAGCTCTCCGGTGGTGAGCGCCGCCGTGTCGCGCTGTGCAAGCTGCTGCTGAGCAAGCCCGACCTGCTGCTGCTCGACGAGCCCACCAACCACCTGGACGCGGAGAGCGTCCTGTGGCTGGAACAGCACCTCGCGCAGTACACCGGCGCCGTGCTCGCCGTCACCCACGACCGGTACTTCCTGGACAACCTCGCCGAGTGGATCCTCGAGATCGACCGCGGCAAGACCCACCCCTACGAGGGCAACTACTCCACGTACCTGGAGAAGAAGGCCGAGCGTCTCGCGATCTCGGGCAAGAAGGACCAGAAGCTGCAGAAGCGGCTGAAGGACGAGCTCGAGTGGGTGCGCTCCGGCGCCAAGGCCCGCCAGGCGAAGTCCAAGGCGCGTCTCGACCGCTACGAGGAGATGGCGGCCGAGGCGGAGAAGACCCGCAAGCTCGACTTCGAGGAGATCCAGATCCCGCCGGGCCCGCGTCTGGGCAACGTCGTGGTCGAGGCCGACAAGCTGAAGAAGGGCTTCGGCGACCGGGTTCTGATCGACAACCTGTCGTTCACGTTGCCGCGCAACGGCATCGTCGGCGTCATCGGTCCGAACGGCGTCGGCAAGACGACGCTGTTCAAGACCATCGTCGGTCTGGAGGAGCCGGACGCCGGCAACGTGAAGGTCGGCGAGACGGTCCTGCTGTCTTACGTCGACCAGAACCGCGGCGGCATCGACCCGAAGAAGAACGTGTGGGAGGTCGTGTCCGGCGGACTCGACTACATCCACGTCGGCAACGTCGAGATGCCCTCTCGCGCGTACGTCAGCGCGTTCGGCTTCAAGGGTCCGGACCAGCAGAAGCCCGCGGGCGTGCTGTCGGGTGGTGAGCGCAACCGCCTGAACCTCGCGCTCACGCTCAAGCTCGGCGGCAACCTGATCCTGCTGGACGAGCCGACCAACGACCTGGACGTCGAGACCCTGGGCTCGCTGGAGAACGCTCTCGAGCAGTTCCCCGGCTGCGCCGTCGTGATCTCCCACGACAGGTGGTTCCTCGACCGCGTCGCCACGCACATCCTCGCGTGGGAGGGCACGGACGAGGACCCGTCGAAGTGGTACTGGTTCGAGGGCAACTTCGAGGGCTACGAGAAGAACAAGCTCGAGCGCCTGGGTGCCGACGCCGCGAGGCCGCACCGCGTCACGTACCGCAAGCTGACACGGGACTGAGAGGGCAACGGCGACGTCGTGGCGGCGAGGGGCGAGACGCAGGCGAACGTCGAGGTGAGCACGCTGGTCGTGCCCGCCTGGATGCTGCGTTGGCGGGCACCGGAGCTCGCTCTGGTGCTGGGCGAGCGCGCGGCCGCGCTCGCCGCCACCCGCCGCGACGAAGCCGATCGCCTGCGGGCGGAGTCGCTGGTGGTCTTCGCGGGCAACCGCGTCGGCCGCGGCGTCCGCGTCGCCGACCGCGCGATCGACGCGTTGAAGGCGGCCGAGGCCGCCGGTGAACACGAGACCGCGTGGCTGCTGCGGGTGGAGCTCGCGGCGTGCGCGCGGTCCGTGGGCGCCCCGCTGACGGGGTTCGCCGCGGTGACCCCCGTGCTGGAAGCGCCGGACGTGCCCGCGGAACTGCGGGCCTCAGCTCTGGTGCAGGCCAGCGAATGCCTCGTCACGGTCGGCCGTGGCGACGAACCCACGCGGGCGCTCGCGGAGGCGGACCAGCTCTACGTCTCCGACGCGACGCTCGACGAGGACACCCGCCTGCTGCTGCGCGGTCTGATCCGCGCGGTGCAGGCCGCGCAGCACCGGCGGTGGGGCGACATCGCCGCCGCCATCGGTGCCGCGCGGGAAGGCCTGGATCTGCTGAGCAGGTTCTCCGACCCGTCCGCGGACAGCGGCCAGGGCCTCGGCCGGCTCACGCTGGAGCTGGTGCTCGCGTTGATGGACGCGAACCGCCTGCTCGACGCGAGCGAGGTCGGCAGCCCCATGCTCGACCGCCCGGTCCGGGCGCCGTCGGCGTCCACGACGGGCTGGTTGCGCCTGGCCCTGGCCACGCGCGTGCACCTGCCTGCCGGCCGGGTCGCGCTGGCCCGCGAGATGCTGCGGGAAGCCGCGGCGAGCGCCGAACGCCACCAGCTCGACACCCTGCTGGCGGAAAGCCTGCTCGCGCTGGCCCACGTGCACGAGGTGTCCGGCGAACTGGCCGACGCGCTCACGAACCTGCGCGCCGCCCACGCCGCCGAACGTCGCCGGGCTCGCGCCGTCTACGCGATGCGCGCGCGACTCGCCGCCGAGTTCTCCGGCGTGCACCGCCAGCCGGCAGACCTGCACCAGCAGCTGGCGAGCGTGCTCCGCCCGGTGAAGGGCATGCCGATCGTCACCGACGGCGTGCTGTCCGCCGCCCTGAAACAGCAGCTGCGCCAGTGGAGACCTGTCCAGGTCCGCAAAGGCGACGGCCTGATGGTCAAGCGCGTCCGCCGCGCTGCCGAAGACATGACCGTGGAGGGTTTGTCCGCGGCACGCCAGCACGCCGCCGACCGGTGGCGCATGGTCCAGCCGTTCGGCGAGCCCGACGACAAAACCCCGGAGCCCGTGGAACCGCCCCCCGCAACCCCGTCCTCCGACCGCACCGTTCCCGCCTCGGGCCTGATCGCCTCCGCGGGTGCCATGGTGAGCGGTCGCCGCCGCGCTGCCCGAGTGGCCGCGGGCGAGATCGACGACGACGAGCCGAACACCCTCGCCGACACCCCTGCCGCTCCCGAACCGCAGACGCCGCAGTCCTTCGGATCGCAGTCCTTCGGATCGCAGTCCCTCGGATCGCAGTCCTTCGGGTCGACTTCCTTCGGATCGCAGTCCTTCACCGCGCAGCCACCAGCAGCACAGCATCAGGCACCGCGGCCCCCGGCAACGCAGGGCTCGGCAGCGCAGCCACAACCGCCGGCAGCCCAGGCCCCGGCATCGCAGTTCCAGGCTTCGCGGTTCCAGGCGTCGGAGCCGCCGGCGTCGCAGCCGCAGCTCAGCCCGGAGCAGGAACGCAAGCGCAAGGTCGAACAGCAGCTCATGGAGTTGCAGCGCGAGGCCCGCCGCCAGATCGAGGCGGAGCGCCAAGCCCGCGAGGAACAGCGCGCCCAGGCACAACGCGAAGCTCAGGCAGCGGAGGAAGCCGCGCGCCAGGAGGCCGCCCGCGAGGAGGCCGCCCGCCAGGAGGCAGCCCGGCAGGAGGCAGCCCGGCAGGAGGCTGCTCGCGAGGAAGCGGCCCGGCAGGAGGCAGCCCGGCAGGAGGCTGCTCGCGAGGAAGCGGCCCGCCAGGAAGCGGCCCGCCAGGAAGCTGCGCGGCAGGAAGCCGTGCGGCGGGAAGAGGCACGTCGCGAGGCTGCCCGCCTGGAAGCGGTTCGCCGGGACGTCGCGCGGCAGGAGGCGGCCCACCAGGAGGTCGCCCGCCAGGCCGCGGAACGGGAGGAGGCGGCCCGCGCGGCTGCCGCCGCCCGTGAGGAAGCGTCCAGCTCCCAGCCGGAAAGCGTCCTGGACATGCTCAAGGCCCAGGGCCTGCGCGCAGGGGGTCGCCGCCGGCGCGCCGCCGAGTCGGAACCCGGGCCAGAGCCCAAGCCGGAGTCCGAAAGCCCGTCGTGGCGGGTGGAACCGCCGTCCGGTCTCCGTGAGGACGACTCCACCGGCTCGCACTCCGCTCCCGCGGACCACCCCGACCGTCCGAACTACTTCGCGGACCCGGCCTCCCCGGACATGCCGGACCATCCCGCCCGCTCGGGTCTCTCGGCGGCGTTCGGACGTCCGCCGGCGGCCCCGGACTTCGGCCCGCACCTGGACGAACCGGCCTACCCGCTGCAGACCCCTGCCTCGGGCTTCCCGTCCGGCCACGCCGACTCGGACGACGAGCGCAAGCTCCCCGACCTCGACTTCAGCTCGCTCGACTTCGGCACGCCGAGGTCGCAGCGGTCGTCCGCCTCCATCCCGTCGGTGCCCGAACCGGACGTGGAGCCCGAGCCGGAGCCCGGCGGCAAGCCGCTGCCGTCCGTCCCGGACCCGATCCCGTCGGTGCCGACGCCGGACGAGATCCCGCGGTCCCCGGAACCGGATCTGCTGTCGAGCACGTTCCTGAGCTCGGCGGACGTGGAGGACGACGCCTCGGACGTCCCCACCGTCCCGGTCCGCCTGCCCCGCGCCGCGGACCAGCCGGCGCCCGACCAGACCACCCAGCCCGGCTTCGGCGGTCAGTCGAGCTTCGGCACGCAGAGTTTCGGGACGCAGCCCACTTTCGGCACTCAGACGAGCTTCGGGGCCCAGTCCGGTTTCGGGACCCCGGCAGGCTTCGGCGGATTCGGGGCGCAGTCAGGTTCCGGCGACCAGCCGGACCCGGTCGCACCTGCTGCCCAGCCCGGCTTCGTCGCCGACGCCGGATCGGGCACGGACACCCAGCCCGACGCGACCCCGGAGTACGACTTCTTCGCCGCGGAGCCCGAGTCCCCGGCCGCGCAGGCGTCCCCGGCGGACGCGGTAGCCGAGGCCGGTCTCACCACCGCGGCCGACGGTGAACCGGCGGGGGAGAAGACCGGCACCGAGATCGACGGTGAGTCCGGCGTGCGAGCAGGTCGCCCGAGCAGTCGTCGCAAGCCCAGCGACCTGAGCCTCGCCGACCTGCTGGCGGAGGCTCTCGTCGCCTACGAGACAGGGCGCCGCTCCGACGAAGAGCAGGTCGACGCCATCGACCTGAGCGTCCCGGAGTGGTCAGCCGATGCCGGGGTCACCACGGAATCCGCCATCGCCCCAGAAGGATCCGGTGCCGAGGGATTCGGTGCTGCAGGATTCGGTGCTGAGGGATTCGGTGCCGAGCGATCCGGTGCCGAGGAGGAGCAGCAGCCCTTCACCGCGGACCCGCTCTTTCGTCCAGGGGAGTCGTTCGGTTCGCAGCCGTCCCCGGCCGAGGCGCCTGCGGAGACCGGCGCGGACTCCTTCTTCCGTCCGGGTCCGCCCATCGGTGTGCAGCAGGACCTGGCCGCGGAAGCCTTCCCCGGCGCCGGCTCGTATTCGTTCGGCACGCAGCCGGCGGAGTCCGAGCAGGAGAAGACCGGCCCGATCATCCCCGTGGGCACGGCGCCGGACAGCGAGACCACCGGGCCCATCCGCCCTGTCGGGTTCGGCGGTCCCGCCGGTTGGACTTTGCCGGGGACGTGATGGTGGCCAACACCACACCGCCCGGCATCGCACCACCAAGTGCCTAGCCCGTCCGCCGACGCGGATCTCACCGAGGAGAGACGACGTTCTGGCGGCGGGCAGGCGAATGTCGCCGGTTCGGCGGTCGTTCCCAGACCGCCGGGCCCATGATCGATCGTGTGCCGCGGAACCGCCGGACACCGGGTCTGGCCCGCTCGCCGGGTGCGCCTGTGCCCAGTCGCGTCCACGATGCGGAATGCGTGGTCACCACTGTTCTCACCACTGATGACGTGACTCGATTCAGCCCTCGATTCAGTGGTCCGTCAGTGCCCCTCCTGTTGCCGGTGACGGCCGCCACCCCATCTAGGGTGGTGGCGAACCCGGCACACAGAGGTGCCGGATAGCGTGGAGTCGCCTGAAGATGACCTCGACTGGAGCCCCGACCCGTACCGACGACGCCACCGCGGTGACCCCCGCGGACGGCGACAGTCCGACGGCCAGTCCTGAGCAGGTCCGTGACGAGCTGATCGAACGGGCCGCCGCCAATGCCCCCGAACTCGCTGATCTGATCCGCCTCTTCTACCGGCACGTGCCCGCCGAGGAAGTCAACGACGACGACCCGGTGGATCTGGTCGGAGCGGTGCGGTCGAACTACCAGCTCGCCGAGAGCCGCGTGCCAGGACGCGCCGCGGTGCGCATCCTGAACCCGACCCGCGGCAGCGACGGGTGGCAGTGCCCCGTCACCGTGGTCCAGGTCGTCACGGACGACATGCCGTACCTCGTGGACTCGGTCGCGTCCGAGCTCACCCGCGGCGGTGTGCAGGTGCAGCGCGTCGTGCACCCCATCGTCGTCGTGCGGCGTGACCCGGTCACCGGCGAGCGCACCGAGGTGCTGCCGACGGCCGATCCGGCGGATCCGCCCGCGGACGCGCTGGCCGAGTCGTGGATGAACATCGAGGTCGACCTCATCACCGACCCCGATCGTGCCCGCGAGCTCGAGTCCCGGCTGCTGACGGTGCTGACCGACGTCCGCGAGGTCGTCGAGGACACCGAACGGATGGTGTCGACGGCGCTGCAGTTGGCGGAGGAGCTGGGCAAGGACTCGGCAGAGGACAGCACCGACGGCTCGAAGCTGCTCAAGTGGCTCGCCGACGGCCACTTCACCTTCATGGGCTACCGGCAGTACGAGCTGGTGCAGGAGGACGGCGAACCGGCACTGCGGGCCGTGCTCGCGAGCGGTCTCGGCGTGCTGCGCCAGGACAGCCTCGCGGCGC
The DNA here is from genome assembly GCF_033949945.1 of Lentzea miocenica. Classification (NCBI taxonomy): domain Bacteria; kingdom Bacillati; phylum Actinomycetota; class Actinomycetes; order Pseudonocardiales; family Pseudonocardiaceae; genus Lentzea; species Lentzea miocenica. The sequence goes on from NZ_JAXAVW010000018.1 coordinate 53,456, forward strand.
GCAGTCTCACCGCGGGGCCGGACAACGGCGCGCAGGCGCTCAGCCCCGACCTGCTCGTCCTCACCCAGGCGAGCGCGCAGAGCAGCGTGCACCGCAGCGTCTACCCCTACTACGTCGGCGTGAAGACGTTCGACGGCGAGGGCAACGTCACCGGTGAGCACCGGTTCCTCGGCATCTTCAGCACCACCGCGCTGCACGAGGACGTGCTCGACATCCCGGTGATCGAGCGCCGGGTGCGCGACGTGATCCACCGCGCGGGTTTCCCGCTGCAGTCGTACTCGGGCCAGCGGATGCTCGAGGTGATCCAGAACTACCCGCGCACCGAGCTGTTCTCGGTCGACGCCGACACGCTGTACCAGACCACGACGGGCGTCATCGCGCTCGCGGAACGCCGAAGGCTGCGGCTGTTCCTGCGCCGCGACCCGTTCGGCCGCTTCTTCTCGTGCCTGGTCTATTTGCCGCGCGACCGCTACACGACGACGAGCCGCCTCGCGATGCAGGAGGTGCTGCTCGCCGAGCTCGGCGGCCTGAACCTCGAGTACAGCGCGCGCATCGGCGAGTCCGCGCTGGCCCGCGTGCACTTCATGGTGCACACGGACCCGGCCCGCGTCGTGGAGCCGGACGTCCACGCGATCCAGGCCAAGCTGGCAGAGGCCGTGCGCAGCTGGGACGACCGCATGGTCGAGGCCGTCGTCGGTGACGACGGCGAGCTCGGTGCCGAGTCGGCCACGGAGCAGGGCCAGCGGTTCGCCGCGGTGTTCCCGGAGGCCTACAAGGAGGACTTCCGCGCCGCCACGGGTCTCGAGGACTACCGGCGCATCGAGGCGCTCGTCGAGGGCGACCTCGACATGGTCTTCTACGTGCCAGAGGACGCCGAACCGGGCGAACGGCGGTTCAAGCTGTTCGTGACCGGCGACGGCATCACCCTGTCCGACGTGCTGCCGATGTTGCAGCGCATGGGCGTGATCGTGGTCGACGAACGGCCGTACGAGATCGCCCGCGAAGACGGCGTGCGGTGCTGGATCTACGACTTCGGCCTGCGCATCGACGCCGCGGCGCTCGCCCAGCTGTCCGAGTCCGACCTGGACAACGTGCGCGTGCGGTTCCAGGACGCGTTCGCCGCCGTGTGGCGCGGTGAGGCCGAGGTCGACAGGTTCAACTCGCTGGTGCTGCAGGGCGGGCTCACCTGGCAGCAGGCGGCGATGCTGCGCGCGTACGCGAAGTACCTGCGTCAGGCGGGCACGCCGTACTCGCAGGACTACATCGAGGACGCCGTGCTCGGCCACACGAGCGTGGCGATCGCGTTGGTGGCGTTGTTCGAGTCCCGGTTCGACCCTCGGCTCGACGACGCCACGCGGGCCGACCGCACCGAGACGATGGTCGTCGAGACCGGCAAGCTGATCGACGACGTGACGAGCCTCGACGCGGACCGCATCCTGCGCAGCCTGCTCACGCTGATCAACGCCACGCTGCGGACGAACTACTTCTTCCGCGACGCGAACGGCAACGGCCGCCCGTACCTGTCGGTCAAGCTCGACCCGCAGGCGATTCCCGACCTGCCGGCGCCGCGGCCGAAGTTCGAGATCTTCGTGTACTCGCCGCGGGTCGAGGGCGTGCACCTGCGCTTCGGCAGCGTCGCGCGCGGTGGTCTGCGCTGGTCGGACCGTCGCGAGGACTTCCGCACGGAGGTGCTCGGCCTGGTCAAGGCGCAGGCCGTGAAGAACGCCGTGATCGTGCCGGTCGGCGCGAAGGGCGGCTTCGTGGTGAAGAAGCCGATCCCGCCCACGGGCGACCCCGGCATCGACCGCGAGAACTTCATGTCCGAGGGCATCGCCTGCTACAAGATGTTCATCTCGGGCCTGCTCGACCTCACCGACAACCTGATCAACAACGAGGTCGTGCCCGCGCCGCAGGTCGTGCGCTACGACGGCGACGACACGTACCTGGTCGTGGCCGCGGACAAGGGCACCGCGACGTTCTCCGACATCGCGAACGGCGTGAGCCAGAGCTACGGCTTCTGGCTGGGCGACGCGTTCGCGTCCGGTGGCTCGATCGGCTACGACCACAAGGCCATGGGCATCACGGCCAAGGGCGCGTGGGAGAGCGTGAAGCGCTCGTTCCGCGAGCTCGGGCTGGACACGCAGACCGAGGAGTTCACCGTCGTCGGCATCGGCGACATGTCCGGTGACGTGTTCGGCAACGGCATGATGCTGTCCGAGCACATCCGGCTCGTGGCCGCGTTCGACCACAGGCACATCTTCATCGACCCGAACCCGGTCGCGGACACGTCGTTCGCGGAGCGGGTGCGGCTGTTCAACGTGCCGCGCTCGTCGTGGGACGACTACGACCGTTCGCTGATCAGCGAGGGCGGCGGCATCTTCCCGCTCACGTCCAAGTCGATCCCGGTCTCCGAGCAGGCCCGCGTCGCGCTGGGACTGCCCGAGGGCGTGGTGAAGCTGTCGCCGCCGGAGCTGAAGAAGGCGATCCTGCTCGCGCCGGTCGACCTTTTGTGGAACGGCGGCATCGGCACGTACGTGAAGGCGTCGACCGAGTCGCACGCCGACGTCGGTGACAAGGCGAACGACTCGATCCGCGTCGACGGCAACGAGCTGCGGGTCAAGGTCGTCGGTGAGGGCGGCAACCTGGGCCTGACCCAGCGCGGCCGCATCGAGTTCGCGCGCAGCGGCGGCAAGGTCAACACCGACGCGCTCGACAACTCCGCGGGCGTCGACTGCTCCGACCACGAGGTCAACATCAAGATCCTGCTGGACCACCTGGTCCGGGAGGGTTCGCTGGAACAGCTGCAGCGCAACGAGGTCCTCGCCGAGATGACCGACGAGGTCGGCGAGCTCGTGCTGGCGGACAACTACTCGCAGAACAACGTTCTCGGCGTCAGCCGGGCGCACGCGGGCCCGATGCTGTCGGTGCACGCGCGCCTCACGGCCGACCTCGAGCAGCGCGGTGCGCTCAACCGCAAGCTCGAAGCGCTGCCGAGCGCGGCGGAGTTCAAGGCGCTGGAGAAGCAGGGCCAGGGCCTCACCTCGCCGGAGCTGGCCACGCTGCTCGCGTTCACCAAGCTCACCCTGAAGGAAGAGCTGCTCGCGAGCGAGATCCCGACGATCGACACGTTCAAGAACAAGCTGCCGGACTACTTCCCGACCTTGTTGCGCGAACGGTTCGGCGCGGCCATCCCGAACCACCCGCTGGCGAAGCAGATCATCACCACGGTCGTCGTCAACGAGGTCGTCGACGGTGGCGGCGTGTCCTACGCCTTCCGCCTGGCCGAGGAGATGAGCGCGTCGTTGACCGACGCGGTGCGCTCCTACGCCGTGGTCACCGAGGTCTTCGACCTGCCGTCGATCTGGCGCGAGATCCAGGCGCTGGACAACGTGGTGCCGACGGACGTCCAGGACAACATGGTCCTGGAGACCCGCCGCCTGCTGGACCGCGCGTCCCGCTGGCTGCTCTCCAACCGCCCGCAGCCGCTGGCGGTGGGCTCGACGATCAACCGCTTCCGCGGCGTGGTGGCCGAGCTCAGCCCGTTCGCCTTCGACCTGTTGCAGGGCAAGGAACTGGACGTCGTCGCGGGCAAGGCCGACCGGTACGTCGAACAGGGCGTCCCGGCCGAGCTCGCCCGCAAGGTCGCGGCGCTGCTCTACATGTACGGCCTGTTCGACGTCACCGAGATCGCCGAGCTGGCCGAACGCGAGTTCGGCCCGACCGGCGGCGCGGGTCCGGAGCGCACGCACCGGGAGACGGCCGAGCTGTACTTCGCGCTGTCCGACCACCTCGACATCGACCACATGCTGGACTCGGTGACGAACCTGGAGCGCGGCAACCGCTGGCACGCCCTGGCCCGGCTGGCTCTGCGCGACGACTTCTACTCGTCGCTGCGGGCCATCTCCGTCGACGTGCTCAGGGCGAGCGACGAGGGCGACACCGCGAGCGAGAAGATCGCCAAGTGGGAGCAGGCCAACTCCTCCCGCCTGGCTCGCTCGCGCGGTGCGCTGGAAGAGATCAACCGGGTCCACCAGCTGGACCTGGCCACCCTCTCCGTCGCCGCCCGTCAGGTGCGGAGCATGGTCAGGTAGGAAGCAGCAGAAACCGGGGCGCCGCGGAATCCCCTCCGCGGCGCCCCGGTGCTTTTTGCGGAACAGGTCACACGACCTGCTCCAGCTCCGCGCGCTGCAGAATCGCGCGCCGCAGCCAGTGTCGCCCGATCACGAGCAACAACGCCACGCCGACCGCCGCGATGGTGCCGACCGCGGCGCCCATCCACAGACCCAGGGTCTCCATGCCGTCCACCGGAGAGGGGATGTCGGCGAACGTGACGTAGACGAACAGCCAGGCGAGCACCACGGCCCCGGCGGCGACGGCGCCGATCGCGAGGTTCGTCCACGTGAGCGCGCCGGACTCGAACACGGTGCCCCGGCCCGCCAGGTGCAGCATTCCGCCCAGCGCCACCGCCAGGACCTGGAGGCACGCGATGAAGACGATCGCGGACACCACGAGCGGCACCCGCACGGACTCGTAGGGCGGGAAGAGCTCGACCTCGTCCGCCGCGGTCGTCGGGATCACCACGACCTGCGCGAACAGCCCGCCGAGGACCGCGATGGCGAGCAGGGCCTGCAGGAAGAACACCAGGGCGCGAGACATAGATCGAGTATCGAGAGCTGCCTATCGATTTTCAATCGGCTGGTGTGGAGGTCCTGTGAAGGTTCAGGCCTGGGGCGTTCGGTAGGGTCCCTGCATGGGTGTCTTCGTCACTGGTGTGCGACCGCGATGGTCGGACATGGATGCGTTCGGCCACGTCAACCACGCGAACACGGTGACGTTGCTCGAAGAGGCCCGGATCGAGCTGCTGTTCACCGAGGCGGCCCGCCACGGTGTGAAGGACATGGCCGAGGGCATGGTCGTGGCGAAGCTCGTGGTCGAGTACGTCACGCCGATCGTGTTCACCGGCGAGGACATCGTGGTGGAGATGTCGGTGCGGGAGTTGAAGTCCGCGTCGTTCACGCTCGACTACGTGGTGCGCGGCAGCCGTGAGCCGAACAGCCCTGTCGTCACCAAGGCGGAGACGCTCATGGCGCCCTACAACGTGACGACCGCACGGCCGCGTCGGCTGACCGAGGCCGAGCGTGACTTTCTCGCCGGGTGGCGAGCAGGGGGTAATGGTGCCTGAGCTGGTGTTGGCCGACACGGCCGAGAGAGACGACCTCGGCGCGTTCGCCGCGCGGGCGGTGCGGCTGGACGGCCAGACCGTCGTGCGGCTGCGCAACCGCAACGAGGAACTGCTCGACGCGTGGGTCGCCACGCCGTTCGACACGCTGGCCACGCGAACCGTTGCGGGGCAGGCGAATCCGGCCGACGTCACGGTCGCGGGGTCCGAGCTGCTGACCGGGCTCGCGGTCATGCGCGACGAGCGCATCGATCCGGGACCCGCCAAGGACCTGATGTGGCGCTCGGCCCTGCCGCCGGCGGACGGCTGGCTCATGGTCGACCGGCTGCCCGTCGAGGTCGTCGCGAAGATCGCGGACGAGGGTGTCGAGGTGGCGCGGGAGAACACCGGGCCGCAGGGGACGCCGCCTGCCTCGTTGCTGGACCAGACGGTGCTCACGGTGAGCGGGTCCGGGCTGGACCTGAAGATCCCGCTGCGCTGCCTGTTCGCGTTGTCGGGCATGGGTTTCCTCGGCGAGGACGGCGACGTGCGGGTCTCCGGGACCGACTCGTGGCTGCGGATCGACGCCAAGTTCGGCGCGGTGGTGCGCCGCCGGCACTCGATGCTGCCGCTGCTCGTCTGACCTGGAGTTAGGTTCAGGTTCGCCGCTGGAGAATTCGGGGCGCCGCAAGCGGATGCGCGTGGCACGATGTCGCGCGTGTCCGCCGAAACGCACGCACCACAAGAAGACACCAAGTACCGCGTCTCGACGCTGGAACTCTTCTTCGACCTCGTCTTCGTCTTCACGATCACCCAGCTGACCCGCAAGCTGGCCGACGACACGTCGCCGCTCGGGTTCGCCCAGGTCGTGATCATGCTGTTCGTGATCCTGTGGATGTACTTCGGGTACGTCTGGCTGACCAACGCCGTCCCGCCGAACACCACGCTGCGGCGGGTGCTGCTGATGGCAGGCATGGGCGGGTTCCTGGTGATCGCGCTGGCGATTCCCAACGCGTTCGACGCCGCCGGGCCCGCGTTCGGCGTCGGGTACCTGATCGTGAACCTGGTCCACTCCGGGCTGTTCATCGCGGCGGGCGGTCCCGGATCGGCGGCGGCCATGGCGCGGCTGGCGCCGTTCAACCTCGGATCGGCGGGTCTGGTGATGGCCGGCGGGTTCCTGCCGCCCGCGGCCAGGGCGGCGGCGTGGACCGCGGCCGTGGTGCTCATGATCGTGTCGCCGTACGTCAACCGGCGGCACGGCGAGTTCCAGATCAGGTCGGCGCACTTCGTGGAGCGGCACGGCCTCGTGGTCATCGTGGCGCTGGGCGAGTCGATCATCGCGATCGGCATCGGGGCGGCGGGGCTGCCGCTCAACCTGCAGCTCGTGGTGGCCGCGCTGCTCGGTCTCGCGCTCGTCTACCAGCTGTGGTGGTGCTACTTCGGACGGGACCAGGACCTGCGGGCCGAGCACAGTCTCCAGCACATGACGCAGGCCGAGCGGGCCCGTGCGGCGCTGTCGGCGTTCGGGTGGGCCCACGCGCCGATCCTGCTCGGCATCGTCGTCGTGGCCGTCGGCGTGAAGAAGACGATCGGCCACGCCACCGACCACCTCTACCTCAGCGGCGCGCTGGCGCTGGGCGGTGGCGTCGCGATCTTCCTGGCGGGGCAGGTCTACTTCCGCCTCAGGCTGCGCATCGGCACCGTCAAGTGGCGCGCCATCGGCACGGTCGCGGCGCTCGCGACCGTGCCGATCGGGCTGTGGCTCGCCATCGCGCAGGTCGCCGCCCTGGTTCTGGTGGTCGGCGCGCTGCTGGCGGTGGAGGAGAAGGTGCGGGCTTAGGCGAGCCAGACCGCGGTGTCCGGAGGCAGCTGGTCGCCGTCCATCGGCCCGGACGACAGCAGCACCTGACCGGGCGGCAGCGGCACGGACGCACCGGACGTGTTCAGCGCGCAGATCAGCCCGCCGCCCTTGCGCCGGAACGCGAAGCAGCCGGCCGGGGCGCCGTACCACTCCAGCTCCTCACCGGCGAAGCTCGTGTTGGACTTCCGGTGCTCCAGCGCCTCGCGGTACAGCGAGAGCATCGAACCGGGATCTTCCAGCTGGGCCTCGGCGGTGAGGTGGTCCCACTCGTTCGGCTGCGGCAGCCAGGTGTTCACGGCCGTGGAGAAGCCGAACGGCGGCGTGGTGCCCTCCCACGGGATCGGCACCCGGCAGCCGTCGCGGCCGCGCTCGGTGTGGCCGGAGCGCTCCCAGGTCGGGTCCTGCAGGGCCCAGTCGGGCAGTTCCACGTTCGGCAGGCCGAGCTCTTCGCCGTTGTAGAGGTAGATCACGCCCGGCAGCGCCAGCTCCACCAGCGTCATCGCGCGGGCCCGTTGCTCGCCCAGCGCGCCACCGCCGTAGCGGGTCACGTGGCGCACCACGTCGTGGTTGGACAACGTCCAGGTCGCGGGGGTGCCGGACAGTGCGACGGCGCCCAGTGAGTGTTCGATCGCCGAACGGACGGCGTCGGCGTCGAAGTCGGCCTCGACCAGCCGGAAGTTGAAGCCCAGGTGCAGCTCGTCGGGGCGGACGTAGGCGGCGAAGCGCTCGTCGTCCTTCACCCAGATCTCGCCGACGGCCATGGTGCCGGGGTAGCCGTCCATGACCTTGCGGATCATGCGGTGGATCTCGTGCACACCGTCGTTGTCGAAGCGCGGGTCGTGCGCGTCGTCCGACAGCACGCCGGGAACCTGCGTGCGGATCTCCATGTCCGGCAGGCCCTCTGGCTTGGCCATGCCGTGCGCCACGTCGATGCGGAAGCCGTCGACACCGCGGTCCAGCCAGAAGCGCAGCGTGTGCTCCAGGTCCGCGCGGACCTCCGGGTGGTCCCAGTTGAGGTCGGGCTGCTCCGGCGCGAACAGGTGCAGGTACCACTGGCCGTCGGGCACGCGGGTCCACGCGGGGCCGCCGAAGACGGAGACCCAGTTGTTCGGCGGCTGCGAACCGTCGAAGCCGCGGCCCTCGCGGAAGACGTAGCGCGACCGCTCCATGCTGCCGGGACCGGCCTGCAGCGCCTCCTGGAACCACTCGTGCAGGTCGCTCGTGTGGTTCGGGACCAGGTCGACCGTCACGCGGATGTTGTGCTCGTGCGCGTCCGCCACCAGCCGGTCGAACGCGGCCAGGTCGCCGAACAGCGGGTCCACGTCGCGCGGGTCAGCCACGTCGTAGCCGTGGTCGGCCATCGGCGAGCGGTAGAACGGGGTGAGCCACAGGGCGTCGACACCGAGCAGTTCCAGGTAGCCGAGGCGGGACCTGATGCCGTCGAGGTCGCCGACGCCGTCGCCGTTGGAGTCGGCGAAGGAGCGCACGTAGACCTGGTAGAAGACGGCGTCACGCCACCAGGCGGACTCTTCGGCGATCTCAGGGCTGAGGTCGGAGGATCGTCGCACGGGGAGTCATCCTGCCATTCGTCTCGCTGCGAAAGGACCCGATCGGGTGATGGGCGCTCAGGACCAGCTGTTCATCAGGCTGTTCGCGGCCATCTCCAGGTAGTCCCAGAGCTGCTTGCGGTGAGCCTCGTCAAGGCCTGCATCGTCGACGGCGACCCTCATGCAACGCAGCCACGCGTCCCGTTCGATCGGACCGATCTTGAACGGCACGTGTCGCATCCGCAGCCTCGGGTGGCCGCGGTTCTCCGAGTAGGTGTGGGGGCCGCCCCAGTACTGCATCAGGAACAGCCGAAGCCGCTCCTCCGCAGGTCCGAGATCCTCTTCGGGGTACAGCGGGAGGAGGATCTCGTCGGCCTTCACCTCTTTGTAGAAGCGCGCGACGATGCGGTGGAACGTCTCCTCGCCACCGACCTGTTCGAAGAAGCTCACGGGGTTGCCCACGCAACCATCCTGACTCACGCGAGCCACCGCGCGCAGGCCGCCCCGGGTGTTGCTTCGCTCATAGGCGTGTGAACTGGCAGGACGCCGGGTGATCACCGTCTCGAATGGGTGTTCTAACTCACCCGGCGTCCGCCGCCTGTCCTGTTTGGGAAAACTGTCCTACTTGGCGGTGAAGCCCGCCTCTTCCAGAGCGGGCATGAGCTGCGCACGAAGGTTGCGCTGGACCGCCCACTGACGGCCGGGGCGCGTCTTCACGGTGATCCGCAGGGTGATGTTCTCCGGAGTGAACTTCTCCACGCCGAGCACCTCCGGCTTGGCCGTGATGTCCGACTTCAGCGGCTCCCGGTCGGCGACCAGCGCCACCGTGCGCTCCAGCACCTGGGTCGCCTCTGCGAGGTTCGCGCCGTAGCTCAGCGGCAGGTCGACGACCGCGACCGCGAAGCCCTGCGACGAGTTGCCGACGCGCAGGATCTCGCCGTTGCGGACGTACCAGACGGTGCCGCCGGTGTCGCGGATCGTGGTGGTGCGCAGGGCGACCGCCTCGACGGTGCCGGTGATCGACGGGCCGAGGTCCACGACGTCACCGACGCCGTACTGGTCCTCCAGCAGCATGAACATGCCGGACAGGAAGTCCTTCACCAGGTTCTGGGCGCCGAAACCGATGGCGACGCCCAGGATGCCCGCCGAGGTCAGCACCGGCGTGATGTCCAGCCCGACCACGATCATGATCTCCAGGAACGCTATTCCGAAGATCAGGATCGTGACGATGGACTGCAGCACCGAGCCGATGGTCTTCGCCCGCTGCTCGCGGCGCTCGGAGACGAGGTTCCCGAGCGCCTGAGGCGCGCGTTCCCGCAATGGCTTGAGCAGGCCCGGCTTCTTGCCTTCCTTGCCGGGAGTGGTGATCCGCCTGATGACCTTGCGCAGCAGGGCCCTGATCACGAAGGCGGCGATCAGGATCACGACGATCTTGATCGCGCCCGCGATGATGGCTGGACCGTGCTCCTCGAAGAACTTGACCGCCTGCGCGGTCTTGTTCGCGGCGTCATCCACTGGACTCGGCGCCAACACGTGCTCGTGCCCTCCTACAACTCCATGCCAGTGGCATTGGCCAGAAACGTCAGCTGGTCCACGGCGAGAGCGACCGTCCGGCTGACCGACCTGCCGGCGTGACCCACCTCGGTCTCGCGGCGGATCAGCACGGGGTGCTTGGTCGGATCACTGGACGAAGCGTGCTGCAGCGCGGCGCACATCTTCCTGGCGTGGTTGGGGTCCACACGAGAATCCGACTCGAACACCGTGAACAAGACCGAAGGGTACTCAACGTCCGTTACCACCCGGTGATAAGGAGAGTAGGACAGCAGCCAGCCCAGTTCCTCGGGAACGCTCGCGCTGCCGTATTCATCGGCCCACAACCGTCCGAGCAGGAACTTCTCGTAGCGCACCATGTCGAGCAGTGGCGCTGAGCACACCACGGCCGCGTAGAGCTCGGGCCGCTGGGTGAGCGCGGCGCCGACGAGCAGGCCGCCGTTGCTGCCACCCATGATCGACAGCTGCTGCGGCGTGGTCCACCCGTCGCGCACCAGGCGTTCCGCGGCGGCGTGGAAGTCGTCGAACACGTTCTGCTTGTTCTGGCGCATGCCGGCGACGTGCCAGTCCTCGCCCTCCTCGTCGCCACCCCGCAACGACACGTGCACCCACACGCCGCCCGCTTCCACCCAGGCCAGCGTGGTCGCGCTGTAGCCGGGGCCGCGGCCGATCGCGAAGCCGCCGTAGCCGGTGAGCAGCGCGGGACGGGGCAGGTCGGGCTTCTGCTCGCCGCTCACGACGAACATCCGGACCGTCGTGCCGTCCTTGGACGTGTACGCGATCTGCTGCGTCGTCACGGTCGGCAGTTCGACACGCCCCGGCGCGGCCTCGTGCAGCACCGTCTCACCGGTGGAGGTGGAGAACCGGAACACCGACTGAGGCGTGACGAAGTCCGTCCATCCGAACCACACCGTGTCCTGGTCGTGGTCAGTCAGCGCGTCCACAACGGACATGCCGTGCAGCGAACCCGTGCCGGGCAGCGGAATCTCCTGCTTGTGCGCACCGGTCGCGGCGTCGTGCAGGTGCAGTTCGGACACCGCGTGCCTGGTGCGCAGCACGACGAGGTCGCCGTCGAGCCAGCGCAGGCCGTCCAGCACCGAGTCCGGTTCCTCGCCGATGAGCTCGGTCCACTCGGTGGGGTTCTCCGGGTCGGCGACGCACAGCCGCTGACGGGGCGCGTCCAGTGTGGTGTGCAGGTAGAGCCTGCCGTCACGGGCGACGAACGCCGAGCACTGCACGCCGGCCTCGGTCAGGATCACGGGCTTGAGCGCGCTGTCCCCGTGCAGGTCCGCGATCCACACCGAGTCGTGCTTCGTCGTGCTGGGCGCACCGCTCACGACCAGCCAGCGGCCGTCCTGCGAGACGGTGAGCGTGTAGTAGAAGGTGTGCTCGAGGCCGTCGCCGTGCACGTTGAGGTCCGTGTCCGGGTCGGTGCCGACGCGGTGACGCCACACACGGCGGTGGAACAGCTTCTCGTCGTCGGGCAGCAATGCCGGGTCGAGCTGGCGTACGTAGTAGAACTCCTCACCGCCCGGCAGCCAGCCGATCGCGGAGTAGCGGCACCGGTCGATGGGGCCCTCGATGAGGTCGCCCGACTCGACGTCGATGACGTGCAGGAGCGAGTGCTCGTTGCCGCCGACGGAGACCTGGTACGCCAGGCGCGTGCCCTCGAGGCTGGGGGACCAGCCGTCCAGAGTGGTCCTGCCGGACGGGTCGAGGGCGCTCACGTCGAGCAACGGCCGTTCGGTGCCGTCGGTCTCGCGCACCATGACGACGGGGTGGTCCTGCTCAGGGCCGCGGCGGGTGAAGAACGCCCTGCCCGCGCGCCAGGTCGGCGTGGACACCGACCCCGTGCGCATCAGCTCCTTCAACCTGCCGCCGAGGCGTTCGCGGCCCGGCACGGCGTCGAGCCAGGAGCGCGCGAGCACGTCCTGCGCCTGTGACCACGCCTCGGTGCGGGGGTCCGCCGTGTCCTCGAGCCAGCGATAGGGGTCCGCGATGTCGCGGCCGTGAATCTGCTCGGCGAGGTTTAGCCGTTCGGCGATCGGGTAGGTGATCGTCGCAGGCAGTGGAGTGGAAGGAACCTCTGTCACCTTGTCAAGAGTAGCGGGCGATGAAAACCATCTCCGATAGGGCGCTGATTAACCCCAGGTTTGATCACACATCCATGACGCGTCACTTATCACACGTGATTTTTTCCTGGTAAGTGTGGTCTCCTATGGCTGAACCGGTGGAGGTGGTCGCGTGCCAGACCGACAACCGACCCCTATCGGCACCTCGCCACCAGGCGAGACGGCGCCGACGGTCCCCCCATGCCGAAATCAGCCCGACCTGCGGGCGGTACCGGATGGGGATCGAGATGGGGGAGGTTCCGGTCCGACGCCGGCGGTTTTCCCCTGGGGAAGACGCAAGGTCCTGCTGCTGAACGCCACGTTCGAGCCGCTCACGGCGTTGTCGCTGCGCCGGGCGGTCGTGCTCGTGGTCTGCGGGAAGGCCGAAGTCGTGCACGGGGACGCTTCAGGGCTCGTGCTGCACTCGTCGAAGTCCGAGGTGCTCGTTCCGTCCGTGATCCGGCTGAGCACCTACGTTCGCGTGCCTTATCGAGGTCGCGTGCCGATGACCCGTGCCGGGCTCATGCACCGCGACCGTTATCGCTGCGCCTACTGCGGCGGCCGGGCCGAGACGATCGACCACGTCGTGCCGCGTTCGCGTGGCGGACCTCACACCTGGACCAACTGCGTCGCCTGCTGTGCGAAGTGCAACCACCGCAAGGCGGACAAGCTGCTGTCCGAACTGGGCTGGCGGCTGCGCGTGATTCCCGCCGCGCCGCGTGGCCCGCACTGGCGGCTGCTCGCCGGGGTGGCCGAGGCTGATCCGCAGTGGTTGCCGTACCTGGGTGAACCCGCGGCCTGATCCGGCCGGTTCCGCTCGGTGGGTCAGGCCGCGAGGCTGAAGTCGTTCTGGCGCGCCGTGATGCGCACGGAGTCGTCGAGGGCCGTGATCCGGACCGAGTCGGTGGCAGTGATGCGCACGGAGTCCTCACGTGCGGTGATGCGGACGCTGTCCTGCTGAGCGGTGATGCGGACCGAGTCGTCCATCGTGATCCGGACGGAGTCGTCCTCTGCCGTGATGCGCACGCTGTCGTCGTGTGCGGTGATGCGGACGGAGTCGTCCATCGTGATCCGGACGGAGTCGTCCTCTGCCGTGATGCGCACGCTGTCGTCGTGTGCGGTGATGCGGACGGAGTCGTCCATCGTGATGCGGACCGAGTCGTCCTCTGCCGTGATGCGGACCGAGTCGTCCATGGTGATGCGGACGCTGTCGTCATGCGCGGTGATGCGGACGGAGTCGTCGTGGGCCGTGATGCGCACGGAATCGTCCATCGTGATCCGGACGGAGTCGTCGTGCGCGGTGATGCGGACCGAGTCGTCGTGAGCCGTGATGCGAACGGAGTCGTCCATGGTGATCCGGACGGAGTCCTCACGCGCGGTGATCCTCACCGAGTCCTGCTGAGCGGTGATCCGAACGGAGTCTTCACGCGCCGTGATCCGGACGGAGTCGGTCATGGTGATCCTGACCGAATCGCTCGCCGTGATGCGCACCGAGTCTGCCATGGTGATGCGCACCGAGTCCGAGGCAGTGATGCGCACAGAATCGGCCGCAGTGATCCGAACGGAGTCACGCGCCGTGATGCGAACGGAGTCACTGGCCGTGATACGCACTGAATCGTCCTTGTAGCTCATACGAGTGACGGACTGGGCCTGGGGGCGGGTGGTCAGCAACATTTCGTGTCCTCCAGGACTCTTGGGGTGGGTGCGCAAGACCCGTATAGGTGAAAAGCTAAGAGGTGGGTGTTCCGGGAACAAGACCCCAAACCGGCACCCGTTCGCCTCCGTCCGGGTGAGGCCTGACCGGGTGTAACCGCTGCGCCGCACGAGAGCACTCATTGCCCTTACTGGCCGGTATGGACACGCTCTGTAGCGTTCAAACAGATGGAACGTGACGTGCGTCATACGGCGAAAGGTGTGCGCGGACGCGGTTTCCGAGCTCTCACCGGCGCGTGGGCGGTGTCGCTCGTCGGGGACGGCGTGCGCATCGTCGCGTTGCCATTGTTCACCGCCGCAAGCACTCGAAGTCCACTCGCGGTGTCCGCGGTGGCCGTCGCGGTCACCCTGCCCTGGTTGCTCGTCGCGCTGCCGGCGGGCGCGCTGGTGGACCGCTGGCGGCCCAGAACCGTTGTCGTGGTGGCACATTGGCTGCGCGCCGGGGTGACCGGACTGCTCGCGCTGGCGGTCCACAACGGACACGCGACGGTCGTCGTCTTGTGCGCCACGGCTTTCGTGCTGACGTCGGCGGAGACGTTCGCGGACTCGGCGTCACAGGTGCTGCTGGTCGAACTGGCGGGCCCGGACGAGCTGGAGGCGGCGAACGGCCGGTTCGTGACGGTCGAGACGATCGGCATGGACCTGGCGGGCCCGCTGGCCGCGGCGGTGCTGTTCTGGTGGGCTCCCGCGGCCTGTTTCGCGCTCGACGCGGCCTCGTTCGCCGTCGCCGCGGTGCTGGCGTCCCGCGTGCCAGACGTCGCTCCCGAGCGCGAGCGGGGCGATCTTCGCGGCCAGCTCGTGGAGGGCGCGCGGTTCCTCGTGCGGACCCCTGGCCTGCGGTCACTGGTAGTTGCCGTTGCAATCACAGCTGTCTGTGCGGCCGCGATCAACGCCCTGCTGGCGCTCTACTCCATCCAGGTACTGGGCCTCTCCGAACCGGTGGTTCCCGGCCTTGTCGTGTGCATGGCGGCCGGGGCTCTGCTAGGCGCCCGGTTGTCCCCGCGGCTCGCGTCGCGGTGGGGTGCCGGCCGCGTCATGGTCGGGTTCCTGGCGCTGCTCGGGGCGGCGTTCGCGTTGTTCGGCCTCGTGCCCTGGCTCGTGGTGGCGGTGCTCGCGTGCCTGCTGTTCGGCGTGGCGTCGGCGGGCTGGAACGTGCTGTCCGCGACCCGGCGGCAACGGCTCACCCCAGGGCCGATGATGGGCCGCGTGACCAGCGCGTATCGGGTGCTCGCGTGGGGTCTCTCGCCGCTCGGCGCGGGTCTCGCCGGACCGCTCGCCGCGGTGACGTCGCTGGGCACCGTCTACGTCGTGGCGGGCTCGATGGTGGGATTGACCGCGATCTTGCTGGCCCGGCCTCTCGCGCGCGGCTGAGTTCGGCTACCGTACCCGCCGTGACCATCGTGGAGACCGTCCTCGTCTTCGCGCTGATCCCGCTGGCTCTGTACGGCGTGATCATGCTGCTGACGTTGAGGCCCAAGGCCACCCGGATTCCCCGGTACCGGCCCGGCCAGGAGTGGGGCTACGCCCCGGTGTGGTGGAGCGCGAACCCGGCCGGGTTGAGCTCTGTCCACCACAGCACCGCCGAGTCCGCTGCCCAGGACTCGATTGCACAGCGCTCGACCGCCAAGGGAGGCGCTCGTGGCAGTTGGTAAAGCGATCGTGGCCGTCGACCCGTCGACGCTGCCCACCGGCGCCGTCGTGACGAACAGCGGCCGCGTCTCCGCAGCGAAGATGTACGAGCCGCACGCGCCGGAGCTGCCGTTCACGCCGACCCAGCTCGCGCAGCTGGACGAGGCGCTGACGCTCTCCAGCCGCACCACCGGCCTCGACTTCAGCGTGTACCTGGGCGAGCTGGGCACGAACGCTCACGAGCGCGCGCAGGAGCTGCACGCCTCGACCGAGCGTCCGTCGCACCACGTCCTGGTGGCCGTGTCGCCGGGCGAGCGCGTCGTCGAGATCGTGACGGGCGAGGAGTCCCACCGCCGTCTCGCCGACCGCGGCGCCAAGCTCGCCGTGATGAGCATGGTGGCGTCCTTCAAGGAGGGCGACCTCGCGGGCGGCCTCGTGTCGGGCCTGCGCATGCTGACCGACCAGGCGGGCAACGCACCGCGTTCCTGATCCGAGCTGAGTGAAAGGCCCCCGACCTGGGGGCCTTTCGCGTTTCAGCCGGCAATGACCGCGTTCCGCGCCACCACGAGGCCGGAGATCGGCTCCCAGCCGAGCCTGCCGTAGAGGTGCACGCCCTCGGTCGACGAGAAGAGCAACCCGGTCGTCGCCCCGTCCTTCGCCGTCTCGCGCACCAGCGTGCCCATCACGACGCTGCCGAGCCCACGTCGCCGGTGCGCCTCAGCTGTCTCGATCCGGTGCGCGACAGCGTCTTCGCCGACGACGGCCATCAGCCCGCTCGCCGCCTCCTCGCCGTCCGCCGTGAGCACGCGGACCTGGATGACCGGACTCCTGGTCACCTCCACCGCGTAACCCGCGGGCGGTTCCGGCGCGGGATGGCCGGCCAGAGCGCGCTTCATGAACGTCTCGTCCGGCCGCGCCACGATCAACCCGGCCGCCTCGATCTCCGCGACGACCTTCTCCGGCGCGTGCGTCGGAACGCTCAGCCAGTTCGGTTCCCCGGACGCGGCAACGATCCTGGCGATCGCGGCGGTGTCCGCGTCGTCCGTGGCGATCCACTCGTACTGCCGGTGCGGCCGGTTCACGTGGACGACCAGATACCCGTCGCGATACTCCGACGTCAGCCCGTCGGCCGCGATCCAGCCGCGGTGCCAGCGTTCCACCAGTTCACCGATCATGCTTCCCCCTTGGACGCGATCACGACATCGGAAACCCTCTGCCAGCCGAGTTTCCGGTACAGGTGCAGGCCGTCCTCGGTGGCGAACAGCAGCCCGTCCGCGGCGCCGGCCTTGACCGCTTCCCGCGCTCGCGGCCTTCGCACCGTTGTGCGGGGTGTCTGGCGAGTGCTCGCCGCATGAAGGTCTCCCTCGGGCGCAAAGGTCGGCCAGGCTCCACCACTGCCACACGTCGTCCGTGCCGGCTTCGCGGGTGAAGTTCCCGCTGAGGCCCGTGAAACCGCTTGGACACCCCCGCGGCACGCCCCAATGCGACGGGAAGGCCCCGTGCCGCCATCAAAGCGTCACGGGGCCTTCGCCGCACAGCGATTATCAGGAGCGGTCGAACTCCTGGGCGGCCAGGGCGCGCACGATGCCCGCGCGTCCCTCGGACACCAGGCGGCGCAGCGCCGGCGGGTGCTCGTCCGCCAGCCACGCGTCGGCGGCCTCCACAGTGGACCTCGCGATCGACCAGGCCGGGAACATGCCGACCACCATGGACTGCGCGCGTTCGGAGCTGCGGCGGTCCCACACGCCCTTCACGTCACCGAAGTAGCGCTCGACGTACGGCGCGAGCAGCTCCTTCTGGCTGGGGTGGGAGATGCCCGCGATGATCGCCTCGCTGACCGCGTTGGGCAGGTCGTCGTCGTTCACCGCGCGGTCCCACGCCTCGTCCTTGGCCGCGATGGTCGGGCGCAGGGCACGGGCCGACTGCGCACGGCGGTGGCCGGTGGAGGTCGGGTCGCGCTCCTCCTCGGCGTTGATCTCCGCCAGGTCTGCCTTGCCGTGCGCGACGAGGGCCTGCAGCAGCCGCCAGCGCAGGTCGGTGTCGACGTCCAGGCCAGGAAGGCCGGCGGAACCGTCGTACCAGCCGCGCAGCACGTCCAAAGTGGACTCGTCCAGCACCGACGAGGACAGCGCGTTCACGAACGCCAGCTGGTGGTCGGAGCCCGGTTCGGCGGCCTGCGCCAGTTCCAGGGCCTTCGCCACGAACCGGCGCCAGCCCTCCGCCCGCCACGAGTCGTCCGCGTAGGACGACAGCGAGGTCTGCGCCTGCAGCAGAAGTCGTTGCACGACACCGACCTCGGACTCGGAGTGCAGTCCGCCCAGCACCAGGTTCACGAAGTCGCGGGCCTTCAGCTCGGCCTCGCGGGTCATCTCCCACGCGGCCGACCAGCACAGCGTGCGCGGCAGCGGCTCGGCGATGTCAGAGATGTGGTCGATCAGCCCGGCCAGCGAGTCCGGGTCGAGGCGCATCGTGCAGTACGTGAGGTCGTCGTCGTTGACCAGCACGATCTTGCCGCGGTGCACGCCGACCAGCTCGGGAACCTCGGTGCGGTCACCCGTCACGTCGAGCTCGTGGCGATGGGTGCGGACGAGCTTGCCCGAGGAGTCCGCGTCGTAGACACCGATCGCGATGCGGTGCGTGCGCAGTTCGCCGGCGCCAGGACGTGCGCCGCCCTGCAGCACCGCGAACTCGGTGAAACGGCCGTCAGCGTCCACGGTGAACTTGGGGCGCAACAGGTTCAGGCCCGTCGTCTCCAGCCACTGCGCGCTCCACCACGACAGGTCGCGCCCGGACGCCTCCTCCAGCGCTCCCAGCAGGTCGGCCAGCGTCGCGTTGCCCCAGGCGTGCTTGGCGAAGTAGACCCGCAGGCCCGCCAGGAAGTTCTCCAGCCCGACGTACGCGACGAGCTGCTTGAGCACCGAGGCGCCCTTGGCGTAGGTGATGCCGTCGAAGTTGACCTCGACCGCCTGCACGTCGGAGATGTCCGCGGCCACGGGGTGCGTCGAGGGCAGCTGGTCTTGCCGGTACGCCCAGGACTTCTCGATCTTCGCGAACGTGGTCCACGCCTGGCGGTACTCGGTGGCCTCCGCCTGCGCGAGCACGGACGCCCAGGTGGCGAACGACTCGTTCAGCCACAGGTCGTCCCACCAGCGCATGGTGACCAGGTCGCCGAACCACATGTGCGCCATCTCGTGCAGCACGGTCTCGGCGCGCCGCTCGTAGAGGTAGCGCGTGACGCGGCTGCGGAAGACGTAGTCCTCGAGGAACGTGACGCAGCCCGCGTTCTCCATCGCGCCCGCGTTGAACTCCGGCACGAAGCACTGGTCGTACTTGCCGAACGGGTACTGCACCCCGAACGCCTTGTGGAAGAACCCGAAGCCCTGCTTGGTCTCGGTGAACAGCCGCTCGTGGTCCATGTGAGGAGCGAGCGAGGCACGGCAGTAGATGCCGAGCGGGATGCGGAAATCACCCTCGACGAACTCGTCGCGCCACTCGGCATAAGGGCCGGCGACCAGGGCCACGATGTAGGTCGACATCGGCTTGGTGGTGGCGAACGTGTGCACGTCCGCGCCGCCCTCGCCGTCCTCGGTGGCGATGATCTCGCCGTTCGAGATGACCTTCCAGTCGTGCGGCGCCGTGACCTTCATCGAGTAGACCGACTTGAGGTCGGGCTGGTCGAAGCACGCGAACATGCGCTTGGCGTCCGCGGTCTCGAACTGCGAGTACAGGTACACACCGCCGTCGACCGGGTCGACGAACCGGTGCAGGCCCTCGCCGGTGTTCATGTACCGGCAGTCGGCCTCGATGGTGAGCTCGTTGGTCTCCGCGAGGTCCGGCAGCTTGACGCCGTCCTCCTCGCGGTATTCGGAGACGTCGAGCTCGCTGCCGTTGAGCACAGCGCGGTGCACGGTCGCCGCCACGATGTCGATCCACGAGGAAGCACCCGGAGTCCGGCTGCGGAACACCACGGTGGTGGTGGAGCGGAACGTGTCCGAACCCGGCTTTCCGCCGCCGTCGGTCAGGTCCAGCTCGATCCGGTAGGACTCCACTTCCAGCAGCTCAGCACGTTCCTGAGCCTGGTCGCGGGTGAGGTTGGGCGCGGCCACTGGTCACCTCGTCTGCCGCGCGGGTGGTTACGCGCTGACGTCGTCGGGAATGGTTATGACTCCCGCATCCAATCACGGAACCGGCGTACGGGAAGAGATGACAGGGTGATCTGGTTGGGCTGATGGGGCGATAACGCCACCTACCGTCACTAAAGGGGCACGCATGACCGACAAGGCGAAGGTCGACTTCTACTTCGACCCCCTTTGCCCGTTCGCCTGGATCTCCTCCCGGTGGATCCTCGAGGTGGAGAAGGTCCGCGACATCGACCTGAGCTTCCACGTGATGAGCCTTGCCGTGCTGAACGAGGGCCGTGACCTGCCCGAGCAGTACAAGGAGCTCATGACCAAGGGCTGGGGTCCGGTTCGCGTGGCCATCGCCGCGGAGCAGAAGTTCGGCAACGAGGTGCTGCCGAAGCTGTACACCGCGATGGGCACGCGCATCCACAACGAGGGCAACCAGGACTTCGACGAGATCATCAAGCTCTCGCTCGCCGACGCCGAACTGCCGGCCGAGCTGGCAGAGGCCGCGCACTCGACCGAGTACGACGAGGCGCTGCGGGCGAGCCACCACCGCGGCATGGACCCGGTCGGCATGGACGTCGGTACGCCGACCATCCACATCGACGGTGTGGCGTTCTTCGGCCCGGTGCTGACGAAGATCCCGCGGGGCGACGAGGCCGGCACGATCTTCGACGGTGCCCGGATGCTCGCCGGTTTCCCGTACTTCTTCGAGCTCAAGCGCACCAGGTCGGGCGAGCTGGACTTCAGCTGAGTTTTTTGTCGGTGGTGCTCGCTAACGTCCTTGGACATGGCACACCACCGCGTCGAAGTGGCAGTTCAGGGACCCTGGTCGCTGGCGACCTCCAGGGCTTTCTGGGAGGGCTTCACGCCGTCCGCGTTGCCTCAGCGCGAGGGCGAGGCGCTGCAGTCGACGTTCCTGGTCGAGGGTGAGTGGCGCCGTGCTGATGTCTCCGTGACCCAGCACGGCGCCACCGCCGTTCTCGCGCTGTCCGGCGATGGCGATCTCGACCTGGCGGCGGCGCAGGTGTGCAGGTTCCTGTCGCTGGACGTCGACGGGCGGGCGTGGCCGGAAGTCGGCCGGCGAGATCCGGTGATCGCGAGCGCTCAGGCCGAATTGCCCGGTTTACGGCCGTGCGGGTTCTATTCGCCGTACGAGGCGGCGGCGTGGTCGGTGCTGTCGCAGCGGATCCGCGTGTCGCAGGCGGCCGTGTTGAAGGCTTCGCTGCTGCGGGACGGCGTGTTCCCGGCACCGGCGGTGCTGCTGGGCCTCGATCTGGACCTGCCCGGTCGCAAGCCCGAGTACCTGCGGGCGGTCGCGGAAGCGGCGTTGGACGGGCTGCTGGACGCGGTGACGTTGCGCGCCATGAAACCCGCTGCGGCGGTGCTGGCGGTGCAGCAGGTCAAGGGGCTGGGTCCGTTCGCGGCCGAGCTGGTGGTCCTGCGCGGGGCGAACGCGCCGGACGCCGTGCCGCACAACGAATCCCGGCTGACCGACGAGGTCCGCGAACGCTACGGCAGGCCGTTGGCGGAGGTGTCCGAGGCGTGGCGGCCGTTCCGGACCTGGGCGTCGGTGCACCTGCGAGTGCTGCGTGAGCGGCGGTTGAGAGGTGCGATGGCACCTTCGGGATGACCGCCGCGAGGCGATGTGACAGGCTGGCACGTTGTCAGCGCATTGGTGTCACATCCGCCCGTGTCACATCTTTGGAGGGCTCTCGTGATCGAGGTCGTCAACCCCGCCACCGAGGAAGTCGTCGGCACGCTCGCCGAAGGCACGCCGGCCGACGTCGACACGGCCGTGGCCGCCGCGGTGGCCGCTTTCCCGGCGTGGTCGCTGACCTCGGTGGAGGAACGGGCGAAGGTGGTCCGGACGATCATCGACGGCCTGCGTTCCCGCGCGGACGAGCTCGCGGCGACCATGACCAGGGAGATGGGCACTCCCATCACGTTCAGCCAGAAGGTGCAGGTCGCGAACCCCATCGCCATCGCGGAGGGCGTCGCGGACGTGCTGGAGCGCGGCTACTTCGAGCCGGAGGAGATCGGCCACTCGCTGATCTTCCGCGAGCCGATCGGGGTCGTCGCCGCCATCACGCCGTGGAACTTCCCGCTGCAGCAGATGGTCGCGAAGGTCGTGCCGGCGCTCGCCGCGGGCAACACCGTGGTGCTCAAGCCGAGCGAGCTCGCGCCGGGGACCGCCGACCTGCTCACCGAGATCATCACGGCCGCCGTGCCGGAGGGTGTTTTCGGGCTCGTGCACGGCAACGGGCCGGTCGTCGGCGAGGCGCTGGCCGCGCACCCGGACGTGGACATGGTGTCGTTCACCGGCTCCACCCGGGCCGGGCGGCGGGTGTCCGCGGTGGCGTCCGAGACGGTCAAGCGGGTCGCGCTCGAACTGGGCGGCAAGTCCGCGTGCATCGTGCTCGACGATGCCGATTTCGGTCGTGCGGTGAAGATCGCGGTCGCGAACTCGTTCATGAACAACGGCCAGGCGTGCAGCGCGTGGACCCGTCTGCTGGTGCCCGCGGACCGTCACGACGAGGCCGTCGAACTGGCCGCTGCCGCTGCTCGGAAGTACACGTCGGCGGATCCGAGCGACCCGTCGACCCGCATCGGCCCGGCGGTGTCCGCAGCGCAGCGCGACCGTGTGGTCGGCTACATCCGCAAGGGTGTCGAGGAAGGCGCGACGCTCGCCGCCGGTGGACCGGACGCGCCACTGCCGCAGGGCTTCTACGTCACGCCGACGGTGTTCGGCGGGGTGACGCCGGAGATGACGATCGCGCAGGAGGAGATCTTCGGGCCGGTCCTGGCGGTCATGCCGTACGCGGACGAGGACGACGCGGTGCGGATCGCGAACTCCACCACCTACGGCCTGGCGGGTGGCGTGTTCTCCGCGGACACCGACCGGGCGCTTCGGGTGGCCAAGCGCCTGCGCACCGGACAGGTCGACATCAACGCCGCCGCGTTCAACACGAGCGCGCCGTTCGGTGGCTACCGGCAGTCGGGCAACGGCCGCGAGTTCGGCAGGTTCGGCCTGGACGAGTTCTGCGAGGTCAAGTCGGTCCAGCGGTAATTGAGCTGCGGGAGACGCCATGGCGGCGTATCACTGCTGCCATGGCTGACTCGGCGCTGAGCATCCGGACCATCACCGAATCCGACATCCCCGAGTTCCAGCGGGTGATGGCGTGGGCGTTCCTCGACGACCCCCGAGGCGTCGACAGCAAGTGGCTCAAGGTCCTCGAGCACGACCGCGCACACGCTGTCCTCGACGGTGACGAGATCGTCGGCACCGCCGGGATCCTCAGCCGGGAGATCACCGTTCCCGGCAACGTCCAGGCACCGGCCGGCGCGGTCACCGTCGTGACGGTCAAGCCGGGCCATCGACGGCGGGGCGTGGCGTCGTTGTTGATGAAGACGCAGCTGCACGGCATGCACGAATCCGGCGAGCCGATCGCGATCCTCTGGGCGTCCGAGGGCTCGATCTACCGCCGGTTCGGCTACGGCGAGCTCGCCACCAGCCTCAACCGGATGACGATGCCGACGCGGATGGCGTTCCACCCCGGCGTCTCGGTGAGCGACACCCGGATCCGGCAGGTGACCCGTGAAGAAGCGATGCCGTTCATGCGCGAGGTCCACGACCGGGTACGTCGCACGCGCGTCGGCTGGCTGAGCAGGGTCGAGGCGACGTGGGACGTGCAGCTCGCGGACCGCGAGGTCGACCGCGACGGCCTGACCTCCTACCGCTACTGCCTGCATCCCGAGGGGTACGTGGTGTTCCGGGTCAAGGGCGACGGCGGTCCGCGCGGGCCGCAGGACGAGCTGCACGTGCGGGAGCTGGTGTGCGAAACCGAGCAGGCGTACGTGGACCTGTACCGGTTCCTGCTGGACATCGACCTGGCGACGGAGATCTCCTTCTACACCGCGGCCGACGACCCGATCCTGCACATGGTCGACAACCCGCGGAAGGTCGGCCGCGACTTCGGTGACGCGCTGTGGCTGCGGATCGTCGACGTCGACCGCGCGTTGCCGCTACGGCACTATTCGTCCGATGTGGACAGTGTGCTCGAAATCGAGGACTCCTTCTGCCCCTGGAACTCCGGGCGCTGGCGGTTCACGGTCAAGGGCGGCGAGGCAACGGTGGCGCGCACCGAGGACCCTGCGGACGTGTCGCTGGACGTCGCGTCGCTCGGCAGTGCATACCTCGGTGGGGTAAGGCTTTCTGTGCTCAAGCGAGCACACCGCGTGGTCGAACACACGCCCGGTCACGTGGACGCATTGACCATGGCGTTCCTCAGCGCGTACGAGCCGCACTGCCCTGAGGTCTTCTGACGGAACTCACGGCCGTTGTTGCTCGTTGACGGTTTACCTGGTGTGGGAGGTAAAACCGTGGGCACCATCGTGTGGGTGGTTGTACTCGTACTGCTGATTGCAGGGGTGTTCTACCTGGTCAGCCAGAGCAACGCGCGCAAGGCGCGGGAGCTCGACGACGCCAAGGCGGAGGCGCGCCGCTGGGTCGAGCGGCTGGGCGGGCAGGTGATGAGCCTCACCGGCAGCAACGCCGCGTCCACGCAGGCGATGGCCGACGCGTCCGAGCGCTTCACCGCCGCCGGATCGCAGATGGAACAGGCCCGCACGATCCCGCAGGCGCGGCTCGTCACCGAGACGGCGATGGAAGGTCTGCACTACGTGCGCGCGGCGCGTGAGGCGATGGGCATGGACCCCGGGCCCGCGTTGCCGGAGAGCGCCGGGCAGAAGCAGGCGGGTGCCGTCAGCGAGGAACGCCAGGTCAGCGTCGAGGGCCACCAGTACGCCGCGTCGCCGCAATCCGGTTCCGGCACGCCCTACTACTACCCCGGCGGCATGGTCGCCGGACGTCCGGTGCCGCGTGGCTGGTACTCCGAGCCGTGGTGGAAGCCCGCGCTCGTGGCCGGCGCATGGGGCATTGGCACGTTCCTGCTGATGGACGCCATGTTCTCCGGGATGCACGGCATCGGCGACTACGGCATGGCGGACATGGGCGCCGGCGACCTCGGTGGCGACATGGGTGCTGCTGACATGGGCGACGCCGGTGGCTTCGGCGACATGGGCGGGTTCGACTTTTAAGTGCTCACGAACTGAGCACTTTCCAGCAGGACCCGAAAACCCACTACGGAGAAAATTTCAGGGCTGGCAGGCGGGGCACCAGAACAGGTTGCGCGCCGCCAGTTCCGTGGTCAGGACCTCTGTGCCGCAGACCAGGCACGGCTCCCCGGCACGGCGGTAGACGTACACCTCACCGCCGTGCCGATCCACGCGTGGCGCACGACCCATGGCGCGCGGCATGTGTTCGGGGCGGACCGTGTTGATCTGGCCGACCTTCACGCCGTCCTTCATCAGCACGACCAGGTCGTCCCACAACACGTCCCACAGCTCGCGGCTGACCTTGTTGCCGACCAGCAACGGATTCACGTGGTGCCGGAACAGCACCTCGGCGCGGTAGACGTTGCCGACGCCCGCGAGGATCTTCTGGTCCATCAGCAGCACGGCCAGCGACTGCTTCGACCGGATGATCCGCTGGTAGGCGCGGTCGGGATCGGCGTCCTTGCGCAACGGGTCGGGCCCGAGCCGCTCGCGGATCGCCTTGACCTCGTCCTTGTTCAGCACCTCGCACGCGGTCGGGCCGCGCAGGTCCGTCCAGTGCGTCTCGCCGACCATCCGCATCCTGACCTGGCCGATGGGCAGCAGGGCGGGCAGCGGTGACTCGGTGAACGTCCCGTACAACCCGAGGTGGACGTGCACGATCGCGTCCGGGCCGTAGACGTGGAACAGGTGCTTTCCGTGCGCCTCGGCACGAACCAGCTTGCGTCCGTCCACAAGGGACGCCGAGAAGCGTCCCTGTGGACTGGTGACGGACACGGGCCTGCCCGCGTACCGGCGCTGGTGCAGCCGCGCGAGGCGGTGCAGCGTGTGGCCCTCGGGCATCAGGCCTTGTTCTCGTACGCGCTGACCTGGTCGATGCGGCGCTGGTGGCGGGGCTCGCCCGAGAAGGACGTCTTGAGGAACGCCGAGACGATCGCGGTCGCCTCCTCGGTGGAGTGCTGGCGGGCACCGATGCCGACGAGGTTGGCGTCGTTGTGCTCGCGGGCCAGCTGCGCGGTGTCGACGTTCCACGCCAGTGCGGCGCGGGCACCCTTCACCTTGTTGGCGGCGATCTGCTCGCCGTTGCCGGAGCCGCCGATCACGACGCCCAGGCTGCCGGGGTTTGCCACGACCTGCTCAGCTGCGTCGACGCAGAACGACACGTAGTCGTCCTGAGCGTCGTACTCGTGGGCACCGACGTCGACGACCTCGTAACCCTGCTCGGTGAGAGCCGTGGACAGGTGGGACTTCAGCTCGAAGCCCGCGTGGTCTGCTGCCAGATAAACGCGCACGTCACGGAGTCTGACACGCTGGTGGGCATGTTTGCTCAGGAGGGGTACCAGCTGCGGCTGGAGTGGGGGCCTGAGGGCGTGGAGGCGCTGCGGGGCTGTGACGTGCTGATTGTCGTCGACGTGCTGTCGTTCACGACGTCCGTCGACCTCGTGGT
This sequence comes from Lentzea miocenica, assembly GCF_033949945.1. NCBI lineage: Bacteria > Bacillati > Actinomycetota > Actinomycetes > Pseudonocardiales > Pseudonocardiaceae > Lentzea > Lentzea miocenica. The sequence continues at coordinate 79,712 of NZ_JAXAVW010000018.1, forward strand.
CGGCAACGGCGGCCAGGTCCGGCCGTCGCGCTGGAGGCCTTCCTCGGGCAAGACGCTGCGACCAGCATCACTCGTCGACGCGACCGGATTGGTGGAGCTGCCGTCGCCGAACGGGTCGAACCTGTGCTTCCTGGCTGCCGAGACCGGTGCGCACGTGCTCGCGGCGTGCCTGCGCAACGCCTCGGCGGTGGCCAAGCGGGCCGCGGAGCTGGGCGGGACGATCGGCGTGATCCCCGGCGGCGAGCGGTGGGGGCTCGACATCCTGCACTCCGGGCCACGCGAGTTCGGGCCGCTGCGGCCGTGCGTCGAGGACTACCTGGGTGCGGGCGCGGTGCTGGCCGCGCTGGAGGGGAAGGCCTCGCCGGAGGCCGAGCTCGCGGCCACGGCGTTCCGGAACACCGATGTCGCCACCGCCGTGCGGGACTGCGGATCGGGGCGTGAGCTGATCGAGAACGGTCACCCGGTCGACGTCGATCTCGCCGTTCAGGTCAACGTCAGCAGCGCAGTGCCCGTTCTGGTCGACGGGGTGCTGCGATGATCGAGATCGCTTCCGGCGTGTTCATCAAGCGCCACACCGAGCTCGATCTGACGCTCGGGCTCGTTGTCGGCTCCGGTGACTCGTTGCTCGTCGACTCCGGCATGGACCCGGCGTTGGCGGACGAAGTCCATCCGTCGCGAATCGTGTTGACGCACAACCACTTCGACCACGTGCTGGCGACTGAGGCGTTCCTGCCGTGCGAGGTGTGGGCGCACGAGGACTGCGTGGTCGACGAGAGCCTGCTCGAGTCCCGTGCCGGGTACTACCCGGAGCCGTTCCAGGGCACGCTCGTCGCGCCCACGCACACGTTCCGCGACACGGTCACGCTGGACGTCGGCGGCCGCCGGGTCGACCTGCACCACTTCGGGCCCGCGCACAGCTCGCACGACGTGATCGTGCACGTGCCGGACGTCGGCGTGGTGTTCGCCGGTGACCTGGTGGAACAGGGCGCTCCGGCCCAGGCCGGTTCGGACGCCACGCCGTCGAACTGGCGCGCCGTCCTCGACCGGCTGCTGGAGCTGGAGCCGCGGATCGTCGTGCCTGGCCACGGTGACCCGGTCGACGCGAACTTCGTCAGAGAGATGGCCATTCCCGATGTGACTAGCCCGGAGGCCAGCTGAGGCCGCGGCCGCCGAGGACGTGGCAGTGCACGTGGAAGACGGTCTGGCCGCCGTCCTTGCCGGTGTTGAACACGAGCCGGTAGCCGGACTCGTCGATGCCCTCCTGCTTCGCGACCTGGTGCGCGGTCGCGAGGATCTGGCCCGCGAGCACCGGGTCGGCGTCGCCGATCGCGCGGTGGTGTTCCTTGGGGATCACCAGGACGTGCGTGGGCGCCTTGGGGTCGATGTCGCGGAACGCGAGCGTCGTGTCGGTCTCCGTCACGACGGTCGCCGGGATCTCACCCGCGACGATGCGGCAGAACAGGCAATCGGTCACGCCTGCATGCTATTGGTTCCGTTGGGCTCTGTTGTTCATGCCTTGCGGCGTTGAATCATGGCCGGGTGAAGGGCGCCAAGCTGCTCGTGATCGTGCGGTGCCTCATCAGTTTCGCGATCGGCGTACTGCTCCTGATCCTCGCGATCCGCTTCGGTGAGGCCCTCTGGCGCGCCGTCCAGTAGTTCCTCAGTGGACGAAGCAGAACTCGTTTCCCTCCGGGTCGCGCATGACCTGGAAGCTGCCCTTCTCATCGGTGACGATCACACCCTCGCGCTGCGCTCCGAGGTTGACCGCCTTCACGACCGCGGCCTCGATGTCGTCGACCTCGAAGTCGAGGTGCAGCCTGTTCTTCGCGTCCTTGCGCTCGGGCACCGGCTGGAACGACATCCGCACGCCACCGGGTGGTTCGACGTGGGCCCAGCCGTGTTCGCGGTTCACCGGCTCGCCGCCCAGCAACTCGGCCCAGAACCGGACCAGCCGGCTCGGGTCGTTGCTGTCGACGACGATCTGTTCAAGACGCATCGGTCTCCACCAGGTTCTCTCGGGCCCAGGCACAGCACAGGTCGAGCAGTCCGAGCATCTTGACGCCCTGCCCGGTCAGTTCGTACTCGACGCGCGGCGGGTTCTCGTCGAACGCCTCGCGGGTCACCGTGCCGTCGCGCTCCATCGCCCGCAACGTCTCGGTGAGCACTTTGGGCGTCACGCCCGGCATTTCCGCGCGCAGTTCGGAGAACCTCCTACGGCCGTGCTGCAGCCCTCGCAACACGTGCGCGGTCCACTTGTCCCCGATGCGGTACGGAAGGTCCCGCAGCACATCGGCGCAGTCGCATCGCACCTGGTCACCCCCGATATCGTTGCGGAAACCGGACCCCGCCACCCTACCTTCGCGCTCATGGCGAAGATCGTTGTTTTCGGAGCGTCCGGCAAGGCGGGACGGGAGATCGCGGCCGTCGCGGAGTCCCGCGGCCACGAGGTGACCAGGATCGGCCGCGACCCCGGCGTGCGGGCCGCGGCAGAGGTGGCCGCGGGCCACGACGTGGCGGTGAGCGCGGTGGCGGACCTCTCCCGTGACGCGACCGGGTTCTACACCGAGGCCGCTCGCGCACTGGTGGCCTCCGGCGCCGGCCGGATCATCGTGGTCGGCATCTACACCCTGATGGAGACCTCACCGGGCGTGCGGGTGATCGACGACCCCGACTTCCCGGACGAGCACAAGCCGTTCTGCCTCGGGCACGCGGCAGGCGTAGATGTGCTGGCCGAGTCCGATGCGGACTGGCTGGTGATGAGCCCGGCAGGGATGTTCGGTGGCGCACCCACAGGCACCTACCGGCTGAGCGCGGTGAACCCGGCCGACGAACTGAGCTACGAGGACTTCGCACTGGCCGTGGTGGACGAAATCGACCGCCCCGCGCACCGCCGCACCCAGATCGGCATCGCCTCGGCGTGAGCCGGCTCACCCAACGGGGTCTCGTGTGCGCGCCGCCTCGGATTGCCCAGCGGTGATGGGGGTCCGGAGGCTCACCCCGGCTGGGGTCTGGGGGCTCGGCCCACAGAAGAAATGCGAGAGGCCGACGCGGTCTGCGTTTCTGCAGACACGCGTCGGCCTCGGTCGAGAGCGGGCGACGGGAATCGAACCCGCGTAGCTAGTTTGGAAGACTAGGGCTCTACCATTGAGCTACGCCCGCGTGCGGCCTTTGAGGGGCTGCGATCAATACCTTAGCGGGTGGCGGTAAGCTGGTTGCAACCGGGGCGTGGCGCAGCTTGGTAGCGCACCCGCTTTGGGAGCGGGGGGTCGCAGGTTCAAATCCTGTCGCCCCGACGGTTGACGAAAGCCCCGGCGACGGAATCTCGCCGGGGCTTTCGTCTTGTAACGCTCGCGCCGTCAGCGGCACTGAGCGGTATGAGCTACGACGACCTACGTGCGTTGTTCGTCAACTGCACGCTCAAGAAGAGTCCGGATCGCAGCAACACGCAGGGCCTGATCGACCTCAGCTCGCGGATCATGGAGAAGCAGGGCGTCCAGGTCGACCACATCCGGGCGATCGACCACGACATCGCCACTGGCGTCTGGCCGGACATGACCGAGCACGGCTGGGACAGCGACGAGTGGCCCGCGCTCTACCAGCGGGTGATGGCGGCGGACGTCCTGGTCATCGCCGGGCCGATCTGGCTGGGCGACAACAGTTCGGTGACCAAGCTCGTCATCGAGCGGCTGTACGCCTGTTCGAGCCTGCTCAACGAGGCCGGGCAGTACGCCTACTACGGGCGGGTGGGCGGCTGCCTGATCACCGGCAACGAGGACGGCGTGAAGCACTGCGCCATGAACGTCCTGTACAGCCTCCAGCACCTCGGCTACACGATCCCGCCGCAGGCGGACGCGGGCTGGATCGGCGAGGCGGGGCCTGGACCGTCCTATCTGGACGCGGGGTCCGGCGGGCCGGACAACGACTTCACCAACCGCAACACCACGTTCATGACGTGGAACCTGCTGCACCTGGCCCGGCTGCTCAAGGACGCCGGCGGCATTCCCGCGCACGGCAACCAGCGGTCCGAATGGGACGCCGGGTGCCGCTTCGACTTCGAGAACCCCGAATACCGCTGAACCGAGCCCGAAAGGCTGACGATGACGACCGCCGAGACTGTCCCCGCCTGCGCCTACCCCGGCTGCACGAACCCAGCGGAGCCCGGTGCGCAGGCACCGCCCTTCTGCGAGCACCCCGACCACCACGCGCTCGGGGCCTTCCGGAAGTTCCGCGAGAAGCGTCGGCAGCGCAAGGAGGAGAAGCGCGGGGCCGCCGAGAAGGCCATGCCGCCGCAGTCCGCCGCGCAACCGACGGCCGTCGAGCAAGTACCGCAGGCACTGCCGTCAAGGTCCCGTGACGACCTCGTCGCCGTGCTGAAAGGGCTCTCCACCGAGTTGCCCGCCTACATCGAGGAGCTGGCACTCATCACCGACTCCGCGGCGGCGGAAGCCCGCATCGAGACGGCCACCCGTGCCGCGGCCCAGCGGACTCTCGCCGCCGAGGAACGTGCCGCGCTGGCCGAGGCGGCTGCCGAGATGGCCGTCGCCGAGCTCGACTCCGCCAGGGAGGAGTTCGCCATGCGGACGGCGGACGCCGAGTTCGTCCGTGCCGAGCTGGACCGGTACCGCGAGCGGGTGTTCGACGAGCTGGACCGGCTGAAGCCGGTCGGACAGGACTGAACACACCTGAACGCAGAGCCCGCCGGCTTGGTGCCGGCGGGTTCTCACATCGTCAGGTAGCGGCTGGACCACGCGGCCAGCACCTCGGCCACGTAGATGGCGTCCGACCGGTCGGTGAGCAGGTGATCCGCGCCGTCGAGAGAGATGAACGACTTGGGGTGGCGGGCCGCCTCGTAGATCGTCCTGGCGTTCTCCACGCCGACCAGCTCGTCCTGCGGCGAGTGCATGACGAGCAGCGCCCGGCCCAGCCCGGCGATGCACGCCGCCTGGTTCTGCTGGTTGATGTCGGCCAGGAAGTCCTTGCTGATCTGGAACGGACGACCGGCGAGCACGACCTCGGCCACGCCGTGCGTCTCGATCTCGCCGATCGACGAACCGAGCAGGTGCCGCACGTGGGCGGTGTCGGCGGGTGCGCCGATGGTGACGACCGCGCGCACCTCCGGGACGCGGTGTGCGGCCGCGAGTACGGCGGCGCCGCCCAGCGAGTGTCCGATGAGGACGCTCGGAGCGCCGATCGTGTCGCGCAGATGCGTTGCCGCGCACACCAGGTCGTCGACGTTGGACGTGAACGTGGTGTTGGCGAAGTCGCCGTCGGACTGACCGAGACCGGTGAAGTCGAAGCGCAGGACGGCGACGCCGCGGGCCGCGAGCTCGCGGGAGATCCGTGATGCGGCGACCGAGTCCTTGCCGCAGGTGAAGCAGTGGGCGAACATCGCGGTGGCCACCACGGGCCCGGCCGGCATCTCCAGCCGACCGGCCAGTTGTTCGCCAGAGGAGCCGGCGAAGAGCGCTTTCCTGTAGTCCATGCCGGTCAGTGTGATCCAGGCCGCTGTGCGTTACGTGTAACGGTCAGCTCCCCGTCCCTCTCTGATGGTGCATGACTCTCACCAAGCGTCCTGTCTTCTGGATCGTCGCCGCTGTTGTCGTCGTCGCGCTGGGCGCGGGGCTCTACGCCTTCCAGCCGTGGCGGGCGTTCACCACCAGCCGGGTGGACGAGGCGGCTCCCGCCGCCACCGGCCGGCAGGTGCCCGGTCCGGCCAAGCCGTACGCGACGGGTTCCTTCATCTCGCACGAGCACGAGACCAGCGGCACCGTCCAGGTCCAGAAGCTCGCCGACGGAACCGCGACGCTGCGCCTGGAGAACCTGCGCACGTCCGACGGTCCCGCCCTGCACGTGTGGCTGACCGACCAGCCGGTCCCGGCGACCGGATTCGGCACCAACCTGGACGACGGCGAGCACGTCGACCTCGGCGACCTCAAGGGCAACGAGGGCAACCAGAACTACACGATCCCGGCGGGGACGGACCTCGACAAGTACACCGCTGTCACCATCTGGTGCGAACGTTTCAGCGTCTCGTTCGGCGCCGCTGAGCTCAAGCGCGCCTGACAGATCCGAAAAGTGGGCGGGCGGGCAGAGCGGGTGGGCACAGTGCCCACCCGCTCTCTCTTCTTTCATGCCACCAGTACCGGGATCAGCAACGCCACACAGGTGATCAGGCTCCACAACGCGGGTGCCGCGCTCAACGTCTGCTCCTGTCGTGCCGCCGAACGAGCCGCGACCGCCTCACTGCGGGTCAGGTGCCATGGGCTGACCCGTTGCTCCAGCCGTTGGTAGACCAGGCCGAGCACGGCGCCATAGGCGAGATGCCCGACCAGCGAGGGGAACGACAGGGCCAGCGCGGCGGAAGTCCACTGTGGTGAGCTGCCGAGCAGCAGCGGAAGCAACGTCAGGTTGCCCAGCACCCACCACAGGAACCCGTACGACACGCCCCAGCCGATCCCGGACGCCGCGTCGAAGCTGCGCCGCCGGAAGAAGACCGCGTAGGTGACGCCGACGACCTGCGAGATCAGCAGGTGCAGCACGAGACCTGTCACCGCGGACCGCGCACCGACCAGTGAGGCCACGACAGGCAGGAACCCCACGGCGACCATCACCCCGGTGAAGATCACGCCGCCGGCCAGTCCGGCGAGGACGCCGTGCCACAGGGAGATCACCTTTCCGCCGGCGAGCCGCCGCGACCGCACCTGCCGCACGTCGTCGGAGAGCACCGCCCGCGACAGGCTGCTCAACCAGGAGAAGGAGAGCGCGACACCCGCGCCGCACAGCAGAAACGGCGGCAACCAGGCGATCGCGGTGCGCACCGCCGGAGGTGTCCACTCCAGCCCACGACCGTCCAGCAGGGGCGAGATCGTCACCGCCACGAGCACCCATCCCACGAACCCGAAGGCGGCACCTCGGATCAGCGCGGGACCGGTGCCTTCACGGCGAGACGGCCGGTTCTCGTGCAACAGCATCAGCACACCGGCGGTGACCGCGCCGTACACCAGGTGCCCGAACAGACTGGGCAGCAACGCCTGCGCCGCCGCGACGTCCCACGTGACCGGCCGGCCCAGCAGGAGCGGCAAGAGCGTCAACGGGCCCATGAACCACCACAGCACGCCGTACGTGAGCCCCCAGAACAACAACTCCCGCTGCCGCGCCACGAGAATCCCGAAGATCACCCCGATGATCCCCGCGAACACCATGTGGATTGCGAACCCCACGACCGGTGAGTCGGTGCGCACGATCGCGGCGACAGTCGGCAGGAACCCGACCAATGCCATCACGACACCGAACACCAGTCCGCCGACCAAGCCGGCCAGTGCTCCGAACACAGCGCTACGCAGCACGACGGTCCTTCCCCGCCGAGAGTGCGATGTCCCTGGGGAACACCAGGTCGAGGGTCCAGTCCGCGAGCACCCGCAGGCGTTTCTCGGTGCCGGGCAGCTTGCTCAGGTAGACCGAGCGCCAGAGGATCCACGCGACGAAGCCCGAGACCCGCCACCGGCCGATCTCGCCCGCCGCCGTCCGGTGCCCGAGCGAGACCAGCACGCCGAGTCCACCGAAGCGGAACGGCACGGGACGCCGTCCACCCAGCACCGCTGCGATGTTGTTCGCCACCGCCTTGCCTTCCCGGATCGCGTGCTGCGCCGTCGGGGGGTAGGTCCCGCCCGCCGGGTCGGGGATCCGGGCGCAGTCGCCCAACGCCCACACCCCAGGCAGCTCCGGCACCCGCATGGTCGGCTCCACGACCAGCGGACCCTGTTTCACGTGCTGCGCCAACGGGTTCGGCCGGTTGCCCGCGGTCCACGCCAACGTGCGCGTCGCGATCTTCTCGCCGGAGTCCAGGAGGACGTCGTCGGCGGAGGCCTTGGCCACCCGAGCACCCAGCCGGAACTCGATCCCGCGGTCGCCGAGCTTGCGTTGCGCGTACTCCCCGAGCGTGGCCTTCAGCTCAGGCAGCAGCCGTTCGCCCGCGTGCACGAGGACGAACCGCGGCCGCAGGTCGTGCAGCCGCGGGTACAGGTGCAGCACGTCGTGCACGAGGTCGAAGAGTTCGGCGACGAGCTCGGTTCCGGCGAACCCGCCGCCCGCCACCACGAACGTCAGCAGCCGGGCCTGCTCGGCGGGGCCGGGTTCGAGGTCGGCCTGTTCCAGTGAGCTCAGCACGTGGTCGCGCAGCCTGGTGGCGTCCACGACAGACTTCATCGCGAACGCGTGCGAGCCGACACCCGGCAGGTCGAAGAAGTGCGGCACCGCGCCGACCGCCAGCACCAGGTGGTCGTACGGGACGCGCAGCATCCCGTCCCTGCCCGCGGAGACGTACGCGTTGCGAGTCCGCGTGTCGATCGACTCGACCCGCCCGTGCAGGAACGACGCGTGGTCGAGTCCCGCCCGCACCGGCGCGCTCACGTGCCTGGCCTCGACGGTGCTCGACGCGACACCGACCAGCAACGGCGTGAACAGCAGGAAGTTCGAGTCGCTGATCAGCGTCACGTGCGCGTCGAGCCCGCGTGCGACGAGCCGGTCCAGCTCCCGCACGGCCCCGTACCCGCCGAACCCGCCACCGACGATCACCACGTGCGGCTTGGCTCGCGCGGGCCGCGCCGCGACGGGGAACCAGACCGCCAGCGCGTGACAGACGAGCCCGGCGATCGCGCCGGACAACGTCGCGCCGACCAGCGCGGGAAAGTGCGCCACGGCCACGGTGACGGTCCACGACGGGGTGATGCCGTTCAGGAGGGGAACCAGTGTGAGCGGCCACGCCACCCAGTCGAGCAAACCGACCAGCAGACCGACGGAGAACGCCGAACCGGGGCTCTGCCTGCGGTTGCTCACGACCAGGCTCACCACGGCCCCCAGCACGACGGTGTGCACGGCCCACAGGACCCACGGCGGTTTCATCACCAACGCCACGACCGCGCCGCCGGGCAGTCCGGCGAGCACGCCGGACGAAAGCCTTCTGAGCAAAGTCATGCACAGTCAGACTGGCCGGCGCGCCGAGCGTTACATCAGCGGCGTCGCATCAGGTCTGCCGCCAGCCCCGGAACGCGTCGAGCAGCTGCTGTTTCGCGGCGGGGGAGATGTCGTCCTGGGTCAGCTCGCCCGCCGCGGTGATCGTCTGCCGGAACTGGTCGAGGTAGTTCTCGCACCCCGAGCATTCCGCGAGGTGCTCGATGAACCGCCGCTCGTCGCCTTCCGGCAGCGCGCCGTCGAGGAACTCCGTCACCAGCTCCACGAAGTCAACGCAGTCCACGGTCATCCCCTCCTGACGGCGTCACGGCACCGGACACGTAGTCGTCGAGCTTCTGCCGCATCACCGCCCTGGCCCGATGCAGAAGCACGCGCTGGTTTCCCGGCGAGATCTCCAGCAGCGAACATACCTCTTCCGAGCTGTGCCCTGCGACGTCTCTCAGCGTGATCACGGTGCGCAGGCGGGGCGGTAGCTCGTTCAGCGCTTTGGCGAGAACGGTGCGGACCTCGCCCAGCAGTGCCTGCTCCTCCGGCAGCTCCCAGGGCTGGGGCTTCTGGCCGGTGACCCAGTGTCCGGCGAACTGCTCGCCGGGGCCGCGGAACCGCGAGGGGTCGACCGTCGGTCCGTCCTCCTCCGGGAGCAGGCAGGTGAACGGAACGGTCCGGTGTTCCTTGGTGCCGCGTGCCTTCGCCGTGTTGACCAGGATCCGGTAAACCCACGTCTTCAACGAGGAACGGCCTTCGAAGCCGCCGATGCCCCTGATGACCGCGAGCCAGGTCTCCTGGACCACTTCCTCGGCGGAGGCCTTGGTGGACACGAACGACATCGCGAGCCGCAGCATGCCTTTCGACCAGGTGTCCAGCACCAGCGTGAACGTCTGTTCGTGACCGTCTCGCAGCCGGTCGACCAGCACGTCGTCCGGCGGCAGTTCGCAGGTGGCCTCCACGGCGGCCAGCTTAGGTGAGCGGACGGTTTCGGGCTCTCCCCCGCGGGTGGCGGTAATGGCTCCATAACCACGTTCGCGTTCGCCTAGGGTTCGTCGCGTGCGCTACCAGTACCTCGACGCCCGGTTGCGGCAGGTGTTCGACGACGCGAAGCTCGATCGCGGGCAGCGGGCGTTGCTGCAGGGCGTGTTGCGCGCGCTCGACCCCGACGCACACCTCGGCGAACACGTGGCGGGCCTCAACAGCGCGTTTCTGGCTGTCACGCGTGCGCAGACGGCCCTCGAGAGTCATGCCGCTGAGGACCAGCCGCGGTGGAACCTGTTGCGCCGCATCATCGCCACCTCGCTCGCGTGCATGGACGCGGCCAAACCCGCGTACGCGCATGGTGGTGCCGACGAACTGGCTGAGGCGCGCCGGACCCTGCTGGACGTCGACGCGGCGATCGCGGCCGACGGGCAGAAGCTCGATCCCCAGGTCACGGCCGCGGCTGCCGCGAAGCTCGACCCGCGGGCACTGGAAGCGGCCGTGAAGCAGTGGATCACTCCACTGTGGAACGGGGTGGAACTTCCGTTGCGCGCCAGGATGATCGCGGAGGTCGCGGTCGTGGTGGCGGTGCACGGCCGGGATGGCAGGCAACTGCGTGCGGATCTGCTGAGGTGGCTCAAGAAGCCCGGCGACGACCTCGAAGAGGTGCTCTGGCCGGAACCGCGCCGGCACGTCGTGGCGCTGGTGGTGAGGGGTGCGCGGGTGTTGCGGCACCTCGACCAGTTGTTGCCGTTGGCCAGGCAGGAGCCGTTGCACCGCAACAGGTTACCGAAGGACGACTTCCTGAAGGACGCGGTGGACGGCTCGTCGGTGCTGGTGCGGTTGCCGGTCAACGCGGCGGACGCGCACACGGCGGCGTTGCTCGGGCGGCGGATTCTCAGCGAGGTGCTCGACCAGTACGCGGCGGGGGAGCGGCTCACCGAGCTGGACATCGCGCCGCTGTGGCAGGTCAGCGGTCCGACCGGGCGGGTCACGCGGGGGACCGAGCATCAGCGCACGGTCGGGAACGCCTATCCGCTCACGCCGTACTGGCCCGCCGAGCTGCGCAGTGCGATGCGGGTGGCGAACCTGGCCCGGCAGGTCGACGCGCCGATGGCCAGCGCCGGGCTCGCGTGGAGTGCGCTGGAGGCGACGGGGCTGGATCCGAGCAAGATCGCGTGGCTGGCCAAGGCGTGTGCGCTGCAGATGCTGCGCCAGCACCTGGTCAGCCTGCACGTCGTGGTCACCAACCACGACAAGCAGCTGCGTGGGCCGCTCGACGCGCAGGTGCCGACCACCGGTGTGAAGCACCACCTCAAGTCGGTGGACGCCTGGCTGGAGGTGTTGATCGAGCACAACCGCCCGAACGAACAGCTCCGAGCCGCCCAGGACGCCGTCACCGCGCTGGCCGAGAACGAAGGCGGACTGGTCCAGGACCTGGTGGAGGTCTGGCAGGCGCGGCTCGCGGACTCCAAGGTGCTCGCCGGTTGGCTGCGGGAGCAGGAGGACACGACGGCCGCGGTGCTGGAGTGGCTCTACGTGACCAGGAACCTGGCGTTTCACGCCGGGCGGTTCGCGACGCCCGCCGACACCCTCACGGCACATGCCGGGCAGGCCGTCGCCGACCTGACGCTGGAGTTCCTCGGCAACTGGCGAACCGTGGAAAGACAGTCGGGGAGACAGCCCCAGAACCAGCTCCAGAACCAGCAGAGCCGGCAGGAGACCTCCGCCGTGGAGATCTACCGCCGGCTCGCGCAACGAAAAGACCAGCTGGAGGCCCGGCTCAAGCGAGCGGGATCTGTTCGCAGGCTCAGCGTCGAGGACATCTCCGGCCCCGACGAGAAGTGGTGGTCACGCGGCAGGAGTTAGCCGCAAGCGTTGAGGACCAGCGGTCAGGGCTTGGCCTTGGTCAGCCAGTCCTCGACGCGGTCCGGGTTCGCTTCGACCCACCGCTTCGCCGCCTCGTCCGCCGACATCTTGTACTTCGCGATGAACGACGCGACGGTGTCCTGCTCGTCGTTGCTCCACTGGAAGTTCTGGATCAGTCGGGCGGCGGGGCCGCCCTTGTCCATGAACTTCTTGGAAGCGATCTTGTCGAGCTCGTAACGCGGGTAGTCGCAGGCGACCTTGGCCGCGTCCGTGTCGCAGCCCGCCGTGTACTCGGGCAGGTCGATCTTGACCAGCTCGATGTCGAGGTGCAGCCACTGGGGCTCGAAGAAGTAGCCGATCAGTGGCGTCTTCTTCTCCTCGGCCTGGCGGAACGCCTTGATCGACGCCAGCTCGCTGCCCGCGTAGACGACCTTGTAGTTGAGGCCCAGGTTCTTGACCAGTGCCTCGTCGTTGGTGACGAACGAGGGGTCGCCGTCGAGCACCTGGCCCTTGCCCTCGGACTGGGCGGTCTTGAACAGATCCGCGTACTTGTTGAGGTTCTGCCAGTTCGTGATGTCCGGGTAGGTCTTCTTCATCCACGGCGGCACGTACCAGCCGATCACGCCCTTGTTGCCGGTCGGGCCCACCCGCACGGCGGTGCGCTTCTCGTCGATGTACTTCTGCTTCAGGTCCTCGTGACCCCAGTTCTCCAGGATCACGTCGATCTCGCCCGAGTCGAGGCCCTGCCAGGCGGTCTGCTCGTCCACTTCCTTCTTCGTGACCTTGCAGCCGAGCCGCTTCTCGGCGAGGTGCGCGATCACAGCCGCGTTGGCCTCGTAGCCGACCCACGGGTTCACCGCGATGGTGATGGAGTCGCAGGGCTCTGTCGGTGCTGCCGAGCTGGAGCGTGGTGACGACGACGTCGATCCGCTGCCACAACCGGCAATTGTCAACACGAGCGTCAATGCCAGAGCGATTCTGGGGGCTTGCACGAACAGCTCCTCGTCGAGGGGAACGAGCGATGCAGGAGACCGCTCAGTTCAGCTTTTCCCCATCGATCAGACCGCGTCAAGTCATGGGATGATTGGTTGTCCACAAAGGACCTGTTTTGTGTCAGGCCTTGACCGTACTCGTGCGAGGGTCAATGCTGTCGCGCATCGAGGAACGGTGTGCGCAGTCCGCAACAGCAGTCCGCAACAAGGTCGGAGTGGTTTGGCGTGGATCCCGTGATTTCGGTCAGGGACCTGTGGAAGGTGTTCGGCCCCAACGCGTCTCAAGTGGTGGCATCGGACCAGCTGAAATCGTTGTCACGAGCGGAGCTGATGGACCGCACAGGTGCCGTCGCCGCCGTGCGCGGAGTGGACTTCGAGGTCGCTCCGGGTGAGATGTTCGTGGTCATGGGACTGTCCGGTTCGGGCAAGTCCACACTGGTCCGTTGCCTGACGAGACTCGTCGAGCCCACCGCGGGCACGATCATGTTCGAAGGCGAGAACATTCTCGAAGCCGACGCGAAACGTCTGCGTGACCTGCGCCGGAACAAGTTCTCCATGGTGTTCCAGCACTTCGGGTTGCTCCCGCACCGGACGGTCGCGGACAACGTCGGTTACGGGCTGGAAATCCGCGGGGTACCGCGGGTGAAACGCGGGGAGCGATCGCAGGAAGTGATCGACCTCGTGGGGCTCACCGGTTACGAGAAGTCCTATCCGGATCAGCTCTCCGGCGGCATGCAGCAGCGCGTCGGTCTCGCGCGCGCACTCGCCGGCGATCCCGATGTTCTGTTCTTCGACGAACCTTTCTCGGCGCTCGACCCGCTGATCCGGCGCGACATGCAGTCCGAGGTCATCAGGCTGCACCGCGAGGTCGGCAAGACGATGGTCTTCATCACCCACGACCTGAGCGAGGCGCTCCGGCTGGGTGACCGCATCCTGATCATGCGGGACGGTCAGGTCGTGCAGGTCGGCACCGGTGACGAGCTGGTCGGCGCGCCCGCGGACGACTACGTGCGCGACTTCGTGAAGGACGTGCCGCGCTCGCACGTGCTGACGTTGAAGTGGATCATGCGGCCACCGCGCCCCGACGACGAGCTGGACGGGCCGGAGCTCGGCCCGGAAACCGTTGTGCGGGAAGCCGTGCGCAGCGTGCTCAGCGCCGACAAGCCGGTGAAGGTCGTGCAGAACGGCGAGTTGCTCGGCGTGGTGGCTGACGAGGAGATCCTCGGGGTCGTGGCCGGGGAGGCGTGATGGTTGCCGTAGCCGCCCCACGGCAGCTTCCTCGACTGTTGCAACACAAGAAGCCGCTGATCATCGGCGGGATCATTCTCGCGTGGCTGGTGTTGTGGCTGCTGTTCCGCAACTTCGGGACGCTGCCGCTGGACGCCTCCGCGCTGACGCCGTTGCACCGGTGGGTCAACGACATCAACGACGCTATCGGCGCGTCCAGGAACTCCAACCCGCTGTTCCTCTACTTCTTCAACGAGATCCGGCTCGTCATCGACGAGTTCGTGACCTTCGTGCAGGCGATGATCGCGCAGCCGTCGTTCGGCCGGCCGGTGCCGGTGATCGGCTGGCTCGGCGTGGTCGGCATCGCGGGCTTCGTCAGCCTGGTGGTGGCCGGCTGGCGGGTCGCGCTGCTGGCGATCGCGGGTTTCGTGTTCCTGGGGCTGCAGGGTTTGTGGCAGGAGAGCATGGACACGCTCTCGCTGACGCTCTCGGCGGTCGTGATCTCGTTGCTGTTCGGCATTCCGCTCGGGATCTGGGCGGGACTGTCCGATCGGGCCAATCGGATCATCACGCCGGTGCTCGACTTCATGCAGACCATGCCGACGTTCGTCTACCTGGCGCCGTTGACGCTGTTCTTCCTGATCGGTCCGGCATCGGCGACGATCGCCACGCTGATCTACGCGGCGCCGCCGGCGATCCGGATCACCGCGCACGCCATCCGGTCGGTGCCGCGCAACACCGTCGAGGCGAGTGAATCCCTTGGCGCGACCCGGAAGCAGACGCTCGTCAAGGTGCTGCTGCCGTCCTCGCGCAAGACGATCGTGCTCGGCGTCAACCAGACGATCATGGCCGCGCTGTCGATGGTCACGATCGCCGCGCTGATCGACGCGCCGGGGCTCGGCAAGACGGTCGTGAAGGCGTTGCAGACGCTCGACGTCGGCACGGCGTTCAACGCGGGCCTGGCGATCGTGGTCCTGGCGATCGTGCTGGACCGCGTGACGACCGCCGCGACCGAACGCCGTTCGCTTCCGCGCTGGGCGCTGTTCGGCGGGCTGGGTGTCACCGGTGTCCTGGTGTACCTCTCCTACACCTACCTGTGGGCGGCCGAGTTCCAGTCCGACGTGGAGATCGGCAGCTCGATCCGGCAGGGCGCGACGGCCGTGACGGAGTGGGCGCAGGACTCGCTGCCGCTGATCACCGGTGGCTTCAAGGACTTCGTGACGTTCGCGTTGATCAACCCGCTGCAGGCGTTGCTCGCCGAGTCGCCGTGGTTCCTGGTGGCGCTGGTGATCGTGGCGCTGTCGTTCCTGATCGGTGGCGTCAGGTCGGCGATCGTTTCTGCCGTGTGCGTGGGTTTGCTGGTCGCGACCGGCCTGTGGCAGGACTCGATGATCACGCTGGCGTCCACGCTGGTCGCCACGATCATGGTGATGATCCTCGGCATCGTGGTGGGCGTCTGGATGGGACGCAGCAGGAGCGCGGACCGGTTCATCCGGCCGATCCTCGACGCCGCGCAGGTCATGCCGGCGTTTGTTTACCTGGTGCCCTTCCTGGCGTTGTTCTCCGCGTCACGATTCACCGCGATCATCGCGGCCGTGGTGTTCGCGGCGCCGGTCGCCATCAAGATCATCG
Source organism: Lentzea miocenica (assembly GCF_033949945.1). Lineage (NCBI taxonomy): Bacteria > Bacillati > Actinomycetota > Actinomycetes > Pseudonocardiales > Pseudonocardiaceae > Lentzea > Lentzea miocenica. The sequence continues at coordinate 95,371 of NZ_JAXAVW010000018.1, forward strand.
CGGACGGCATCCGCGCGGTGTCGCCGGCGACCGTCGAGGCGTCCACGGCGCTGGGGTCGAACTCGTGGCAGACGATCGTGAAGGTGCAGCTGCCGATGGCGCGCGGGGCGTTGACGCTCGCGGCCAACCAGGGGCTGATCTACGTGCTCTCGATGGTCGTCGTCGGCGGTCTCGTCGGCGCCGGCGCGCTCGGCTACGACGTGGTGGCCGGGTTCTCGCAGGGCCAGTTGTACGGCAAGGGGCTCGCGGCCGGTGTCGCGATCGTCGTGCTGGGCGTGATGCTGGACCGCCTCACCCAGGCGGCCGCCAAGCGGTGGACCAACTAGGAGGTCTGGAAAGTGGCAAGGCACAGCGTGCTGGGAGCCGTGCTCGTGGGAGCACTGGCGCTGGCTGGTTGCGGTGGCGCCAAGGTCGGTGACACCTCCTCGGGTGCGACCGGCGACTGCGGCACGTTCAACCTCGCGATCAACCCGTGGGTCGGTTACGAGGCGAACGCGGCAGTGCTCGCGTACGTGGCCGAGAAAGAGCTCAAGTGCAAGGTCACCAAGAAGGAGCTCAAGGAAGAGGTGGCCTGGCAGGGCTTCGGCACCGGTGAGGTCGACGCGGTCGTCGAGAACTGGGGCCACGACGACCTGCGCAAGAAGTACATCGACGAGCAGAAGACCGCCGTCAGCGCGGGGTCGACCGGGGTGAAGGGCCAGATCGGCTGGTACGTGCCGCCGTGGCTCGCCAAGGAGCACCCCGACATCCTCGACTGGAACAACCTGAACAAGTACGCCGACAAGTTCAAGACGTCCGAGTCCGGCGACAAGGGGCAGCTGCTCGACGGCGACCCGTCGTTCGTGACCAACGACGAGGCTCTGGTGAAGAACCTGAACCTCAACTACAAGGTCGTCTACGGCGGCAGCGAGACCGCTCTGATCCAGGCGTTCCGCCAGGCGGAGAAGGACAAGAAGTGGGTCATCGGCTACTTCTACTCGCCGCAGTGGCTGCTCAACGAGATCAAGCTCGAGAAGGTGAAGCTGCCCGAGTACAAGGCGGGCTGTGACGCCGACGCCGAGAAGGTCGCCTGCGACTACCCGGACTACGACCTCGACAAGCTCGTGTCCAAGAAGTTCGCCGACGCCAACGGCCCGGCCTTCCAGCTGGTCAAGAACTTCAAGTGGACCAACGAGGACCAGAACACGGTCGCGAAGTACATCGCCGAGGACAAGATGAAGCCCGAGGACGCGGCCAAGAAGTGGGTCGACGCCAACGCCGACAAGGTCAAGGCCTGGCTGCCCAAGGCTTAGCTGGCTCGGTTTGACCAGAACGAAGCAGCAGGGGTGGTTCCCGGACGAGAGGAACCATCCCTGCTGCTTACCCCCGGCATCACGCAGCCTGTTGTCCGTTGGGGACCTCAGGCTCGTGGCGGTGCGTCATGCGGTGCCACCACGAACGCGGCTTCCCGCCGTTGCGGTAGTACTCGTGGACACGGCGGGCGTCCTCACGCAGCGAGGCCTGCCGGTAGTCCATCTCCGCCTTGATCGCTTCGGGCGTCCACTCCATCTGACTCACTCCTCAGTTCGTTCTCTCGCTGTCCTGCTGACAACGATGAGATTGCGCCTGAGGGGTGACCCCTTACATCGGACGATCACCTAAGGCCGCGCGGTGAGACCCCTTACCCGGCGGCTGAGGCCGGGTCGAAAGAGCCCTCACGGCACGACCTGAGGGGTCGTGACGTGAGGGCTCGGTTCGTTCTTTCCCGGCTGGTCGATCCGGGAGCTACCCGCCGCGGTACGCGGTACTCGTCCCGCCTGACGCGAGGAGGCGGGGTGTCGGTTGCCCACCCCGCCTCGAGTGGCCTACTTCTGCATCGCGGTGACCTCAGCGCTCCACTGCCAGGGCGCCGCGGTGCCGCCGGGCAGCGAGTTGAAGTACTCCCATCCGGCCACGCCACCGAAGTTGGTGTACTTGGTCTTCAGGGAGTTCACGGTGTTCCTGAGGGTCGAGATGTTCACGTAGCCCGACCCGCCGTTGGCCGAACTGGTGAGCGTGGCCAGCACGACCTTGTTCGCCGGGATCACCCGCCGGTTGATGATCTGGTCGTAGTTGGTGGTGCTCCCGGCGTTGCCCCAGCCGTTGTAGAACTGGCCGTTGAACCACGCGATCTTCGAACCGTGCGTGCGGTACAGGTCCTCGTAGTTGAACCCGGACAGGTTGCCGCCACCCCAGAGCGCCGACGCCACCGGGGACAGCGTGACGATGAAGTTCGCGCCGAAGTCCGCCTTCAGCTGGTCGATCACCCGCCGGACGCCCGCGATCGACATCCGCTCCTCGACGTCGAGGTCGACGCCGTTGAGCTTGTAGCGCGTGATGACGTCCTTGAGCAGCGGGTAGTACTCGTTGAACCGCGTGTCGAGCCGCTGGAACGAACCGGCCGCCGCGCCGCCCACCATGCCGATCACGTTGACGCCGCGGGCCTGCATCGCGGCGAGGTCCTGCCACATCTGCGTGTACCGCGAATGCGCGGGCGGGTGGTCGTTGAGGTGGACGATCTTGTTCTCGTTGAGGTGGATCGCGGCGACGAGGACGTCGGTCACGCCCGTGTTCCGGTCGATCAGGGGCTTCGGCGAGACGTACGTTCCCGTCGCGCCGTTGCTGTACTGGGTTTGGTAGTAGACAACGGTCCGCTTCTGCGTGGCCGCTGTTGCTGGTGGCGCGGCGAGCACCACCAGCAACAACGCCAGGAACAGCTTCTTCATGCGCTACCTCGTGAATCGCAGGGTGATCACTTGGAAGGGGCGCAGCACCACCTCTGCCGACGCGTCGGCCAGGGGCCGTTCGAGCAGGTCGGTCTCCTGGATCGCCTGGTGGGCGAAGGAGGTGCTGATCGAGGCGCGCGCACGACCGCCGTGCGCCTCGTAAAGCCGGACGACGACGTCGCCCGACCGGTCGTCGGCCAGCTTCACGGCCTCGACCCTGACCGCAGGGTTGTCCGTGCGCACCAACGGTTCTGGCGCCTGGGAGCCCTGGACGGAGCGCGGTGGCAGGTTGATGCGGTAGCCGGCGTCGATCGCTTCCGGCAGGCCGCCGATGACCAGGGAGTAGCGGAAGCGGTGCTCGCCCTGGTCGGTTTCGGGGTCGGGGAACCTGGGTGCGCGCAGCAGGGACAGGCGCACGGTCGTGGTGGTTCCGCCGTCGTCACGGGTGGTGCGGGTGACCTCGTGGCCGTAGGTCGAGTCGTTGACCACCGCGACGCCGTAGCCGGGTTCGCCGACGTGCAGGAAGCGGTGGGCGCAGATCTCGAACTTCGCGGCTTCCCACGAGGTGTTGGTGTGCACCGGGCGGTGCAGGTGGCCGAACTGGGTTTCGGAGGCGGAGACCTCGGCGCGCAGGTCGAGCGGGAACGCGATCTTGAGCAGCTTCTCCCGCTCCTGCCAGTCGACCTCGGTGTCGAAGTCGACCTGCTTGGCGCCCTCGCGCAGCCGGATGGTCTGGGTGAGCATCGAGTTGCCGAACTTCGCCCGCACGACCACGCCGTCTGAGGCGTCGACCCGTTCTGACGGGATCAGGTCGGCCTTCCAGTTGCGGTAGAACGGGTCGATGTCCCAGGCGTCCCACTGGTTCGGGTTGTCGCGGTGCAGCTGCGGCATGCCGGCGAACCCGTGCGGCGGCAGGACCTCGCGATCCTCCTCCAGGTCCACGATGGACAGCACGATGCCGTCGGCGTCGATGGTGACGCGGAGCCGGCCGTTGTCGAGAACGCCGTCGACGGGCGCGACGAACGGCTTCGGTGCGTCGCCGCCGAGCACGTCGAACGTCAGCTCGTCGTCGCCGTCACCCTTGATCGCGTCGATGGCCTTCGAGGTCAGCGCCTTCAGCTCGGACGCGACGCGGGCGTAGGTGGCCTCGGCCTCGCGGTGCACCCAGGCGATCGAGCTGCCCGGCAGGATGTCGTGGAACTGGTGCAGCAGCACGGTCTTCCACAACCGGTCCAGCTCTTCGTACGGGTACTCGTGCCCGGCCAGGGCCGCCGCGGTGGCCCAGTGCTCGGCCTCGCGCAGCAGGTGTTCGCTGCGGCGGTTGCCCTGCTTGGTCTTGGCCTGCGTGGTGTACGTGGCGCGGTGCTTCTCCAGGTACAGCTCGCCCGCCCACACCGGCGCGTCCGGGTACTCGTCCTGCGCGGCCTGGAAGAAGTCACGCGGCGGCTCGACCTTCACCGTGGGGGAGCCTTCGAGGTTCGCGACCCGGTGCGCGGTCTCCATCATCTCTCGGGTGGGGCCGCCACCGCCGTCGCCGTAGCCGAACGGCACCAGCGACCGGGAGGCCTTGGCGTGCTCGGCGTACTGACGGGAGGCGCGCGCCAGCTCCTCACCGCTCAAAGACGAGTTGTAGGTGTCGACCGGCGGGAAGTGCGTGAAGATCCGCGTGCCGTCGATGCCCTCCCACCAGAAGGTGTGGTGCGGGAACTTGTTGATCTGGTTCCACGACAGCTTCTGGGTGAGGAACCAGCGCGAGCCGGAGAGCTTGATCAGCTGGGGGAGTGCCGCGCTGTAGCCGAACGAGTCCGGCAGCCAGACCTCCTCGGTCTCCACGCCGAAGTTGTCCAGGAAGAAGCGCTTGCCGTGCACGAGCTGGCGGGCCATCGCCTCGCCGCCGGGCATGTTCGTGTCCGACTCGACCCACATGCCGCCGACCGGCACGAACTGCCCGTTGCGGACCTTCTCGCGCACCCGGTCCCACACGTGCGGATGGTGTTCCTTCATCCACGCGTACTGCTGGGCCTGTGAGCACGCGAAGTAGAAGTCCGGGTACTCGTCCATCAGCTTCGTGACGTTCGAGAACGTCCTGGCGCACTTGCGGACCGTCTCGCGCAACGGCCACAGCCAGGCGCTGTCGATGTGCGCGTGCCCGATGGCGGAGACCTTGTGCGCGGAAGCGTTGGCGGGCAACGACAGCACGTGCGCGAGTTCCGCGCGGGCCAGGTCGGCGGTGGCGGCGACCTCGTTGAGATCCAGCGCGTCCATCGCCCGGTCCAGCGCGTGCAGGATCTTGTGCCGGCGCGGGTCGTGGTCCGGCAGTTCCTTCATGAGCGACTGCAGCACCTCGATGTCGAGCATGAGGTGCCACACCTGCGGCTGGAACACGGCGAGCTCGGCCTTGAGGATCTTGTACAACGGCTCGGAGCCCGCTGTTTCCTTGTCGCCCAACGGGGTCGGCAGGAACGGGTGGAAGTCGAGGATCGTCGGGTTGCCCGCGGCTTCGAGGTAGAAGAGCACGTCTGAGCCGTCGACCGGCAGGTAGGTGTTGCGCGGCTCGATGCCCTTGATGGGCTCACCTTGAGCGTTGTAGGCGAGGCCCTCGGACTGGAAACCGGGGCCGGGATGGGTGAAACCGAGGTCCAGCACCACCTCGACCTGCTTGCCCTGCCACGCCGGGGGAACCTGCCCGGTCAGCCGGAACCAGGCGGTGCTCCACGGGGCGCCCCAGGCGTCGCCGACGCTCGCTGGTTCGTAGGTGGCCTGAAGTGCCTCGTCGACCGGGACGGGCTCGTCCGGCACGTTCCACACGGCGAGTTCCAGCGGCGCGGTCTCGCCGTAGATCGCCGGGCGGATGCGTTCCTTCAGCGTGCGGTTGAGTCGTTCTTCCAGCAGCGCGCGTTCGTCGTGCACGTGTTCACCCCAGCTCGATCGAGGCCCGCACGCCGTTGCGCGCGAGGCTCATCCACTCGTCGAAGAAAGCGCCGCCCGGACCCCACGAGGGCCGGTCGCCGTGCAGCTTGATCGGCGTGCGCTCGACCGGATCGTGCCCTGCTTCGCGCACGATCCGGGCGATCACCTCGCCGAGCGGCTTGACCTCGCGTTCCGTCGTCAACAACCCCAACTCGTACTCGCGTTCGGGGAAGTCCACCAACGCGCGGTCGACGTCGTGCGAGCACCACCACGTGACGCCCCACAGGTTCGAGCAGGTCAGCACGTTCGCAAGCGTTTGCTCGGCGAACCGCGGTGCCTGCTCGGCGCTGATCTCGGGCTGGGCGGCGCCGATCTCCTGCAGCCACACGGGCCGTTGCGGGTCCTTGGCATGCGCCTTCGCCAGCTCGATCAGGTACTCGGCGTGGTGGACGCTCTCCGGACTGAGCGGTCCGTAGCGCTGCGCGGTGCCGTTGAAGACCCACGAGTGCACAGTCGTCATCGCGCCCTTGTTGGCGGCGTGCTCCGGCAGGAACGCGTGCTCGCTCTCGTACCAGACGGCGTCGTACTCGGAGTGCACGTGCGGGTGACCCGGTGCGGCCTTCTCGCACTCGTCGAGCAGCGCGTCGATCCACTCGCCGGCCTGTTCGGGCGAGCACGGGTTCGACTCGGTGAGCAGGTTGACCTCGTTGCCCAGGGTGAAGCCGAGGAAGTTCGGCTTGTCGCGCAGCGCCTCTGCGAGGGTGCGGACGTAGAACTTCTGCCCGTCGACGACGTCCGCGTCGGTGAAGATGTTGCGGCGGTGCCAGGTCTGCACCCACGACGGGTAGAAGTCGAAGCTCGACAGATGTCCTTGCAGGACGTCGACCTGCACGTCGAGACCGGTCTCGTGGGCGGCGTCGAGCATCTGGGAGAGCTGCTCGACGGCCTGGGGGCGGACCAGCCCGCGGTTGGGCTGGAACACCGGCCACAGCGGGAACACCCGCACGTGGTCGAGGCCGAGACCCGCGATGGACTCGAAGTCGGCTTTGACGTCATCGAGGGAGAAGTCGAGCCAGTGGTGGAACCAGCCGTGGGAAGGGGTGTAGTTCACGCCGAAACGCAAGGAAGAACTCCTTCTGGGGATCATCCCTTGATCGCGCCTTCTCCCACTCCGCGGAAGAAGTGCTTCTGCAACAACAGGAACAGCAGGATCAGCGGGAGGACGGCGATGATCGTGCCCGCCGCGACCAGCCGCTGGTTCTGCACGAACGTGCCCTGGAGGTACGCCAGGCCGATGGTGAGCGTGTACTTCTCCTGGTCGCTCAGCACGATGAGCGGCCAGAGGAAGTCGTCCCAGCTGAACATGAACGAGAACAGCGCCACCACGACCAGCGTGCCCTTCACCGACGGCAGCGCGAGGCGGGTGAACCGCTGCCACGCGTTGGCGCCGTCGATGACCGCGGCTTCCTCGACTTCGGCGGGGAGTGCGAGGAAGGCGTTGCGCAGCAACAGAACGTTGAGCGCGTTGATGGCGCCGGGCAGCACGACGGCGGTCAGCGTGTTGGTGAGTCCGAATCCGCGCATCACCAGGAACAGCGAGATCATGATCGCTTCGAACGGCACCAGGATGCTGCTGGCGAAGATCACCCCGGCGAACGCGCGGCCCCGGAACTTGAGCCGTGCCAACGCGTAGCCGGCCATGGCCGCGCCGAGGCAGTTCGCGACGACGTTGACGCTCGCCACGCCCAGCGAGTTGAGCGCGAACGTCCAGACCGGCACCACGTCGGCGACCGCGGCGTAGTTGCCGAACGTCGGATCGTCCGGGATGAAGTCGGGGACGAAGACGTCCTCGCTCGGTCCCTTGATGCTCGTGGCGAACTGCCACAGGAACGGGCCGATGCTGATCGCGAGGATCGTCAGGAGCCCGAGATAGCGCAGGGCCAGGTAGTAGTGGGCGCGCTTCACAGCTGGTCCTCCCTGCGGTTGAGCTTGAGGGTGACCAGCAGCAGGCCCAGCAGGATCACGAACAGCACCATGCTCAGCGCCGAGGCGTACCCGACCTCACCGGTGAGGCCGCGGCCGACCGACTGGATGAGCATCACCAGCGTGGTGCTCGCCCCGCCCGGCCCGCCGGACCCGCCCGACAGCAGGTAGATCTCGGAGAACACGCGGAACCCGTTGACCGCGCTCAGTGCGGCGACGAGCACCATCGTGGGCCGCAGCGAGGGCACGGTGACCGACCAGAACCTCCTGACCGGCCCCGCGCCGTCGACCATCGCTGCCTCGTGCAGGTCCTTCGGCACGTTCGCGAGCGCGGCCAGGTAGATCACCATGTAGTAGCCGAGGCCGCGCCAGACCGTCACCACCATCGAGCTGATCAGCAGCAGCGTCGAGTCGGTCAGGAACCCGATCCTGCTGCCGCCCAACGCTTCCACCACGCTGTTCACCAGGCCGCGGCTGTCGAGCAGCCACGTCCAGATGAGCCCGACCACGACCGTGGACGCGATCACCGGTGTGAAGAACGCCGTGCGGAAGATCCCGATGCCCGGCACGGTCTTCTGCACCAGCATCGCGATCAACAGCGGCAACAGCACCAACGGCGGCACGACGCACACCATGTAGAGCAGGCTGTTGCGCGCCGCCAGCCAGAACTTCGGGTCCTGGGCCATCCGCACGAAGTTGTCCACGCCGGTGAACTGGCCGCCGCCCAGCGCGCTCGCGTCGGTGAACGCGAGCACGATCATGTTCAGGAACGGGAAGATCGTGAACAGCAGGCAGACGGCCAGCCCTGGCGCCAGGAACAGCCACGGCGTGTACGGGCGGTGAGTCATTTCCGGCGGCTCACTTGAGCAGCCTGTTGCACTCGTTGACGGCGTCGTCCAGGGCCTGCTTCGGCGACTTCTTGCCGAGCATGGCGTCGGCCAGCTGCTGCAGAAGTGACTCGCGCATCTGGTCGCTGAACTGCACCGGCGTGTAGTTGACCGCGGTGGTGAGCTGCTTGGCCGCCGCGACCCGCACGCGCGCCTCGTCGGACCCGTCCTCCGTGGTGAAGTACGGGTCGTCGCCGCCCTTCGACGTGCTCGGGAAGATCGAGGCGAGCTTGGCGAACTTCACCTGGTTCTCGGCGTTGGTGACGAACCGGCCGAACGCGAGCGCGGTCGCCTGGTTCTTGCTGCTCTTCGGGACGCTCACGCCGTGCAGGAACATGTTGGCGCTGCCCGTGTTCGTGATGGGCTTGGTGATGCCGATGTTCGCGTACAGGCCGGGCGCGTCGGTCTTGAACTTGCCGAGGTCGTACGCGCTGCCGGAGTTGAGCGCGGTCTGCTGCGCCATGAACTTCGTGCCGGCGCCGGTGTAGTTCGCCGTGAGCGCCTCGGGAACCAGCGCGCCCGCGTCGTACATCCGCTTGTAGCTCTCGACGAACTCGATGCCCTTGGCCTCGTTGAAGGTGAACTTGTCGTTCTCGAACAGCTTCACGCCGTACAACCCGAAGTCCGCGATGGACGGCGTCTGGCCGAGCATCGCGACCTTCTTCTGGGCGAGCTGGAGGGCTTGCTGTTCCAGCTCCTTGAAGTTCGTCGGTGGTTTGTCCGGGTCCAGCCCGGCCTGCTGGAAGAGCGCCTTGTTGTAGAAGATCGGGCCGGTGTTGAGGTACCAGGGGAAGCCGTAGCAGCCGCCCTTGCCGGGGATCTCGAACGCCTGCCAGGCGTTCTCGAGGTACTCCGGCTTGGCGTCCTTGAGGGACTCGTCGAGGTTGACCAGCTGACCGGCCTTGGCCAGCGGGAAGCTGAGGTCCGGCGGCACGTTGATCACGTCGGGCAGGCTGCCCGCGCTCGCGTCGGCCATGACCTTCGCCAGATATCCGTCCGCGGGCTGGTCCACCCACTTCACCGTGGTGCCCTGGTGCTGCTTCTGGAACGCGTCGATGACACCGTTGACGTAGTCGGTGTACTTCGGTTTGAGCGACCACGTCTGGAACGTGATCTCGCCCGTGACCTGGCCACTCGCTGACGAGCCCGACCCGGTGCCGCCGCCCAGCCCGCAGCCCGCGACGGGCACCGCCACCAGGCCCGCGAGGAACGTGCGCCTCTTCATTGACACCCACCTCCTTGGACGCGGACCCTAGCTAAACCGGTTTATCTCCGGCTAGCCTCCGAACGTCTTGTTGTCTCGTTCCGGACAGGGTGCGCTGGGTGAAAAGGCCGACCATCAAGGACATCGCCGCCGCGGCGGGGGTGTCGAAGGGGGCTGTGTCCCTCGCCCTGAACGGCCGCGCCGGGGTCTCCGAGGACACGCGGGCGCGGGTGCTCGGCGTCGCTTCGGAGCTGGGGTACCGGCCGTCCGTCACCGCCCGGGCGTTGTCGTCCGCCTCTGCTGACGCGGTGGGGCTGGTGCTGGTGCGGCCGCCTCGGGCGCTGGGGGACGAGGCGTTCTTCTTCCAGCTGATCGCCGGCATGCAGTCCGAGATGTCTTGCGCGCTGCTGCTGCAGGTGGTGTCTTCGCGGGAGGCGGAGATCGCGCTGTACCAGCGGTGGTGGGCCGAGCACCGGGTGGACGGGGTGTTCCTCGTGGATCTGCTGGTTTCGGATCCGCGGGTCGAGCTGATGTCGTCGCTCGGGTTGCCGGCCGTCGTGGTGGGCGGGTCCGGGCACCACGGGGAGCTGGCGTCGGTGTGGGCTGATGACTACGCGGCGATGACTTCCGTCGTGGAGTACCTGAAGGCGTTGGGGCATCGGCGGATCGCGCGGGTGGCCGGGTTGTCCTCGTTGTTGCACACGGTTCGCCGGGACCAGGCGTTCGAGTCCGCGGTGGACGGTGTGATCGTTTCCGGGGACTACACGGCTGAGTCCGGGGCCGCTGCCACCCGGTTGCTGCTGGGCTCGGGTGAGCCGCCTACCGCGATCGTTTACGACAACGACGTGATGGCGGTGGCTGGGGCGGCGGTGGCCGAGTCGCTGGGGGTGGCGGTGCCGGGGGAGTTGTCGATCGTGGCTTGGGACGACTCGGTGCTTTGCCAGCACGGGCGGTTGACGGCGTTGTCGCGGGACACGTTCGCGTTCGGGGCTCGGGCTGCTCGGGCGTTGCTGGCGGTGGTGGAGGGGGCTTCGCCAACTGATGTCGAGGACGTGTTGCCGGAGTTGGTGGTTCGGGGAAGCACGGCGCCTTCGGCGCGTGCGTAGTTGGGTTGCGTTGGGTGGTTCGCGCCTGTTTCAGGCTTCGGGGCTCCGCCCCGGACCCGCCAATCTGATCAAAGACCAGCCCCACGGCGCACGCGGGTTGATGGCACGCCAGTTGAGTTGGGCGGCGGCACGTTGCGTAGGTGGTTGCGTTGGCGGGGTGGTCCCCTCACAGGCCGTGCTGTGGCACGACTCGTGACGGGACCACCCCGCCGGGCCTGCGCGCTCAGTTCTTCTCGGGCCGTTGGCTCTCGATCACGTGAGTGAGGCGACCTGGTCGCTGACGACCTGGGCCGCTGCCGAGACCAGGGCGGTCACCGCCGGGTTCGTCGAGTTGTCCTGGCGCCAGCCGAACTGCGTGTAGACGCGGAAAGTGGCGGACCAGGGCAAGCGGACCAACCTGCCGTCGGTGAGTTCGGCGGACACGGTGACTTCGGGCATGAGGGCGATGCCCAGGCCTGAGGCTACGGCGCGTTTGGCGGCGTCTACCGAGTCGAGTTCGAGCACTGGGGCTCGGGTGTCGTCGTAGCCGAGCGAGTTTTCGAACAGTTCGTGGTAGGAGGCGCCGTTCTCCGCTCGGATGAGGGTGCTGCTGGTGATGTCGTCCTCGGTGAGCGACTGGCGTTGGGTGAGCATGTGGTTGGGGCCCGCGACCATGACGAGGGGTTCGGGGCAGAGCACTGTGGTTTCCAGGCCTTCGCGGGGCTCTATGGCGCCGATGAAGAAGGCGCAGTCGAGTTGGCCGTCGCGCACCGAGGCGAGGTTGTTGAGCGTGTTGCGCGAGTGCAGTGAGAGTTGGACGGACGGGTAGCGCCAGCACATGTATTCGATGAGCGGTAACAGGCGGTAGTCGGTCAAACTCTGTGCGGAGCCGATGACTAGTTTGCCGTGGGGCTCGCCGTTCATCGTTATGGCTTTTCGGGCCTTTTCGGTGAGGTTGATGATGTTTCGCGCGAACGGGAGCAGTTCCACGCCTGCGGAGGTCATCTGGATACCTCGGGGGAGGCGCCGGAAAAGGACGACCCCGAGGGCCTCCTCCAGTGCCTTGATGCGGGTCGTGATGGTCGGCTGCGAGCAGTTGAGCGTGGCAGCGGCCTTGGTGAAGCTCCCTGTCTGAACCACGGTTGTGAACGCGAGAAGCTGGCGTGTCTCCATCAGGCGGATCCTCGGGGTAAAACGGTGCGACGACTTTTTCTCGTTCGTTCCCGTGGTCCTGTTACGGATGGTGCGGGAGCAGTAACGCTACCTGTCCGCTGCGACGGGTTCATTGGTGCTAACGGAGTCATCTTGATCGGTCGCGAAAGGCTGTTTCGGCCGAAAGAGTGAAATCGAGACGGAGCCTTTGACGGGTCGTAGTTGGGTGACTCTTTTCTGTTACGTCGTTCGCTGAACGAACAAAAAAGCGCCGCCGCCCGGGAGTGGGCGGCGGCGCGGTGAGACGGTGCGGGACTAGCAGGAAGCCGCTGAGACGCCGGCGAGGATCTTGAAGGTCCTGCCCTGCTGGGTGATCTCCAGCTCGTGGCCGATGGCGCCGGCCTTCGCGCGGCCGTCGTACTTGGCGAACTGCGGCCACGCGGCGGCCTGGGCCGTGGTCGAGATCGAGTTGACCTTCACGGTGGTCGGGGTCCGGGTGCCGTTCACGTCGTCGGCGATCACGGCGCTGGTCGTGCCGGTGGCCAGGACGTCCACCTCGTAGAGCTCACCCGCGTGCTGGCGCAGCCACAGGCGGGGGCTGCCGCCACCGCCGGTGAAGAGCGGGCCGTCGGTCGTGCAGGACACGCTGCGGCTGCCGAGCTTCAGCACCGCGAACGGGACGTCGCGGGAGTCGCCGTCGACCAGTGAGATGAAACCGCTGGTGCCCGCGCTGGCGGAGGTGCTGGTGTCGGAGGCCTTGGCGCGGAAGTCCTGCTTGGGCAGGCCCGCGCCGTAGGTCTCGTCGGACAGGCGGATGTCCCAGCCGGGGTGGTGCGCCGTGTAGCCGGACGCGAGGTGCGGTGCGGTGAGGTCGCCCTGTTCGGTGTAGATGCCGTGGGTCACCGTGCCGTTGCTGAAGATGTACGCGGCGACGGTGGCTTCCGGTTGTTCGGCCGCGTTGGCTGCCGGTGCGGCGGTCAGGCTGAGCAGGGCGGCGCCGGCTGCGAGCAGGCGCGCGGAAGTTTTGGACATGCGTGTTCCCCCAGGATCACGGTTGAAGCCCCCATAGCGGACCAAACGGTGCGCTGCGGCGAACGTTATCGGTCTCCCTGGTCAGCTGTCACGGGTCCAAGGCGGGGTGGCAGCGGTCACAGGACGGGTCTCGCCTAGACTCCCTGGGAATCCGGGCGCCCCATGCGGCGGTACCGGCTGTCTTGCACGTTCTTGTTCGTATCGAGGAGTCCACGTTGAAGAGCACCGTCGAGCACCTGAGCCCGACGAGGGTCCGGATCAACGTCGAGGTGCCGTTCGACGAGCTCAAGTCGAACTTCGACCAGGCGTACCGGAAGCTCGCGAAGCAGGTCCGCATCCCCGGCTTCCGTCCCGGCAAGGCCCCCGCCAAGGTGCTGGAGAGCCGCATCGGCCGCGCTCCGGTGCTGGACGAGGTCATCCAGGAGGCCATCCCGGCCAAGTACCTGGAAGCGGTCAACGCGGGTGAGGTGCGCACGCTCGGCCGTCCCGACTTCGAGGTCACCAAGATCGAAGACGGCGAGACGCTCGAGTTCACCGCCGAGGTCGACGTCCGTCCCGAGATCACCGTGCCCGCCTTCGGCGAGCTGGCCGTGACCGTCGACGAGCAGGAGGTCGCCGAAGAGGACGTGACCACCCAGCTCGACGAGCTCCGCGCCCGCTTCGGCACGCTGACCGGCGTCAGCCGCCCGGTCGAGACCGGTGACTTCGTCAGCATCGACCTGTCCGCCACGGTCGACGGCGAAGAGGTCGAGGAGGCCCGCACCGCCGGTCTGTCCTACGAGATCGGCTCCGGCCAGCTCGTCGAGGGCATCGACGACGCGCTCGTCGGCGCTGCCGAGGGTGAGACCAAGACCTTCACCACCACGCTCGTCGCCGGCGAGCACTCCGGCCGCGACGCCGAGGTGTCCGTGGTGCTGAACTCCGTCAAGGAGCGTCAGCTGCCCGAGCTGGACGACGAGTTCGCGCAGCTCGCCAGCGAGTTCGACACGCTCGACGAGCTCAAGGCCGACCTGAAGACCCGCCTCGACCGCGTCAAGAAGATGCAGCAGGGCGTTCAGGCGCGCGACAAGGTCCTCGAGGCGCTGCTGGAGACCACCGAGGTCCCGCTGCCCGAGGGCATCGTCCAGGGCGAGATCGACGCCCGCAAGCACGACGCCGTGCACGCCTTCGACCACGACGAGGCCAAGTTCGCCGCGTGGCTCGAGGAGCAGGGTCAGTCGGAGGAGGAGTTCGACGCCGAACTGCGCACCGCGGCCGAGCAGGCCGTCAAGACGCAGCTGGTGCTCGACTCGATCGCCGACGCCGAGCAGGTCACGGTGTCCGACGGTGAGCTCACCGAGCGGATCATCTACCAGGCCCAGCGCTTCGGCATCTCGCCCGACGAGTACGTCAAGCGCGCGCAGCAGTCCGGCCAGCTCGGCGCGATCTTCGCCGACGTCCGCCGCGGCAAGGCGCTCGCGAGCGTCGTGCGTCAGGCCACGGTCAGCGACACGAGCGGTCAGAAGCTGGACCTGGACGAGCTGTTCGGCGAGACCAAGTCCGAAGAGGACGCCCAGTAGCGAGTCGCCCTCGTCCCGCCAGCGGACGAGCGCCGGAAATGCAGCCCTAAGCGAACGCGGGCGGTGTCGGGCATCTGACGCCGCCCGCCTTCGTTAAGGTCGATCGCAGAGAGTTTTCGCATCCAGATTTCGTTCCACCTGGAGTTAGGCAGGCAGACGTGACGCAGCACTCCTTCCCGACCCCCGAGATGCGGTCGGCCACCGCCGGGATGAACCTGAACGACTCGGTGTACGAGCGGCTGCTCCGCGAGCGGATCATCGTCCTGGGATCACAGGTCGAAGAGGGCATCGCCAACCAGATCACCGCTCAGCTGCTGCTGCTGGCCGCTGAGGACCCCGAGAAGGACATCACCCTCTACATCAACTCGCCCGGTGGTTCCGTCACGGCGGGCATGGCCATCTTCGACACGATGCAGCTCATCGAGCCGGACGTGGCCACGTACGCCATGGGTCTCGCGGCCTCGATGGGGCAGTTCCTGCTCTCCGCGGGTACCCCCGGCAAGCGCCACGCGCTCCCGCACGCCCGCATCCTCATGCACCAGCCTTCGGCCGGTGTCGGTGGTACGGCCGCGGACATCGCGATCCAGGCGGACATGCTCACGCGCACCAAGCGCGAGATGGCCGAGCTGATCGCCGAGCACACCGGCCAGACGCTCGAGACGATCACCCGCGACTCCGACCGCGACCGCTGGTTCACGGCCCAGGAAGCGCTCGAGTACGGCTTTGTCGACAAGGTCGTCACCCGCCCCCAGTCCGTGCGCTCGGGCAACTAGGAAGCTGAGGAGATCTCGAAGTGAGCCAGTTCCACATGCCTCAGTCGCGGTACGTGCTGCCGTCGTTCGTCGAGCGCACCAGCTATGGCATGAAGGAGTCGAACCCGTACAACAAGCTCTTCGAGGAGCGCATCATCTTCCTCGGCGTGCAGGTTGACGACGCCTCCGCCAACGACGTCATGGCGCAGCTGCTGGTGCTCGAGTCCGAGGACCCGGACCGCGACATCCTGATGTACATCAACTCGCCGGGTGGCTCGTTCACCTCGCTGATGGCCATCTACGACACCATGCAGTTCGTTCGCCCGGACATCCAGACGTACTGCCTCGGCCAGGCCGCCTCGGCCGCTGCCGTGCTGCTGGCCGCCGGCACGCCCGGCAAGCGCCACGCCCTGCCGAACGCGCGAATCCTGATCCACCAGCCTTCGATGGAGGGCGCGTACGGTCAGGTGTCCGACCTGGAGATCCAGTCGAACGAGATCCAGCGTGTGCGCCGCCTGATGGAGTCCACCCTCGCGCGGCACACGAACCGGACGGCAGAGGAGGTCCGCGAGAGCATCGAGCGCGACCGGATCCTGACGGCCGAAGAGGCCAGGGAGTACGGCATCGTCGACACGGTGCTGCCCTACCGCAAGCTTTCCGCCAAGTCCTGACGGGCGCCGGTGGGTGAGGTGTGCTCGCGAAGAGCGCTCGCCTCGCCCGCCGCCCGGTGTTCGTCTGGGGACACCCCAGAACGCGGGCCGTGTCTTGGTGGGTGGGAAACCCCAGCCACCGGGCATCGCGCACCCACCCGACACGCCGATGTGACCGGTTAACCGGCCTGATCGGCGCGTCGGGGGACGCGGGTCCTCCCCTGAAACGGGGTCGGCCAGGTACCGTCAGGAGAACGGGCTCAGCACCCACAGCCAGTGGGACTGCCACAGCAAGTCAGCAGGCGCACTACAGCAGGTGTGCGCCGGAGGGGACATAGGTCAGCGGTCATGGCGCGTATCGGTGACGGCGGCGACTTGCTGAAGTGCTCTTTCTGCGGAAAGAGTCAAAAGCAGGTGAAGAAACTCATCGCCGGCCCCGGCGTCTACATCTGCGATGAGTGCATCGATCTCTGCAACGAGATCATCGAGGAGGAGCTGGCCGAAGCCGGTGACGTGAAGCTCGACGAGCTGCCTAAGCCCGCCGAGATCCACGAGTTCCTCGACCAGTACGTCATCGGCCAGAGTGATGCCAAGCGCACCCTCTCCGTCGCCGTCTACAACCACTACAAGCGCATCCAGGCGGGCGACCGCGGGCGCGAGGGTCGTGACGACGGCGTCGAGCTGGCGAAGTCGAACATCCTGATGCTCGGCCCCACGGGCTGCGGCAAGACCTACCTCGCGCAGACCCTCGCGAAGATGCTGAACGTGCCGTTCGCCATCGCCGACGCGACGGCACTGACGGAGGCCGGGTACGTCGGCGAGGACGTCGAGAACATCCTCCTGAAGCTCATCCAGGCCGCCGACTACGACGTGAAGCGCGCCGAGACGGGCATCATCTACATCGACGAGGTCGACAAGATCGCTCGAAAGAGTGAAAACCCGTCGATCACGCGCGATGTGTCGGGCGAGGGTGTGCAGCAGGCGCTCCTCAAGATCCTGGAAGGCACCACCGCATCGGTGCCCCCGCAGGGCGGCCGCAAGCACCCGCACCAGGAGTTCATCCAGATCGACACGACGAACGTGCTGTTCATCGTGGCCGGTGCGTTCGCGGGTCTGGAGAAGATCATCCAGGACCGCGTCGGCAAGCGTGGTCTCGGCTTCGGTGCCGAGGTCCGCTCCAAGGCCGAGGTGGAGGCGTCGGACTTCTTCTCCGACTCCATGCCGGAGGACCTGATCAAGTTCGGCCTGATTCCCGAGTTCATCGGGCGTCTGCCGATGGTCGCCTCCGTCACGAACCTCGACAAGCCGTCGCTGGTGATGATCCTCACCGAGCCGAAGAACGCCCTGGTGAAGCAGTACCAGAAGCTGTTCGAGATGGACGGCGTCGAGCTCGAGTTCACCAAGACCGCGCTGGAAGCGGTCGCCGACCAGGCGATCCTGCGCGGCACCGGTGCCCGAGGTCTGCGCGCGATCATGGAAGAGGTCCTGCTCCCGGTGATGTACGACATCCCGAGCCGCACGGACGTCGCCAAGGTCGTCATCACCGAGCAGACGGTGAAGGAGAACGTGAACCCGACGATCGTTGCCCGGCAGCCCTCGCGCCGGGAGCGTCGAGAGAAGTCGGCGTAGCGCGCTCGCGGAGTGCGCTCGCCACGGACATCTCTCACGTGTTGTTCGGGGGACACCCCCGAACCCCCGAGGAAGAAGTCCGCGTAGTTTTTCGATCTCTGAAAGGGCGCCGGTGATCACACCGGCGCCCTTTCGGCGTTCTAAGGTGGAGGCATGTCGTTGCCTCACGTGCTCCTGATCCACGGCTACACCGGTTCCGGCCCCGGCCACTGGCAGCGCTGGCTGGCCCAGACGGTGTCCGAGCACGGCGGCCTCGCCGACATGCCGCACTTCAGCGACCCGGACCAGCCCGACCTCACCACCTGGCTGCGTGAGCTCGACACCCACCTCGAAGCCGCGCCGGCCGACCGTGAACGGGTCGTCGTCGCGCACTCGCTCGGGTGCTACCTCTGGCTGCACCACGCCGCCCGCGAGGGCATCGGGCACGTCGACCGCGTGCTGCTGGTGGCCCCGCCCGCGCTGGACCACCCCGAACCCGCCATCAAGTCGTTCTTCCCCGCCCCACTCGACCCGGCCGGCCTGCGCCGCGCCGCCACCGAGACCCGCCTGATCGCGGGCGAGGGCGACCCGCACTGCTCGATGCCGGCGGCCAAGCAGCTCGCCGAGGCGTTGCGGATCGAGGTCGACGTGCTGCCCGGCGCCGGTCACATCAACATCGACGCGGGCTACGGGGAGTGGCCTTCGGCGCTGAAGTGGGTGCGGTCGAAGACCGTGCCGCTCTCGCCGCGCTAGAACTTCACTTTCTGGGGGGAACGTGAACGAGACAGCCGGATGGCTGCGACGCAGGCTGCCCGAACTCATCGCGGAACACGGTGTCGTCGGCGCTCAGGTGGCCGTGCTGCACGACGGCGAGATCTTCGACGCGACAGCAGGAGTGCTCAACAACGTCACCGGCGAGAAGGTGACCGCGGACGCGATCTTCCAGATCGGGTCGATCACCAAGGTCTGGACGGCGACGCTGGTCCAGGAGCTGGTGAACGAGGGCCTGCTGGACCTCGACCGCCCGGTCCGCGACGTCGTGGAAGAGTTCCGGCTGGCCGACGAGCAGGCCGCGAGCGTCATCACGCCACGCCAACTCCTCTGCCACACGGCGGGGTTCGAGGGTGATCTCTACTACGACACCGGCAACGGCGACGACATGCTGGCGAAGTACCTGGAGCGCATGGCCGGCACGCAGCAGACGACTCCGCCCGGCGAGCTGTACGTGTACTGCAACAGCGGGTACGTGGTGCTGGGCCGGATCGTGGAAGTGTTGCGCGGCAAGCCGTTCAACACTGTTCTGCGCGAACGTCTCATCGACCGGCTCGGCCTTCACGCCGCCACGCGCCATGCCGAGTACGCAGGCCGGCGGTGCGCCTCAGGTCACCTGCGCGAAGACACCGCGCTGAAGCCCGTCGAGGAACAGACGACCGAGGGAGACTCGCCGGCCGGCTCGGTGCTCGCCATGTGCGCGCGGGACCTGCTCGCGTTCGTGCGGATGCACCTGGACACCACCGAGTTCGACGCGATGCGGGAGACCCAGGTCGAGCTGCCCGACTTCGGCTTCGGCGGCAGGCAAGGTCTCGGCTGGCTCCTGCACAACTACGAGAACGGTGTCACCGGGGTGGGGCACGCCGGTCAGACGCCGGGCTTTCAGGCGTACCTGCGGGTGCTTCCGGAGTCCGGCCTCGCTGTGGCGACGCTCACGAACGGGGGAGCGTCCCTCCCCGTCGCGCGGGCGGTGCACGAGAAGGTGCTGGGAGAGCTGACGAACGTCACCTTGCGCAAGCCTCCCAAGCCGCCTGCCGTCCCCGTTCCGATCGACGTCGACAAGGTCGCCGGGGTCTACCGCGCCGTGAGGGCCGCCGTTCACGTCACCGCGAGCGAGCACGGGCGGGTGAGGATGCGGGCAGTGCCCGTGGACGTCAACGCGGCGCCGGCGGTGATCGAGGAGTACGTGGGGTTCCGCGACAACGCGTTGATCGCCGTGGAGGAACAGGACGGCAGCCACGGAGTTGTCGTCCTTTGTGGACGTGATGAGCAAGGGAGAGTCAAGTGGCTGCACTGGGGGAGAGTGGCGGTGCGTCAGTGAACGACTGGATCACGCGCAGGCTGCCGGAGCTGCTCGAAGAGCACGGAATCGTTGGCGCACAAGTAGCTGTGCTGCACAACGGTGAAATCGTTGATGCAGCAGCAGGTGTGCGCAACAACGTCACGAACGAGCCGGTCACCAGCGACACGTTGTTCCAGATCGGGTCGATCACCAAGGTCTGGACTGCCACGCTGATCATGCAGCTGGTGAACGAGGGTCTGCTCGACCTCGACCGGCCGGTGCGCGACGTGCTGCCGGAGTTCCGGACCGCGGACGAGCAGGCGGCGAAGGTGATCACGCCGCGCCAGCTCCTGTGCCACACCGCGGGTTTCGAGGGCGACCTGAAGTTCGAGACGGGCTCTGGCGACGACATGCTGGAGAGGTACGTCGAGCTGCTCGCGGACGCCGGGCAGTTCAGCCCGCCTGGTGAGCTCTACTCGTACTGCAACAGCGGGTACGCGGTGCTGGGCAGGATCGTCGAAGTGTTGCGCGGCAAGACTTTCACGGCAGTTCTGCACGAACGGCTGGTCGATCCGCTCGGTCTGACGAAGGTCGCGGCGGCACGTGTCGACTACGCGGAACACGAGATGGCGGACGGGCACCTGGAAGGCAAGCCCGCGACCCAGCACATGCCGGAGTCGTGGGTGGCAGGTGGTTCGGTGCTCGCGATGCCCGCCCGCGAACTGCTCGAGTTCGTGCGAATGCACTTGGACACCACCGAGTTCGACGCGATGCGGGAACGCCAGGCCACCCACCCGGACTTCGGCACGGGCGAGTGGTGGTGGGGTCTCGGCTGGGAGCTGTCGAACTTCGACGGCGGCGAGGTCATCGGCCACACCGGCATGACCATGGGGTTCGTGTCGATGCTGCGGGTCGTTCCCGCGGCCGGGGTCGCCGTGATCGTGATGGCCAACGGAGGGAAAGCCCTCGGCCCGTTCTTCGCCGGGTTCTTCGATCATCTGCTCAGCGAGCTGGCGGGTGTGAGCAAGCGGAAGCTCCCCGACGTGCCGGCCGACCCGGCGCCGGTGGACCCGGACAAGGTTGTGGGGCTCTACCGCGACTCCGCGCTCGACGTCCACATCACGCCGGGCGAACACGGCACGGTCAAGGTGCGGCTGCTCGGTCGCGATCCACTCACCGCGGCGTTGATCTCCGCCGAGGAAACCGAGTACGTCCACCTGCTTGACGACCTGCTGATCGCCGTGGACAAGAGTTCCACGCTCCCGCTGGGCGGCCGGGACGAGCACGGTCGCGTCGGCTGGGTGCACTGGAGCCGCGCTGCGATGCGGATCTAGACAGCCTTCTTGGCGTACTTGGCGAGGAACTGCACGACGTCGGGCGTCACCTTGCGGTAGAGCCCGTCGTCGTGCCCGCCGCCCTTGACCACGCCCACCTCGGGCCGCACCTCGCGCATGTACCGGCGGGTGCCCTCGATGAACCGGTCGCGGTCGCCGATCCACACGCCGAGTGCGGTCGGGCCGGTCGACTTCGGGTGCCGCAGCGGGTCCAGCGAGGCCCACTCGCCCTCGTTCTTGAACGCCTTGCGCTTGGCCATCTCCGGCCACGTGGTGATCAGGCCGGGGGAGATGGCCGCGGCGGCCGCGATCGGGTCGCCGCGCTCGGCCCGGCGCCGCGCGTACAGCAGTGAACCGAAGCCGCCCATGGACACACCCGTGACCGCGAACGGTTCGCCGTAGCCCCGTTCCTTCAGCCACCGCGGGACCTCGTCGAGCAGCATGGTCATCGGGTCGTCGCCGGGGACGTTCTCGTGCCAGTAGTTGTCGCCGCCGTCGACCGCCACGAAACCGAACGCGGGAACAGAGCCCTTCGCGACGGCGGCGGTCAGGACCTCGGCGAGGTTGCCCACGGCGGCGTGCCTGGCGTCACCGTGCAGGCCGTGCAGCAGGATCGACATCGGCAGGCCGCGGGGGTTCGGGCCGGTCGGGACGTAGAAGGCGAGGGTCACCTCGCGGTGGCGGGCGGCCGAGTACACGCGCTCGAAGCGGATCGTCGGCTTGGCGGCGCCGGTGGCCTGCACGCGGTCCGCCGTGGCGATCTGCCGTTCCGTGGCGGTGGACGGCGACGACACGTACGTCGCGACGCCGGTGGCTGTCGCGATGACCACGCCGATCGCCGCGAGGAGGGTGCGGCGGCTGTACTTCGGATCCCCCATGCTCACCTCATCGCGTGGGTACCGTTCCTCGTTTCCTTCTAGAGGACGGAACGCACGCGTAATGAGGACAGTTCCTCGTCCGAATAGCCCAGCCAGCGCAACACGTGATCATTGTGCGCGCCGAGGGCGGGGACCGCACCCGCTGACCACTCGAAACCGGCGACCGGAGGCGGCAGCATCCGGGCCGTTCCGCCGGGAACCTGCACGTCAACCCACGTGTCGAGCTGCGGGTGCGTGGGCAGTTCGGTGATCGAGCGGGTCACCGCGGCTGGCACGTCGGCTGAGTCCAGAGCGGCCAGCAGATCGGCGGAATTCATGTCCGAAAAGGCCCGTTCAAGCAGTTCCTGCAGCTCGGAACGGTGCTCGACACGAGAGGCCACTGTGGCGAACCTCTCCTCGGCGCCCAGCCCGATCAGCCCGCACAACCGCTGCCACTGACCGTCGTTCTGGACGGCCAGGTGCACGGCCCCGTCCGCGCAGGCCACCGGCCCGTACGGCGCGATGCTCGGGTGGTGCGCGCCCGACCGCGGCGCGGCGGCCCCGGTCCCGGCGGCGTAGAGCATCGGCTGGTGCATCCACTCGGCCATCGCCTCGAACAGCGACAACCGCAGCCGCACACCCTCGCCGGTCCGTGCCTTCTGCAACAACGCCGCCAGCACCGCCGCCTGCAGCTGCACCCCGGCCGCGATGTCCGCCACCGAGATGCCGGCACGGGCCATCACGTCGCCCTCGCCGGTCAGCGACACCAGCCCGGCCTCGGACTGCACCAGCGCGTCGAACGCCTTGCGATCCGCGTACGGGCCGTCCCAGCCGTACCCGGACAACTCGCCGACGATCAACGACGCGGGCAGCTCCAGCCCCAGCCGTTTCCACACCCGCGGCGACAGGTTGCACAGCAGCACGTCAGCGCGAGAGACCAGCCGTTCCAGCACCTCACGGCCGTCCGGGTGGAAGATGTCGAGCGACACCGACTCCTTGCCGACGTTCGTCCACGCGAAGTACGACGACACCTCGCCGCACGACGAGTCGTAGTGCCGGGCGAAGTCGCCGGCGCCGGGCCGTTCGATCTTGATGACGCGTGCCCCGAGGTCGGCCAGCAGCCGCGTCGCGTACGGCACGGCGACGGCCTGCTCCAGGCTCACCACCACGACGCCGTCAAGCGGTCTCAACCACGCGCTCCCCACCGGTGTAGATGTTCATCGAGTCGCCACGCAGGAAGCCGACGAGCGTCATGCCCTGCTCCTCCGCCAGCTCGACGGCGAGCGAGGACGGCGCCGACACCGCGGCGAGCACCGGAATCCCGGCCATCGCGGCCTTCTGCACCAGCTCGAACGACGCCCGCCCGGACACCATCAGCACCGCGCCGCGCAACGGCACGAGGTTCTGCAGCACCGCCCAGCCCAGCACCTTGTCGACGGCGTTGTGCCGGCCCACGTCCTCCCGCACGACCAGCAGCTCGCCGTTCACGAACAGCCCGGCCGCGTGCAGCCCGCCGGTGCTCTCGAAGACCTTCTGCCGTTCCCGCAACGCGTCCGGGAAACCCGTCAGCGTCTCGGGAGTGACCCTGACCTCGTCCAGCGCGGGGGAGTAGCGCGTCTTGAGCTTCACGGCGTCCAGCGCGGCCTTCCCGCACACCCCGCACGACGACGTGGTGTAGAAGTTCCGCTCCACCCCGGTGTCCGGCGGCGGCACACCGTCGGCCAGCGCGACGTCCAGCACGTTGTAGGTGTTCATCCCGTCCGGCCCGGTGCCCTCGCAGAACCGGGCGATCGAGATGTCCCCGGAGTCGCCGATCACGCCCTCGCTGAGCAGGAAGCCGTGCGCGAGCTCGACGTCCTGGCCGGGCGTGCGCATCGTGACGGCCAACGCCTTGCCGTCGACCCGCAGCTCCAGAGGTTCCTCGGCGGCCAGCGCGTCCACCCGGCGCCGCCGACCGTTCGGCGACACCCGTTCGACCGCTCGGCGAACCGTCACTCGGCCCATGTGCACATCTCCTTCGGACCGCTATGTTCCCCACGACCAGGCTACGTGGGAGGGATCTCGGGGCATGGACGACGTCGTGATCGTCGGGGGCGGCCACAACGGGCTGGTGGCGGCCGCGTACCTCGCACGGGCGGGGAAGTCGGTCAGGGTGCTGGAGAAGCTGCCGCACGTCGGCGGCGCGGCCGTGAGCGCGTCACCGTGGGAAGGCGTCGACGCCCGCCTCTCCCGTTTCTCCTACCTCGTGTCGCTCTTACCGGACCAGATCGCCGCTGATCTGGGTCTGAACCTCACTTTGCGGTCCCGTTCCGCGTCGTCGTACACGCCGAACGGCAAGTCCGGGCTGCTGGTCGAACGCTCGCCGGGCGAGGCGACGCTCAGGTCGTTCGAGGCCGTGTGCGGGTCGCTCGACGACTGGGACCGGTGGCAGCGCTGGTACGCCGACCTGGAGTCGATGGCCGCCGCGCTGGCGCCGACTCTTTTGGAACCGTTGGTGTCACGCGAACACCTGCGCGTGCACGTCGACGCGGTGGTGCGCGGACGGCTGTGGGAACAGGTCTTCGAACGCCCGATCGGCGCGACGCTGCAGGAGCTGTTCGACAACAACCTGGTGCGCGGCGTCGTCGCCACCGACGCGTTGATCGGCACCCACTCGTCGCTGCATTCGTTGCGCGCCAACAAGTGCTTCCTCTACCACATCGTCGGCAACGGCACCGGCGAGTGGAAGGTCCCGGTCGGCGGCATGGGTGCCGTCACCGCCGAGCTGGAACGGGTCGCACGCGAGGCCGGTGCGCAGATCGTCACGGGCGCCGAGGTGACGTCCGTCGAGTCCGACGGCAAGACCGCCTCGGTGACGTGTGGTGACTCCGTCTTCGAGGCCAGGTACGTGCTGTCCAACGTGGCGCCTTCCGTGCTGGGACGGTTGCAGGGCAAGGAAGTCCACGACGCGCCCGGCTGCCAGCTGAAGATCAACATGTTGCTGCGCAAGCTGCCGGAGCTGAAGTCCGGAGTAGACGCACGGCTCGCGTTCGCCGGCACGTTCCACCTGGACGAGTCCTACGACCAGCTGGAGACCGCGTACCTGGAGAGCGCCGCCGGCCAGGTGCCGTCGGTGCTGCCGGGCGAGATGTACTGCCACTCGCTGACCGACCCGTCGATCCTCGGGCCGTCGCTGGCGGGCCACGAGACGTTGACGTTGTTCGGCCTGCACCTGCCCGCGTCGTTGTTCGAGGGCCGCAACGAACTGCTGCGCGACGAGCTGGTGCGGCGCTACCTGGACCAGCTCAACGCCCACCTCGTCGAGCCGATCCAGAACTGCCTCGCCGTCGACGCCGCCGGTAAGCCGTGCATCGAAGCCCGCACGCCACTGGACCTGGAGGAAGAGCTCGGACTGCCAGGTGGCAACATCTTCCACGGAGAGCTCGACTGGCCGTTCGCCGAAACCGACGACGAGATCGGCAAGTGGGGCGTGGAGACCGACGTGGACAACGTCTTCGTCTGCGGTGCGGGCTCCCGGCGCGGCGGCGGCGTGAGCGGCATCGGCGGCCACAACGCGGCGCGAGCGGTCCTGGAGCGCATCTGAGGCACATTTCGCTGACATTTATGATGGCACTTCGCGTCATCTCTGGTTACAGTTGACGGCGTGGGGGACTTTTACGGGATCGCGGAAATCGCCGACGCCATGGGGCTCAGTCGGCAACTGGTGGCTGTCTGGCGCAAGAGGCGCTCGCACGGCATCCCCGAGCCCGACGCCGAACTCGCGTCGGGCCCGATCTGGCGTCGTGAGACCGTCGAGCCGTGGATCGAACGCACCCGAGGCCGCTTGGGCCTCGCCGGCGCTCGCGAGTCGGCCAGCAGAAGCCTGCGCCTGCGCACGTGCCGCCGGGTGCTGCGCCTGGCCGCGCTGATGCTGGAGGAACCGCAACGGCCGCGCGTGCTCAACGAGGCGGCGGATCAGTTGCGCGACCTCATCCACGAGGTCGATCAGGCCGCGGACGACGTCGTCGGCGCACTCCTGCGTGAGCTCGTCGAGCCGGTGCGCGACCCGGACGTGCCCGCGGAGTTGCTGCGGGTGCCGGTCATCGAGTCGTTGCCGCTGGTGACCGCCGTCGCGCGAAACTCGCCAGACTGGTGACGAGCGCCCCAAGAGCCGCCAGCGCTATCGCGATCGCCCACTCCGGCAACTCGTAGAGCGCGCTCGTCGCGAGCACGATCTCCAGCGACCGCAACCACTTCTGCCGCAGCACCGCGGTCAGGCACACGCCGTACGCGAAGTGCACGAGCCGCTTCCTGAGCAGCCACAGCGCCATGATCGCCACGGCTGTCAACGAACTGTGCAACGCCTGTTCGGCGGGCCATGGCGGGTTGATCCACGTGACCGCCGCCAACGCCCCGCTTTATATCAGGATTTATATATCAAGGAACCTTGCTAAAGGTTTATTGATGTGGGTACCGTGGTGTCATGACGGACAGTCCGATCACCGACCCCAAAGCTCTCCGGGCGCTCTCGCACCCGTTCCGGTGGAAGCTGATCACGCTGCTCAGCGACGAGGGGCCGAGCACCGCCACCCAGTGTTCGGCAAAGCTGGGGGAGAGCGTTGCCAGCTGCTCGTACCACCTGAACATGCTGGCCAAGTACGGGTTCGTCGAAGAGGTGGAGGGGCCTGGCAGGCAGAAGCCGTGGCGGATCGTCAGCCGCCACCAGTCGATCTCCACGGAAGGGCTTGAAGGGGAAGCCGCGCTGGCCGCCGAGGCTGCCTCGCTCGCCTACCTGGACCAGGAGTACGAGCGGACCCGCGAACGCTTGCGGCAGTACGACCACCTTCCGTACGAGTGGCGTGAGCACGTCGGCTTCACCGGCGCCACGGCGTTCCTGACGCGCGAAGAGCTCAAGCAGGCGCAGGAGGAGTTGCGGGCGGTGCTGCGCCGGTATGAGGAGCGCATGGAGAACGCGGAGCTGCGGCCGGAGGGTTCCAGGCCGGTGCGGTTCTTCCTGAGCGCGACGATTTCACCCGAATAGCAACGAACTGAGGAGGTTCGCCATGTTCCCGCACCACGACGCGTTTGCTATCGCGAAGTATCGGCAGGGCGACTTCGAGGCCGACGCCGCCGCGCGCCGCCTCGCGAAGAAGGCGCAGGAAGTCTCGGCCAAGCCCGAGCGCCGCCGGTTAAGGCTGTTCGTTCGCGTACGACCGGCGTAACGTGTGCACTCGCCGCCGCTGTAAAGGTTTTCACCAACGTTTCACCTCGACCGAGGGGAGAACATCGGTGTTCCGGAGACTCGGCGCGGCGGTTCTAGCGGCCTTGCTCGCCACCACGGTGCTGGCGGAGCCGGCGCAGGCGGCGGTGCACAACGTCAAGGACTACGGCGCGGTCGGCAACGGCAGTGCGAACGACACGGCCGCGATCAACAGGGCGATCACCGCGGCGAACTCGGCCGGCGGCGGGACCGTGCGGTTCCCGTCCGGCACGTACCGCTCGCCCAACTCGATCCACCTGAAGAGCAACGTCACGATCCAGCTCGACTCGGGCGCGACGATCATGGGCGCGTCCGGCACCGGGTACGACCCGCCGGAGGACAACCCGTGGGACGACTACCAGGACTACGGGCACAGCCACTTCCACAACGCGATGATCTGGGGTGACCGGCTCACCAACATCGCGTTCGTGGGCAGCGGCACCATCGACGGCGGCGGGGCGCTCATCACCGGCAACCCGGGCCGGGGTCAGGCCGACAAGATCATCTCGCTGACGCGCTGCGAGAACCTCACGGTCAGCGGTATCAAACTGCGCCGTGGCGGGCACTTCGCGATGCTGATCAACGGCTGCAAGAACGTCACGTCCGACCGGCTGACGATCGACACCGCGAGCGACCGCGACGGCTGGAACGTCATCAGCACCACCAACGTGACGATCACCAACGGCAACTTCGCGGGCAACGACGACGCGCTGGCGTTCAAGAGCGACTACGCGCTCGGGCAGAAGCTCAGCAACGGCAACGTGAAGGTCTACGACACCAAGCTCAGCGCGGGGTGCTGCAACGCGTTGATGTTCGGCTCGGAGACGTGCGGCGACTTCACCGGGTACGACTTCCAGCGCATCGACATCAAGGGTTCCAACAAGTCCGGGCTCGGGCTCGTGTCGATGGACGGCTCGGTCGTCTCCGACGTGCACTACAAGGACATCACCATCAGCGGCGTGCGGTCGCCGATCATGCTCAAGGTCGGCGCTCGCAAACGCTGCGGGAACAGTCCCGGCGTCGGCACCATCAAGAACATCACCTACGACAACGTCACGATCAACGGTGCCTCGCCGTCGTTCAGCCCCACGATCATGGGTGACGTCGACGGTCACATCACCGATGTGACGTTCACCAACGTGAAGATCAACGTGCCCGGCGGCAACGGCACCATGTCGACCAGCCCGCCGAGCAACGAGCGCACCAACTACAACCCGAACAGCATCGGCACCCGGCCCGCGTACGGGTGGTACGTCCGGTACGCCGACCGCATCAAGTGGGTCGGCGGCAGCGCGGTGTCGTTCACCAGCAACGACGGCAGGCCCGCGGTGATCGCCGACAACTCCACCGACCTGACGTTCGACACGTTCGGCTGGGAGCGCGGCAGCAACAGCCCGACGGACTTCCTGTTCCGCAACACCAACGGGTTCTGCGTCCGCAACAGCGGGTCACCGCGGATCCAGAACACCGGCTCGACCGAGAAGTGCGGGGTGAACAACGACTTCAGCCTCGCGGTCGACCCCGCGTCACGCGTCGTCAAGCCGGGCGAGACGGCGTCGTTCACGGTCAGCGCGGCCTCGACGGGCTCGCCGGGGCCGATCAGCCTCGACGCCGACAACGTGCCCGCGGGTGCCGTCGTGCAGTTCAACCCGGCCACGATCAACGCCGGTCAGTCGTCCACGATGACCGTCGCGACCCTGCCGGACACCCCGCACGGCTCGACGAACATCAACGTCATCGGTACGGCGGGCCAGCTCACGAGGTCGGCGGTCGCGATCCTGACCGTCGGCGACCAGCCGGCCGAACTGGAGCTGAGCGGGCTTTCCGTTGCCGACACCGGAAACGCGGGTGACTGGTCGGTGCAAGCCAACCTGCGCACCGGCGTCGCGCAGTACGGCGACCGGGACTTCACGTTCAGCGCGGTGCCGGAGGAGGTCGCGGGCGCGAAGTGGATCCGCACCGCCAACGACTCGAAGTCGGCGACGCAGAACCCGTTGGCGCGCTTCACGATCAACCGCGACGCACTGGTGTACGTCGCGGTCGACACGCGGCTCGGCAAACGCCCGTGGATGGACGCGCTGTGGATCGACAGCGGTCTCCAGCTGGTCAACACCGAAGGGTCCGCGAAGACCTTCCGCCTGTACGCCAAAGGCTTCCGGGCGGGCGAGGTCCAACTAGGACCCAACGGTGGTGCCAGCAATTACAGCGTGATCGTCAAATAGCTTCCAAACGCACGATCACCGACTTGGAGGTCGGCGTTCCCGAGATGTCCGCCTTGGAGTCCAACGGCACCAAGGGATTCGCCTCGGGGAAGTACGTGGCCACGCATCCCCGCGCGGTCGAGTAGGAGACGATCCGGAACGACTCGGCGCGGCGTTCCACAACGCCCGTCGGGTCGTCCTTCCACTCCGAGATGATGTTGACCATCTGACCGTCGGAGAACCCCAGCTCCTTGATGTCGTCGGGGTTCACGAACACCACGCGCCGCCCGTCCTTCACGCCGCGGTAGCGGTCGTCCAGGCCGTAGATCGTGGTGTTGTACTGGTCGTGGCTGCGCAGGGTCTGCATCAGCAGCCGGCCCTCCGGCACTTCCAGCACCGTCAGCTCGTTCGCGGTGAAGTTCGCCTTGCCGGTGGCCGTCGCGAACTGGCGTGAGTCACGCGGCGGGTGCGGCAGCACGAAACCATCCGGCTGACGCACGCGCGTGTTGTAGTCCGCGCATCCCGGCACCACATGGGAGATGTGCTCGCGGATGATGTCGTAGTCCTTCTCGAACGTCTCCCACGCCACGGGGTGCGAGGTGCCGAGCACCTTGCGCGCCATCCGGCAGATGATCGAGACCTCGGACAGCAGCTGGTCGGACGCGGGCGTCAACCGGCCGCGCGAGCGGTGCACGACCGACATCGAGTCCTCGACGGTCACGAACTGCTCGCCCGAGTGCTGCACGTCGCTCTCGGTGCGGCCCAGGACGGGCAGGATCAGCGCGGTGCGGCCGTGGATCACGTGCGAGCGGTTGAGCTTCGTGGAGACGTGGACCGTGAGGGAGCACTGCTCCAGCGCCTTCTCGGTCACCGGGGTGTCCGGGGTGGCGCTGACGAAGTTGCCGCCCATCGCGATGAACACCTTGCCGCGGCCGTGGCGCATGGCGTTGATCGCGTCGACGGTGTCGAAACCGTGCTTGCGCGGCACCGGGATGCCGAACTCGTTCTCCAGCGCCAGCAGGAACTTCTCCGGCATCTTCTCGTAGATGCCCATCGTGCGGTCGCCCTGCACGTTCGAGTGGCCGCGCACCGGGCACAGGCCCGCGCCCGGCTTGCCGATCATGCCGCGCAGGAACATCACGTTCGTGACCTCGCGGATGGTCGGGACGCTGTGCTTGTGCTGCGTGAGACCCATGGCCCAGCAGGCGATCGTGGCCTGCGAGTCGACGAACATGCCGGCCACGCGGGTGATCTGCTCGCGGGTCAGGCCGGTGGCGGTGAGCACGCGCTCCCAGTCGAGCTCGCGCAGGCTCTCCGCGTACTCCTCGAAGCCGTGCGTGACGCTGGAGATGAACTCCTTGTCGATCTTGTCCCACTGCAGCAGCAGGTGCCCGATCGCCTGGAACAGCGCCTGGTCGCCGCCGACCTTGATCTGGACGAACTCGTCGCACAGCGCGGTGCCCCTGCCGACGATGCCGGCGACGTTCTGGGGGTTCTTGAACCGCATCAGGCCCGCTTCCGGCAGCGGGTTGATGGCGATGATCTTCGCGCCGTTCTTCTTGGCGTCCTCCAGCGCGCTGAGCATGCGCGGGTGGTTCGTGCCGGGGTTCTGGCCGACGACCACGATCAGGTCGGCGAGGTCGAAGTCCTTGATCGACACCGAACCCTTGCCGATGCCGATGGTCTCGTTCAGCGCGGCGCCGGAGGACTCGTGGCACATGTTCGAGCAGTCCGGCAGGTTGTTGGTGCCGAACGAGCGGACCAGCAGCTGGTAGAGGAACGCGGCCTCGTTGCTGGTGCGGCCGGAGGTGTAGAAGATCGCCTCGTCCGGTGACGACAACGCTGTCAGCTCGTCGGCGATGAGGCCGAACGCGGCGTCCCAGCTGATCGGCGTGTAGTGCGTGGCGCCGGGCCTGAGCACCATCGGCCCGGTGAGTCTGCCCTGCTGGCCGAGCCAGTAGTCGGTCTTGCTCTGGAGGCTCTCCACCGAGTGCTCGGCGAAGAACTCCGGGCCGATTCGTCGTTTGGTGGCTTCCTCGGCGACGGCCTTGGCGCCGTTCTCGCAGAACTCCGCCATCTTGCGGTGGCCCTGCGGCTCCGGCCACGCGCAACCGGGGCAGTCGAAACCTTCACGCTGGTTGAGCAGACGCAACGTCTTGACGGTCCGGCCGACACCCATCTGCTCGACCGCGCGGTCGAGCGACACGAGCACACCGGGAATACCCGCTGCCCAGGTCTTGGGGGTGCTGACTTCGAGCGCGGACTCGTCGACGTCGTGCTGCGGGGGCTTGCTGCTCATAGCTGCATTCTTCGCTGATCGACGTCGACGCCGCCAGCGCCCCCGAAGAACGCGGCGGCGTCGTCGCACGGGCCCCAAGGGGTTAGACGGTCCGTGATGGACAATTGTGATAGCCGTCACTCCTGCCCGGCACCTCTGAAAGGGTGATCAATCGCAGGTGTTCTCCGAAGGCATGCGTCCGTCCGTGGAGAAGTACTTCCGGTCGTCCTTCGCGACGCCACCACCCGGTTCGGCGGGCTCGGTGAACTGCGGCGCGAGGAACCCGTCCCGCGCCGCCCGGCACGCGATCGAGTACTGGAAGCCCATGGCGTCCGAGGGCCACAGACCCTCCGGGGTGACGGTGAACGTCACCTGCTGACGGCTGGCCGCGACCATCTCCATCTGGTTCGTCAGCTCGGCCGGATCCGGCGGCTCGAACGCGTAGGCGAACACGTAGTCCGTCAGCACGGCCGGGTAGCCGTTCTTCTCGCCCAGCGTCATCTGCCCGGAGACCTTGATCCCCAGGAGCTTGGTGCCGGTCTTGAGCCGCGTGGTCCAGCCGGGCAGATCGCGCGCCACCTCGTCGCGCACGTCCGGCGCGAGCATCGTCAGGAACCTGTCCGGCCGGTGCTCGCTGATCATCACCGGATCCGTCCGCGACGCGATGAGCGCCTGCCGCACCCGCTCGTAGAGAGGGTCGGCGTTCGGCACGCCGATGCCCTTCTCGCCGTCCTGCCACTGCTCGGCAGGCGTGCCGGCGAACGGAATCCGAACGTTCACCCCTGGCGCCCGAGCGCGCTGGCAGAGCCCGAACAGCACCGCGCCGATGATCACCAACGCGATCGCGGACACCACCTTGTTGTTCACGAGAACACCACGTTCGCGGGCTTGATCGGGTTGCCCGGGCCGTTAGCAGGTATCTCGATTCAAGTCGATACCCAAGCCTCCGTAGACTTGACAGCTGTGACTGAACTCGACACCGCAACCCAGCGTCCTGACCTCCCCGCCGCGTGGACCCCGGCGGAGGTAGAGGCGGAGCTGTACCAGCGGTGGCTCGACCGGCGGTACTTCGAGGCGGACGTCAAGAGCGACAAGCCGCCGTTCACGATCGTGCTGCCCCCGCCGAACGTCACCGGCTCGCTGCACATGGGCCACGCCATGAACCACAGCGTGATGGACGCGCTGAGCCGGCGTCGCCGCATGCAGGGCTACGAGGTGCTGTGGCTGCCGGGCATGGACCACGCCGGCATCGCGACCCAGAACGCCGTCGAGCGCGACCTGGCCAAGCAGGGCATGTCCCGGCAGGACCTCGGGCGCGAGAAGTTCGTCGAGCGCGTCTGGGAGTGGAAAGAGGAGTACGGCGGCAAGATCCTCGACCAGATGAAGCGGCTCGGCGACGGCATCGACTGGTCGCGTGAGCGCTTCACCATGGACGAGGGGCTGTCGCGCGCCGTCCAGACGATCTTCAAGAAGATGTACGACGACGGCCTGATCTACCAGGCCGAGCGGATCATCAACTGGTGCCCGCGCTGCCAGACGGCGCTCTCGGACATCGAGGTCGACCACAGCGAGGACGACGGCGAGCTCGTCTCGATCCGCTACGGCGACGGTGACGCGTCGATCGTCGTCGCGACCACGCGCGCCGAGACGATGCTCGGTGACACCGCGGTCGCCGTCCACCCGGACGACGAGCGCTACCGGCACCTCATCGGTACCGAGGTCGAGCTGCCGCTCACCGGCCGCCGCATCCCGATCGTCGCCGACGCGCACGTCGACCCGAAGTTCGGCACCGGCGCCGTCAAGGTCACGCCCGCCCACGATCCGAACGACTTCGAGATCGGCCAGCGCCACGGCCTGCCGAACCTCACGGTCATGGACGGCCGCGCGACGATCACCGCGCACGGCCCGTTCGAGGGGATGGACAGGTTCGAGGCGCGTCCCGCGATCGTCGCGGCACTGCGCGCCGACGGCCGGATCGTCGCGGAGAAGCGGCCGTACGTCCACTCCGTCGGGCACTGCTCGCGGTGCAACACGGTCGTCGAGCCGCGCCTGTCGCTGCAGTGGTGGGTCAAGGTCGAGACCATCGCCGCGGCCGCGTCCGCCGCCGTCCGCGACGGCCGCACCAAGATCCACCCGGCCGAGCTCAACAAGCGGTACTTCGACTGGACCGACAACCTGCACGACTGGTGCATCTCGCGTCAGTTGTGGTGGGGCCACCGGATCCCGGTCTGGTACGGCCCGAACGGCGAGGTCGTCTGCGTCGGACCGGACGACGAGGTTCCTTCCGGCGACGGCTGGCGTCAGGACGAGGACGTCCTCGACACGTGGTTCTCGTCTGGCCTGTGGCCGTTCTCCACGCTGGGCTGGCCGGAGTCCACTGAGGACCTCCGGAAGTTCTATCCGACCAGCGTTCTGTCGACCGGCTACGACATCCTGTTCTTCTGGGTCGTCCGGATGATGATGTTCGGTCTGTACGCGATGGACGAGGTCCAGCCGTTCGACCACGTCTTCCTGCACGGCCTGATCCGCGACCAGTACGGCAAGAAGATGTCGAAGTCCAAGGGCAACGGCATCGACCCGCTGGACTGGATGGAGCGCTACGGCGCGGACGCCACCCGGTTCACGCTGCTGCGCGGCACGAACCCCGGTTCGGACATGGCCGTCGCCGAGGAGTGGGCGGCCGGGTCGCGCAACTTCACCACCAAGCTGTGGAACGCCACGCGGTTCGCGCTGGCCAACGGCGCGACGGTCGCCCGTCCGCTGCCGGCCTGCGACGAGCTGACGGCGGCCGACCGCTGGATCCTCGACGAGCTCGACGCGCTGGTGTCCACTGTGGACTCCAACTTCGAGGCGTTCCAGTTCTCCCGTGCCTGCGAGGCGTTGTACAGCTTCACGTGGGACGAGTTCTGCGACTGGTACCTGGAGATCGCGAAGGTCCAGATCTCGGACGGCCGCGCCGAGGCCACGCAGTCCGTCCTGGGCCACGTCCTCGACGTCCTGCTGCGCCTGCTGCACCCGTCGATCCCGTTCATCACCGAGACGCTGTGGACGTCGCTGACCGGTGGCGAGTCGCTCGTCGTCGCCCAGTGGCCCGAGGTTTCCGGTGCCGAGCGCGACCTCGACGCGAAGGCGGAGATCGAGGGCCTGAAGAAGCTCGCGACCGAGATCCGCCGGTTCCGTTCCGAGCAGGGCCTCAAGCCGGGCCAGAAGGTCGCTGGCAAGGT
Source organism: Lentzea miocenica (assembly GCF_033949945.1). Lineage (NCBI taxonomy): Bacteria > Bacillati > Actinomycetota > Actinomycetes > Pseudonocardiales > Pseudonocardiaceae > Lentzea > Lentzea miocenica. The sequence goes on from NZ_JAXAVW010000018.1 coordinate 130,123, forward strand.
CCGCGGCGCGTGCTGCGTCGGCCTGACCGACCAGGTCCCGTCGGTCCGCGCGCTGACGCGACTGACCGAGCCGGGCGACGAGTTCACCGTCTCCGCGACGCTCGAGGTCGGCCTGCCCAAGGGCGCGGTGAAGGTCGAGCTGGACCTGTCCGGCACGATCGACGTCGCCGCCGAGCGCAAGCGCCTGGCGAAGGACCTGGCCGTGGCGCAGAAGGAGCTCGAGGGCACGACGAAGAAGCTGGGCAACGAGGCGTTCCTCGCCAAGGCGCCCGCCGAAGTCAAGGCCAAGATCGAGGAGCGCAAGGCCACCGCCGAGTCCGAGATCGCCCGCATCAACGAGCGCCTGGCCGCGCTGCCGGAGGCGTAAGAACCGTGGAAACCAACCTCGACGAGTTCCTCGACGTCGAGAACGAGCTCAACCAGCGGTGGCCCGAGACCAAGCTCGAGCCGTCGCTGGACCGGATCAAGGCGCTCGCTCACGTGCTGGGCGACCCGCAGACGTCGTACCCGGTCGTGCAGCTGACGGGCACGAACGGCAAGACGTCGACGTCACGCATGGTCGATGCGCTGTTCACGCGCATCGGCCTGCGCACCGGCCGGTTCACGAGCCCGCACCTGCAGCTCGCGACCGAGCGGATCAGCCTCGACAACGAGCCGATCTCGCCTGAGCGCTACGTCGAGGTCTACCGCGACATCGAGCCGTACGTCGCGATGGTGGACTCCCAGTCGGAGATCCGGATGAGCAAGTTCGAGGTGCTCACCGGCATGGCGTACGCGGCTTTCGCGGAAGCACCGGCCGACGTCGCCGTGGTCGAGGTCGGCATGGGCGGCACGTGGGACGCGACGTCCATCGTGGACACCCGCGTCGCCGTGCTCACGCCGATCGGCGTCGACCACACCGAGTACCTGGGCAACCGTCCCGAGGACATCGCGGTGGAGAAGTCCGGCATCATCAAGCCCGGCTCGGTCGCGATCGTCGGTGAGCAGACGCCCGAGGTCATGAGGGTGATCCTGGAACGCGTCGCCGAGGTGGACGCGATGGTGGCCCGTTTCGGCAGCGAGTTCGGCGTCGTGTCGAGGTCGGTGGCCGTAGGCGGCCAGATGATCACGCTGCAGGGCCTCGGCGGCCTCTACGAGGACATCTTCCTGCCGCTGCACGGCGAACACCAGGCAGCGAACGCCGCGCTGGCGCTCGCCGCGGTCGAGGCGTTCTTCGGCGCCGGCCCCGAGCGCAAGATCGACATCGAGATGGTCCGCGAGGGCTTCGCCTCGGTCGTGACGCCGGGCCGCCTGGAACGAGTCCGCTCCGCACCCAACGTCTTCGTCGACGCCGCGCACAACCCGCACGGCGCAGCGGCTCTGGCCCGCGCGCTGGAGTCCGAGTTCGGCTTCCGCAAGCTGGTCGCCGTCGTCGCGGTCATGTCCGACAAGGACGCCGAAGGCATCCTGTCGGCGTTGGAACCGGTAGTGCAGGAACTGGTGATCACCACCAACTCCTCACCGCGCGCGATGGACCCGGACGTGCTCGCCGGCCTGGCCGTCCCGATCTTCGGCGAGGACCGCTTCGAGGTGCGTCCCCGCCTGGTCGACGCCATCGAGGAAGCCATCCACCTCATCGAGGACGAGCAGTCCGGCGGCGGCATCATCGTCACCGGCTCCGTGGTCACCGCGGGCGAGGCCCGCGCCCTGTTCGGAAAGGAGCCGGCATGACCTCCCCGGCCCCTCTCAAGAAGGACCCGATGAAGGCGTTCCGGGGCATCATGGCCGGCACGCTGATCCTCGAGGTCATCGTCGTGGCCCTGGCCCTCCCCGTGATCGCCAAACTGCACGGCGGCGTCACCTCCCTAGTCGGCTGGGTCGCCTTCGGCTTCATCGCGGTGTTCATCGCGATGTGCGCCTTCGTCCGCCGCCCCTGGGCCATCGGCGCCGTCGTGGGCCTGCACGTGCTGCTGATCGCGTCGTGGCTGCTGCTGCCCGCGATGGGCGTGATCGGCGTGATCTTCGGCCTGGTGTGGGCTTATCTGCTGTGGCTGCGGAAGGACCTGCTGAAGCGGATGGCGGAAGGTCGCCTGCCCGCGCAACAGCAACAGACAGGCTGATCAGGTCTGGTCGTAGGCCATCAACGCGTCGATGACCACTCGGACGCGTCGTTCGGCGTCCGCGAGATCGGACGTGAACGGCAGCCTCGGGTTGAACTGGCTCCGCTGCATCTCGAGGTTCCACACCGAACCCTGGCCAGGAATCTCGACCGTGTACTGGATGCGGTCAGAGGTGTCATAGCTCAGCTTGTCGTTGCGCACCGCCTTCCGGCCCTTGTACTCGGTGACCTCGCCGAGCTCGTTCGGCTCGACGAACCAGTCGAATGCGGGATTTCCGGGCCGGTAAGGCGACAGGTAAACGTAAAGACTGTTGTAGATTCCGCTCGACTTGTGCCCGCGCACCACTATTTGACAGTAGAACTTGTCGGTGACGACCCGCGCGACATCCGTCGATCCCATTGCGTTCTTGACTACGTCGTCATTCAGCGCGGCGCACCAGTAATAGGGACCCCACTCCAGTTCCTTACCGGTGCCGGCCTCGTCGTTGTTGATCCTCCGGACGTCGAAGAACCCGTGCGGCTCGGGTGCCGCCCATCCCAGACACCGCGTGTCCTCCATCCCGATGAGCTCGGCGCAGTCCGCCTGCGGTCCGATCGCCGGGGCTGGTGGTGCGATCTTCGGGGCGGCCACCGGCCTGGGCGTGGAGCAGGCGGTGAGAAGCATTGCGGCGCTGACGAAAAGCGCCAAAGAACGAAGCATGTCGCACTTCGTACCCGTGCTTGTCGCAATGCCGCGGTGACACTTCGCCTTGTTCACCCGATCGTGCTTTGAAACCACGACGAGGGCCGTGGCCTGGCGCTATGCTGCTAGGCGCACGAATCTGCAAGGAGGGGTACTGGGGATGAGCGGGACCAAGGTCGATCTGGAGACACTGCGCGCCGCGATCAAGGAGTACGAGTCGATCCGCGACGAGCTGATTCAGGCTGAGCAGTCCGGCAAGTTGCTGACCACTGTCCAGGGTGCTGGTCTGGACATGCCGAGCAAGGTCTACGCGAACTACGCGGTCACCGCGGGCCAGATGCATCAGCAGTCGAACAAGCAGCTGCAAACCACGCTGACCACTCGCATTGACAACCTGAAGGCCACCCTGCAGCAGTACGAGCAGACCGAGCAGGGCAACGCGGCCAACCTGAAGCCGAAGGACTGAGCTGTTGCGCATCCGAACCATCGTCGTTGGCGCCGCCGCATTCGCTCTGCTGGCGGGCTGCGGTTCTGGCGGCGGTACCACCGGCACGCCGACCAACGGAACTCAGCCGACCAGCACCAGCAACAGCGGCGGAGCGCCCAAGGTTCAGAACCCGCTCGACGTGAAAGCCTTCGAGGCCGATCCGTGCAGCGCGGTCACCGCGGCTCAGATCCAGGCGTTCGGGCTGCCCGGGGTCAGCGGCAAGGTCAACACCACTTCTCCCGGACCTGCCTGCACCTGGCTGGGTGCGAGCACAGCGGGAAAGATGACTCCTGGGCTGGGGATCCTTCCGGAGGGCACGAACCTCTCCACCATCCTGCCCAACAAGGACGCGACCTATCAGGTGTTCGAGTCGCAGCCTGAGGTGCAGGGCTACCCGGCGTACCTCGCCCTTGCTGTCGACCAGCGCAAGGACGGCGGTTGTGAGGTTCTCGTCGGGGTCTCCGACGAGAAGGCGATCCTCTTCACCTTCTCGAGCTTCAACGGCAGCCCCAAGTTCGCGGATCCGTGCGGCGCGGTCACCGAGTTCGCGAACCTGGCCATGACGACGATCAAGGCAGGTGCGAAATGACACGGCCAGCGCCCAGCTGCTTCACCCAGGACAACACTCGCGCCGACGGGTTCTCCGGGCACGAGATCTACGCCCAGATGACCGGCGGCCCCGGCACCGGATCGGCACAGGCGGCCGCGAACGCCGCCACCGCGTTGGAGCGCGGCTACGCCGGGATCGAGCAGCGGCTCAAGCGGGTCGGCGAGACCCTCGGTGAGACGTGGTCCGGCGCGAGTGCCGACGCCGCCCAGACCGCAGCCAACCCGATCAACCAGGCCATGATCCAGATGCAGGACGCCCTGCGCCAGGCCGACCACTCGTTGTCGAACCAGGTCTACCAGTTCAACTACAACAAGGGTCAGCTCAAGAACATGCCGGAGAAGAAGCCGGAGACGGGCTTCTGGGACGACGTGTCGCCGTGGGACACCGACACCGAGGACGCGGTCAACAGCTACAACTCCGAAGAGTCGCACAACCGCAAGGTCTACAGCGAGTTCCAGAGCGCCAGCAACACCAACCGCGGTGAGCTGCCCAAGGAGTTCCCCGGCGTCACGGCGGACACGCTGAACGTCGAGGTCATCAACACCGGTAGCGGCAACGGTGACGACAACACCACGAACGTCAGCAACACGGGTCGCCCATCCGGCAATCCCACCTTCCCGAGTTCGACCGGCTCGCCGCAGGGGCCGACCGGCACGACCTGGACGCCGCCCGGCACCACGACCGGGACCGGCGACCAGACCACCACCAGTGGCGTCGGCGGCGGTGACGACGGCAGGGGTGTCGTCCGGCCCGGCGACCTCGGTGGCAGTGGTGGTGGCAAGCCTCCCGCCGGCACCGTGATCGACCGGCCGCCGAACACGGGCATCCCGCCCATCGGTGTGCCCGGTGGTCCTGGCCTGGGTGGTCCCGGCGGGACCGGTGGCGGTCGCGGCGGCAGTGGTGGCGGCGCTGGTGGCAAGTTCGGCGGTGGCGGCGGAGCCGGCGGCAAGTTCGGTGGCGGCGGCCTCGGTGGCGTCGGCAGCGGTACTGGCAGCAGCGGCAACGCGGGTCAGCAGCCCGGCGGCAAGTCCGGTGTGTTCGGCGCCATGGGCGAGGGCGGGCCGAACGCCGGGGCGCGCGGTGGTGCCGCGGGTGCGGGTGGCCGGGCTGGTGCCGCCGGTGTGGGCGGTATGGGTGGCCAGGGTCAGAAGGGTCAGGGGGAGGACGACTTGGAGCACAAGTCCGCCGACTACCTGATCACCGAGGAGAACACGAACGAGATCATCGGCGACATGCCGATGGTCGCACCGCCGACGATCGGGGGGTGAGCGTGCTGCGCTCGTCCATTCAGCTGTCCGACCTCGCGTTCGACGTGCTGTGGAAGCAGGAGAAGCTGGGGGAGTACCACCCGGCGCTGCACGTCGACTCTCCCGGCGAGACCGAGGACGAGCGCGCGGTGATCGAGCGCGACGTCATCGGTGAGCTGCGCAGGGTCGGGCTGGACCACCCGGACGTGCGGGGCACGTTGCACCTGATCGCCAAGGCGGAGCAGGACTACTCGGCGTGGATCGCTGTCACGCCGAGCGAGACCAGGCCCGTGGTGGTCGCGGCGAACTCACAGCACGGTGTGCTTGCGGTGCACGACAACGGGTTCGTGCAGCTGCACCCGATCCGGCCGGAGAACGCGCCGGAGGTCCTCGCGATGCAGCTGCCGGACGTGCCGGCCGGTCGTGGCGCGTCGATCAACGTGCACGCGTCGGAGATCAACGTCCACCAGCCGGGCAAGGCGTCGCCGTCGATCTCGCTGCGCCAGTTGCTCGCCCAGCCCCGCAAGGGCACGGCGAAGCTGTACTCGGCGCGGCGCAACGGCGAGGGCAGGCAGCGGGCCAAGACCTTCCTCACCACGATCGACTTCGAGGACGGCCGCTGGCTCGTGGTCAAGTACACCGACCAGAACCACCAGACGTGGGTGCACGCCACGCCCGCGTCCCGGCAGATCATCACGGACTGGCTCAAGCGCCTGTCCTGAACGGGTTCACCGGGCGTCGCGGTCGCGACCGCCCGGTGAAGTTCACTTCGGGTTCTACGGCTGGTCAGAACCGGCGACTAGAAACCGCGCATGACCTTCGACCGTCGCACGTTGTTCAAGGCTGGCGCACTCGGCACGGCCGCGGCGCTGGTGCCCTCCGGCATCGGCCTCGCCAGGACCGACCGCCCGACCCTCACGCACGGCGTCCAGTCCGGCGACGTCACCTGGGACGGCGGCATCGTCTGGACCCGCGCCGACCGTCCGTCCCGGATGCTCGTCGAGGTGTCCAACGACCCGAAGTTCCGCTTCTCCCGCCGCGTTCGCGGTCCGTTGCTCACCCCGGAGACCGGCGGCACCGGGCAGGTCAGGGTCGGCCACCTGCTGCCAGGCCGTCCCGCGTACTACCGCGTCACGGCCGAGGACCTGCACGGCCGTACCTGCAGCGAACCGGTCACCGGCAGCTTCACCACCGCCCCGCTCGGCCGCGACGAGGTGCGGTTCGTGTGGTCCGGTGACGTCGCGGGCCAGGGCTGGGGCATCAACCCGGACATCGGCGGCATGCCGATCTTCAAGGCGATGGCCGACCGCAGGCCCGACTTCTTCATCCACAGCGGCGACAGCGTCTACTCCGACAACCCGCTCAAGGACACCGTCACGCTGCCGGACGGCCGGATCTGGCGCAACCTCGTCACGCCGGAGAAGACCAAGGTCGCCGAGACGCTCGACGAGTACCGCGGCCAGTTCGCCTACAACCTGCTCGACGAGAACCTCAAGCGGTTCGCCGCCCAGGTCCCGATCTTCGCGCAGTGGGACGACCACGAGGTCACCAACAACTGGTATCCCGGCGAGATCCTGGAACTCCCGCAGTACACCGAGAAGCGCGTCGACGTGTTGGCACAGCGCGCTTTCCAGGCGTTCCACGAGTGGATGCCGATCGATCAGAAAGCCGCCGTCGACGGCCGCGTCTACCGGAAGTTCTCCTACGGCCGCAACGTCGAGATCTTCGTGCTCGACATGCGCACCTACAAGGACAAGAACACCTCGCCCAAGGACCAGCCCGGCGTGATCCTCGGCGCGAAGCAGGCGCAGTGGCTCGTCCGCGAACTGGCCCGCAGCACCGCCACGTGGAAGATCATCGCGGCGGATCTGCCGATCGGTCTCACGGTCCCGGACGGTGCCGACATCGAGGGCGTCGCGAACGGCCTGCCGGGTGCGCCCAACGGCCGTGAGCACGAGATCGCCTGGGTGTTGCGGGAGCTCAAGAAGCGCCGCGTCAAGAACACCGTGTGGCTCACCGCGGACGTCCACTACACCGCGGCGCACCACTACTCGCCCGACCGCGCGGCCGTGGGCGACTTCGACCCGTTCTGGGAGTTCGTGTCCGGCCCGCTGCACTCCGGCGCGTTCGGCCCGAACACGCTCGACCCGACGTTCGGCCCGCAGGCCGTGTTCGTGCACGCCCCGCCCGCCGCCAACACCACGCCGCTGGACGGATTCCAGCACTTCGGCGAGGTCAAGGCGGACCGCGACGAGCTCACGGTCTGGCTGCGCGACGCGACAGGCGCCTCACTCTGGTCCAAAACGCTCAAGGCCGTCTGACGATCGCCGTAGTGTCGGTGCGTGCCCATCTCGTTCGACACCACCGGCTTCCGTCAGCTCGACCAGAACACCTGGCAGCATCCCAACGGTGACCAGGCCGATCTGGCCTACTACAACCTGGTGCCAGACCTGCCCGCCGGGCTGGACGACCTGCCCAAGCTCAGGCACGACCTCGCCCTGATCCACGGCGAGACCGGCTGCCTGATCGAGGCGCACGTCGTCCAGCTCGCCGGGGTGCCCGCGCTGCTGCGGATCGTCAAGATGCCGTTGCCGAACCAGCCGAACGGGCAGGTATTCCTCTGCTCCTTCACCATCCCCAAGGCGAACTGCAGCGCTGTCCTGCAACTCGGGGCGTTGGAGCGCGGCATGACGGGCGCGCGTGAGGCCGTGCTGGCGTCCGAGATCGGGTTCGAGCAGTGGGTCAAACCGCACCCCTACGCGCCGGAGCTGCAGGGCGTGCTGCCGTTCCACGCGGGCGACGATCCCCGCTACGACGCGAGGTTCCCCGACCACCCGTTGTCCCGAGTGCGGGCGTGGGCGCACCACGTCGTCCGCACGGCACGGGTGGACCCACCGTTCGCGTCGCTGCCGCCGTTCCAGGTGCAGGCGCCACCACCTCCGGTCGCACCCGGCCAGACCCTCGTCACAGCGCTGCCGAGCCTGCCGGTCAAGGACTTCGTCGGCCTGCAGATCGGTGACCAGACGACGTACTGGCGGACGACCGATCCGAAGCTGAAGGACATGCTCGGCCGCGGTCTCATGGGCCGGTCGCCGCTCACCGACACCCGGTTCCGCGACATGCTCCTCATCGACGTCAACACCGGCGAAGCGATGATCCCCGACCGCTTCACCACCGACGGCAACATGACCGCCCACGGCACGCACCTGGTCCAGGTCACGCTGCCGGAAGCGGACGCCGAGCTCTCCGACGACGACGTCATGAACGCGTTCCGGTGGGCCGGGCGGATGTGCGGCGAGGCTGCGGAGCGAGGGGAGTACCTCTCCCTCGAACCCGTCCAGAGCCAGGGCGAGCAGGCGGATCCGCACGTCCTGCTGGCCGTGCAACAGCGCGAAGGACAGCAGGTCGTCATCGCCCAGTTCTCGCCTCCACCCGTGGAGGGTCCGCTGGCGGGGTCGCCGAGCCGTAGCGCACCGGCGACGCCGGAGTCCGTCGAGGGCATCGGCGTGATCGCCGGAATGGCGGTCAACGAGTGGCGCTCGCACCCGCTCCGTCTAGCGATCACCTACAAGCGCCCGGCGGGCTGATCGCAAATATTTGCAAGCCCCGACGTATTGTTTCCCGCTGTTTGTCGTGGTTTCGTGCAGCAACCCTGCAAGAGTTTGCGACAAGGAGGTCGCGATGCGTCGGGTCGTCGCCGCGCTCGCTGCACTGGTTTTGCTTCCCCTCACACCCGTCCAGGCCGTTGCCGCACCACCGCAACGACTGGCCGTGGGGGAGGTGGTGGACATAGCGCCCGGTGTGCGCGACGGGGACGCGAGACTCGCGTTGCCGCCCAAGCGCGACGACCTGCGGGGCGAGCGCTTCTACTTCGTGATGCCCGACCGGTTCGCGAACGGCGACCAGGGCAACGACCGAGGTCGCTCGAACGCCGCCGAGAACGGGTTCAACCCCGCTGACAAGGGCTTCTACCACGGTGGAGACCTCAAGGGCCTGCACCGGAAGCTCGACTACCTCGACGGCATGGGCATCACGGCGATCTGGATGACGCCGATGTTCCTCAACCGCTGGGTGCAGGGCGATTCAGCCGGCTACCACGGCTACTGGACGCTCGACTTCACCAAGCTGGACCCGCACTTCGGCACCACGCAGGAGATGCGCGAGCTGATCCGCGACGCGCACCGCCGTGGCATCAAGGTCTTCTTCGACATCGTCGCGAACCACACCGCCGACGTGATCAAGTACGCGGAGAACAAGACCCAGTACGTCAGCACGGGCGCGCAGCCGTACCTGGACGCCGACGGCAAGCCGTTCGACATCGCGGACTACGCGGGCCGCAAGGACTTCCCGAAGCTGGATGCGCAGAAGTCCTTCCCGTACACCCCGGTGAAGGACGGGCCGACGAAGTTCCCGTTGTGGCTCAACGACTCCACGCTGTACCACAACCGCGGCGACTCGACGTTCTCCGGCGAGTCGAGCGAGCAGGGCGACTTCTCCGGCCTCGATGACCTGATGACCGAACACCCGCGCGTGGTCAACGGCATGAAGGACATTTTCACCAGCTGGATCGACACGCTCGACATCGACGGCTACCGGGTCGACACCGTCAAGCACGTCAACCTCGAGTTCTGGCAGGCGCTGGCGCCGCACGTGAAGCAGTACGCGAACCGCAAGGGCAAGAAGGACTTCTTCGTGTTCGGCGAGGTCTTCGACTCCTCGCCGGAGAACACCTCGAAGTACACGACGACCGGCAAGATGCAGGCCACGCTGGACTTCCCGTTCCAGAGCAGCGCCGTGAGCTTCTTGTCCGGCAAGGGTTCCCAGCGCCTCGGCGAGGTGCTGCTGGACGACGACCGCTACACCGACGCCGACTCCAACGCGTCGTCACTGCCCACGTTCCTCGGCAACCACGACATGGGCCGGATCGCGTGGATGATCCGCAACGACCGGCCGGGCATCTCGGACGCGGAGCTGCTGGAGCGGCTCAAGCTCGGCAACACCCTGATGTACCTGTGGCGCGGCAACCCCGTCGTCTACTACGGCGACGAGCAGGGTTTCGCGGGCACCGGCGGCGACAAGCTGGCGCGCCAGGACATGTTCGCCTCGAAAACGCCGGAGTACATGGCGGAGAAGCTGATCGGCTCCGACCGCACCGGCGCCCAGGACAACTTCACCACCTCGCACCCGCTCTACCAGCAGCTCAAGGCACTCGCCGCCCAGGTGGACCGCGACCCGGTGTGGCGTGACGGCAACCAGGTGCTCAGGTATGCCGACGCCGATGTGTTCGCCTTCAGCCGCATCCTCGGCCGCGAGCACCTCGTCGTCGCCAACGCCGGCACCTCGCCTGCGACCGTGACCGTGCCGGTGTCTTCCTCGGCTTTCGAGAACGCGCAGGTGCAGAACGGCCGTGTCACGGTGACCGTGCCCGCGCTGTCGACGGTGGTGCTCAAGGGAACCAGCGACGTCGTGAAGTCGAAGCCGTCGCCCGTTCTGGTCGCCCCGGCTGCGGGAACCGTGCTGGACAAGTGGGTCGAACTTCGCGCGGAGGGCATCGGCGCACCCAACGCGGCGGCCACGTTCGCCGCACGGGTCGAGGGCACGCGCGACTGGACCGTGCTCGGCACCGACGACGCTGCGCCGTACCGGGTCTTCGCTGACCTGTCGGCACTTCCTGGCGCCGCGGTGGGCAAGCGCGTCGAGCTGCGGGTGGTGGCGAAGTCCGGCGAGATCGGTGCGGACGGCGCGTTCGTGTCGCTGGTGGCCGCCCCGCCGATCCCGGATCCGGGCACCAAGAACCCGGACTGGCTGGTCGTGCACTACGCACGCGACAACTACGACGGCTGGGGCCTGCACGCCTGGGGCGACGTCGAGACGCCGACCGAGTGGAACGCGCCGCTGCCGTTCGCGGGCGAGGACACCTACGGGCGCTTCGCGTGGATCAAGCTGAAGCCGGGCGCCAAGTCGGTCGGGCTCATCGCGCACAAGGGCGACGAGAAGGACACGTCGATCGACCGGTTCGTCGACCCGAGCGTGACGCCCGAGGTGTGGCTGAAGCAGGGTGACGTCGCTGTGCACCCGTCCGAGCAGGCCGCCACCGGCAAGGCCGTCGTGCACTACGTCGGCGACGCCACCGGAGCCGTCGTGCGTGTTGCCGGACGTGCTGACGTGCCGTTCACCAACGGCGTTGCAGAACTCCCGCCCACCACGGACTTCTCCGTTGTGCGCGGCACGACCGTGGAAGCGACGGGCAAGTTCACGAGTGGCCACTCGTGGGTCGCAGGCGGGAAGGTGCACGCTACGAAAGCCGCGGCCGAGAACCGTGCGGTGATCCACTACAACCGTGCGGACGGTGACTACACGGACTGGACGATGTACCACTGGACCGGGTCCGCGGAGCCCTCACCGGGCTGGAACCAGTCGCGCGTGCCGGACGGCAGGGACGCGTACGGCGTCTACTGGTCGGTGCCGCTGGCCGCCGGTGCGGCGGGCCTGAGCTACATCATCCACCGCGGTGACGCCAAGGATCCCGGGCCCGACCAGTTCCTCGACCTGGGCCAGAAGGGGAACGAGGTGTGGCAGCTGCAGGGCAACGAGACCTACCTGCTGCCGACCAGTGTCGGCCCGGCCGCTGATGACGACCTGACCAAGGCCAAGGCGATCTGGATCGCGAAGGACAAGGTCGTCTGGGACGTGCCTTCGGTGCAGTCCGACGGCTACCGGCTCGAATACGGCTCACGTGTGCTGCGCTTGTCTCCCACGACCGAGGAGGTGCCGGCGCAGTTCCCGCACCTCAAGGGCAAGCCGGTGTTCGCCGTGCGCGGGTTCGTCGACGAAGCGTTGCGGGACAAGCTTTCCGCCGTGCACGTCGACGCGGGCGGCGCGATCCGGCACCGCACGAGCGTGCAGATCGCAGGAGTGCTCGACGACCGTTTTGCCGCTGCGGCAACGAAACTGACGTTCGGGCCGACGTTCGACCACGACCGTGCGTCGATCAGGCTGTGGGCGCCGACCGCTCAGAACGTGAAGCTGCGGCTGTTCGACGAACCTTCGGGTGAGCCGAAGAAGATCGTGCAGCTCAAGCGCGACGACGCCTCGGGCTCGTGGTCCGGCGCGGGCAACTGGAAGAACAAGTACTACCAGTTCGAGATCACCAACTGGCAGCGCACGGTCGTGGTCACAGACCCGTACTCCGTCGCGCTTTCGGTGAACTCGACGCACTCGCAGTTCGCTGACCTCAAGGACGGCAAGTCCATGCCCGCGGGGTGGTCGAAGGACGTCGCTCGCGGGATGGGCAGCGCGATCACCGAACTGCACGTGCGCGACTTCTCGATCAACGACCAGTCGGTGCCTGCTGCTGATCGCGGCACCTACAAGGCGTTCACGCACCGGGATTCGACGGGCATGAAGCACCTCAAGACGTTGGCCGCCGCGGGCATGGACACCGTGCACCTGCTGCCGACGTTCGACATCGCGACGATCCCGGAGAAGCGCTCTGACCAGGCCACGCCCGCGTGTGACCTGGCGTCGCTGCCGGCGGACTCGGACCAGCAGCAGGCTTGTGTCGGTGCGGTGGCCGGTCGTGATGGCTTCAACTGGGGTTACGACCCGTTCCACTACGACGTGCCCGAGGGCTCGTACGCCACGGCGGACGCGCAGAACGGTGTGGCGCGCTCGAAGCAGTACCGCGAGATGGTGAAGTCGTTGCACGACAACGGCAACCGCGTGGTGGTGGATGTCGTCTACAACCACACGGCGGCGTTCGGTGACGCACCGACGTCCGTGCTCGACAAGGTCGTACCCGGCTACTACCAGCGGCTCAACCTCGACGGCTCGGTCGCGAACTCCACCTGCTGCGCGAACACCGCGACCGAGAACGCCATGATGGGCAAGCTCGTCGTGGACTCCGTGGTGCGCTGGGCGCGCAACTACAAGATCGACGGGTTCCGGTTCGACCTGATGGGCCACCACCCGAAGGCGAACATCCTCGCGGTGCGGGCGGCTCTGGACGCGCTGACCGTGGAGAAGGACGGCGTGGACGGGCGCAAGATCGGCGTCTACGGCGAGGGCTGGGACTTCGGCGAGGTCGCCGGCAACGCCCGGTTCGAGCAGGCGACGCAGGCGAACATGGCCGGCACGGGTGTCGGCACGTTCAGCGACAGGTTGCGCGATGCCGTTCGTGGCGGCGGGCCGTTCGACGACGACCCGCGCGTGCAGGGCATCGGCTCTGGTCTGGCCGGTGACGTGAACTCCTCGCCCGCGAACGGTGACGTGGCCGCGCGGCTGGAGAACTACAGCGACCTGGTGAAGCTGGGCATGGCGGGCAACATGGCCTCGTACCAGTTCCGCTCGACGGCCGGGCCGGTGGTTTCCGGACGGGACGTGAAGTACAACGGCTCTGCCGCCGGGTACACCGGTCAGCCGTTGGAGGCGATCACGTACGTCGACGCGCACGACAACGAGACGTTGTTCGATGCGTTGACCTACAAGCTGAAGCCTGAGACGTCCGCCGCGGATCGCGTGAAGATGCAGACCGTGGCGCTGGCACCGGCGTTGCTCGGGCAGGGGCGGCCGTTCGTGCACGCGGGCACCGAGTTCCTGCGATCGAAGTCGTTGGACCGCAACAGTTACGACTCGGGTGACTGGTTCAACGCCTACGACCCGTCGTTGCGCGACAACGGATTCGGTCGCGGGTTGCCGCCCAAGGCCGACAACGAGTCGAAATGGCCGTACGCGAAGCCGTTGCTGGGCATGGCGAAGCCCTCGTCCGCGGACATGAAGGCCGCGCTGGACGCGACCCTGGAGCTGCTGCGGATCCGCCAGTCGTCGCCGCTGTTCTCCCTCGGCAACGCGGACCTGGTGCAGCAGAAGGTGTCGTTCCCGGCCGCGGCGTCCGGAGTGATCGTCATGCACGTCGACGACACGGTCGGGCTGGACGTGGACCCGGCCCGGCGCGGCCTGGTCGTGGTGATCAACCCGTACCCGACGGACCAGGCGGTCGCGCTGCCCGCCGGTGACTGGAAGCCGCTGACCAGGGAGAAGAAGGCAGGAGCCGCGCGTTCGGTCGTCGTGCTGGAGCGATAGTTCCGTAGAGAAATAGTTTTGTTCAAGATTAGTTTGGTACCGTAGTGCTCATGGGCACGACGAGGTGTACTGACCTGATGATGCTGCTGCATCTGACGGGACACGCGCTGGAGACCGAGCTGACGGCGAGGCTCGCGGAGATCGGACTGACTCCGCGAGCCCGCTGCGTGCTGTCCAGCGCCTTGGACGCGGACCGCACGCAGTCCGAGATCGCCGAGATGGCCAGCATCGACAAGACCACGATGGTCGTGACGCTGGACGCGCTCGAAGCCGCTGGTTACGCCGAGCGCAAGCCGTCTGCCGTGGATCGTCGTGCGCGCGTTGTCGTCGTGACCGAACTGGGTCGCGAGATGGTCGCGAAGGGCGATCAGGTCGTGGTCGATGTCTACGAGAGCGTCCTGGGGTCACTGCCGGACGACGAGCGAGATGGCCTGGTCAATGGCCTGACGAGGCTGATGGAAGGCCGGCTGAGCACGCCCATGCCGTGCGAGAAGCCGCCGCGCAAGCGTGCTCTGCGTCATGCCGTTGGATAAAAGATAGTCCCGTACAAAACCATCTGCTACGGTTCCTCTTATGGACTCAGGGGGACCGAAGACGGATTCGCGCTGGCTCGCGCTGATCGTGCTGTGCGCAGGGATGTTGATGATCGTGCTGGACCAGACGATCGTGAACGTCGCGCTGCCCGCGATCGAAGAAGACCTCAAGTTCGGCCAGGCCGGGTTGGCCTGGGTCGTGAACGCGTACCTGATCGCCTACGGCGGTCTGCTGCTGCTCGCCGGACGCCTCGGCGACCTGATCGGGCACAAGAAGGTGTTCCTGATCGGCCTCGGCGTCTTCACCGTCGCCTCGCTGCTGTGCGGGGTGTCGTTCAGCTCCGAGATGCTGATCGTCTCTCGCTTCGTCCAGGGCGCCGGCGGTGCCCTGGCCACGTCCGTCACGCTCGGCATGGTCGTGACGATGTTCCCGAAGCCCGACGAACAGCGCCGCGCCATCGGCGTGTTCAGCTTCGTCGCGGCGGCGGGCGCGTCCCTCGGCCTGCTGCTCGGCGGCGTGCTGACCGACGCCATGTCGTGGCACTGGATCTTCTTCGTGAACATCCCGATCGGCATCGTGGCGGCCATCGCGGCCGTGCGCCTGGTGCCCGACTCGGTTGGTCTTGGCTTGCGTGAAGGCGCGGATGTGCTTGGGGCACTGCTGATCGTCGCCTCGGTGATGCTCGGTGTGTACACGATCGTCAAGGCTGAGCACTACGGCTTCGGCTCCGTGCACACGTTGGGGCTCGGGGCTGTTGCGGTGGCGCTGCTGGTTGGTTTTGTGTGGCGGCAACGGACTGCCGCGAAGCCGTTGCTGCCGTTGCGGGTGTTCCGCTCCCGCAACGTGACCGGCGCGAACCTCGTGCAGATCTCCATGGTCGCCGGCATGTTCGGACTGTTCTTCCTCGGCACGCTCTACATGCAACTCGTGTTGCAGTACACGCCGTTGCAGATCGGTCTGGCGTTCATGCCCGTCGCCGGCGCGATCGCGGTGTTCTCGGTGTCGCTGTCGGCCCGGCTGAACTCGCGGTTCGGCGAGCGGAACATGCTGATCGTGGGCCTGCTGTTCATGCTCGTCGGCATGGTGGTGTTCACGCAGGTGCCGGTGGACGGCTCGTACGTCGCGCACATCCTGCCCGCCGTGGCGCCGCTGGGCATCGGCCTCGGCCTGTCGTTCCCGGCGTTGATGACGCTGGCGATGTCCGGGGCTTCTCCCGACGAGGCCGGGCTGGCGTCCGGGCTGGTCAACACGACCGCGCAGGTCGGTGGGGCGCTGGGGTTGGCTGTGCTGGCCACTACCTCGACCGCGTACACGTCGTCGCTGGTGGCGTCTGGTGTAGGCCGGTTGGAGGCGTTGACGTCGGGCTTCCACCTGGCGTTCTGGATCTCCGCGGTGCTTGTCGCGGTGGCGTTGGGGCTGGCGGTGTTCGTGCTGCGGCAGGTCGCGGTCGCTCGCGACGACGCTCAGCCGGTGCTCGTGCACTAGTGCGAACTGTGGCAGCTGTGGCGTTCGATACTCTGTCGCCACTTCCCGTACCTGTTTGACCTGTTTTGAGGAGTCACACCGTCGTGTCCGAGCGCACCCTGGTTCTGGTTAAGCCCGATGGCGTTGAGCGTGGTCTCGTTGGCGAGGTGATCGCCCGGATCGAGCGCAAGGGGCTCAAGCTCGCTGCTCTGGAGCTGCGCACCGCTGACCGCGCGACTGCTGAGCAGCACTACGCGGAGCACGATGGCAAGTCGTTCTACGCCGACCTGGTGGACTTCATCACCGGTGGGCCGCTGGTCGCGATCGTCGTTGAGGGGACTCGCGCGATTCCGGCGTTCCGTCAGCTGGCCGGTGGGACCGACCCGGTCGAGAAGGCGACGCCGGGCACGATTCGCGGGGACTTCGGGCTTGAGGTCCAGTACAACCTGGTGCACGGGTCGGACTCGGCGGAGTCGGCTGAGCGCGAGATCAAGATCTGGTTCCCGAACCTCTGATTGATCGCGGGCTTGTGCGGTGGTCGGGTTGGCACCGGTCGTTCCTGTCTAGGGATTTCGGGGCTCCGCCCCGGACCCCGCCAATCTGATCAAAGACCAGCCCCACGCCACACGCGGGTTGATGGCACGCCAGTTGCTTTGGGCGGCGGCGCGTTGCGTAGGTGGTGCGGTTCGGGTGGGTGGTCCCGTCACAAGCAGTGCTGTGGCACGACTCGTGACGGGACCACCCCGCCGGAAACGCTCGCTAATTGCTTGTCCGGCGGGGGCTTGAGCCCAGGCCGCCTGGCTTTGCGCCGTTGAGGGTTGTGCCCTCCGGGTAGCCGAGTGGCAGGTACATCGTCACGTCGTCCCAGCGGTCCGTTCCCACGGCGATGGCGTTGGGCATGCGGCCGCATTCGCGGAAGCCGATGGCTTCGTAGAGTTCGATTGCGCCGTGGTTGTTGCCGCGCACGCCGAGCATCAAGATTTCGATGCCTGCCTCGCGGGCGTTGTTCACCAAGCCCCGCACCACTCGCTGGCCCAGTCCCAGGCCGCGTGCTGAGGGATGGGCCATGATCTGCTGGATTTCCGCGCGGTGCTGGAAGACGGCGGTTCCGCCGCGTCGCCACAGGCCGACGGCTCGGACCACGTTGTCGACGGACACCGCCGCGAAGGCCGCGTTGTTGTCGCGGACCTGTTTGAGGACGTTGTCGAGCCAGGACGAGATGCGGTCCAGCGTCGGGGGCTCGTGGTAGCCGACGGCGCCGCCTGCCGCCACTACGTCGTGGACGACGGTGTGGATCTCGGTGCGCAGCTGGTCGGTGGCTTCGGACAGCCATCGCAGTTCGATCTCTGGCATGGGGCGATCGTAATTGCGTCGAGAATTGTCAGACCTGGTCGTTATCGTCGGGCGGGTGGAGAACCTCGTTGAGGCCAAGGCGCTGACCAAGCATTTTGGGACGTTTGAGGCCGTTCGTGGCATCGATGTCGAGGTGCGCAAGGGGGAGGCGTTCGGGTTTCTGGGGCCCAACGGGGCTGGGAAGTCGTCGACCATGCGGATGATCTCGTGCGTGTCCGGGCGGACGGGTGGGGAGCTCAAGGTTCTCGGCATGGATCCGGAGCGGGACGGGCCGAAGATTCGCGCGCGGCTCGGGGTGGTGCCGCAGCTGGACAACCTGGACACGGAGTTGACGGTTCGGCAGAACCTGCAGATTTACGGAAGGTACTTCGGGATGTCGCGGCAGCGGTGTCGCGAGAAGGCCGCCGAGTTGCTGGAGTTCGCGCAGCTCACGGATCGGGCGGACCACGAGGTCGAGCCGTTGTCCGGAGGGATGAAGCGGCGGCTGACGATTGCCCGGTCGTTGGTGAACGATCCGGAGTTGCTGCTGTTGGACGAACCCACTACAGGGCTGGATCCGCAGGCTCGGCATCTGTTGTGGGACAGGCTGTTCCGGTTGAAGCAGGACGGCGTCACGCTGATCATCACGACCCACTACATGGACGAGGCCGAGCAGCTGTGCGACCGGCTGGTGGTGATGGACGGCGGGCGGATCGCGGCTGAGGGGTCGCCCAGTGAGTTGATCAGTCGGTACTCGACGCGGGAAGTGCTGGAGTTGCGGTTCCAGCCTGGGGCGGCGAAGCCGGATCTGGAGCGGTTCGCCGAACGGGTCGAGGTGTTGCCGGATCGGCTGTTGCTTTACACGCAGGATGGCGAGCACACGCTGAACTTGGTGCACGAGCAAGGGGTGCAGCCGGTGCAGAGTTTGGTGCGGCGCAGTTCGCTGGAGGACGTGTTCCTCCGGCTCACGGGTCGGACGTTGGTGGACTGATGCAGACGCTGAGGGCCTCCTGGTTCGGCTTTGAGAAGCATTGGTTGTGGTACCGGCGCAACTGGCGGGCCACGGCGGTGTCGAGTTTCTTGACGCCGGTGTTGTTCCTGGTGGCGCTGGGGCTGGGGTTCGGGTCGCAGGTGCAGTCGACCGCGTTGATCGGTGGCGTGCCGTACCTGCAGTACCTCGCACCGGCGTTGGTGGTGGTCACGGCGTTGCAAGGGGCCACGTTCGAGTCGACGTACGCGATCATGTCGGCGTTCCTGTGGCAGAAGACGTACATCGGGATGGTGGCCACGCCGATCACCCCCGCGCAGGTGCTTTACGGACAGACGTTGTGGATCGGATCGCAGCTGTTCGCACGGGCGGCGGTGTTCGTGGGCATCGCGGCGGTGCTGGGTGCGGTGGTGGGGCCGGGGATGCTGCTGGCCATTCCGTTTGCGACGTTGGCCGGGCTGGCGTTCAGCGCGCCGTTGGTCGCGTACAGCTCCACGTTGGACAAGCCGGACAGTTTCACGACCATTTTTCGGTTCGTGTTGATGCCGATGACGTTGTTCACCGGGGCGTTCTTCCCGGTCAGCCAGTTGCCGTCGTGGTTGTTGCCGGTGGTGTGGCTGACGCCGGCGTGGCACGGCATCGAGCTCGCGAGAGGTGCGGCCTTCGGGACGATGGACCTCTTACCGGCGTTGGGGCACATCGCGTACCTCGTCGCGTTGACGGCCGGCGGCATCGCGCTCGGCGTGAAGTTCTTCCACCGAAGGCTGGCCGTATGACTCAGACCCTTGATCGGACGAATTCGGCGCCTGCCAGCGTGGGGCTGTTGTGGCGCGTGATTCCGCCCGGGTTGTACGGCGGCCGGGCCAGCATGCTCGTGGAACGGGCCGCGCTGGTGAACCGGCGGGCCTGGTTCGTGCTCGTCGGCGGGGCGTTCGAGCCCGTGTTGTTCCTGTGGTCGCTGGGGCTCGGGTTCGGGCAGATGGTGAGCGCGGTGGCCGGGCCGGACGGGCGGCCTATCAGTTATGCGGCGTTCGTGGCGCCCGCGCTGCTGGCGGCGTCCGCGATGAACGGGGCGGTGTACGACGCGACGTTCAACGTGTTCTTCAAGTTCAAGTACGTGAAGCTGTACGACGCGATGCTCACGACGCCGATGGGGCCGATGGACATCGCGATGGGCGAGATCGCCTGGGCGTTGTTGCGCGGCGGGCTGTACTCGGCGGGGTTCCTCGGCGTGATGCTCGGCATGGGGCTGATCGTCTCGCCGTGGGCGTTGCTCGCGCTGCCGACGGCGTTGCTGGTGGCGTTCGCGTTCGCCGCGGTGGGCATGGCGGCGACGACGTTCATGCGGTCGTGGCAGGACTTCGACCTCGTGCAGCTGGCGGTGCTGCCGCTGTTCCTGTTCTCGACCACGTTCTACCCGCTGTCGGTCTACCCGGGCTGGTTGCAGGCGGTGGTGTCGTGGACGCCGCTCTACCACGCGATCGAGCTCATGCGCGGGCTCACGCTGGGCGTTGTCGGCTGGGGCATGCTCGGTCACGTCGCCTACTTCGCGGTGATGGCGGCCGTCGGAACGGTGGTGGCGGCGCGGCGACTGGGCAAGTTGTTGCTGGACTGAACCCACCGGTTCTGGCACGCGATTCGGCGGGCACCGTGAGGGCCGTTACTCTGGTCGTGTGAGTGTCGAGTCTGTTTTCCCCAGGTTGGAGCCACTGCTGCCGCGGATCTCGAAGCCGGTGCAGTACGTCGGCGGGGAGCTCAACGCGACCGTCAAGGACTGGGACGCGGCGTCCGTGCGCTGGGCTTTGATGTACCCCGACGCGTACGAGGTCGGGCTGCCCAACCAGGGTGTCATGATCCTTTACGAAATCCTCAACGAGCTGCCTGACGTGCTCGCCGAGCGCACGTACGCCGTGTGGCCGGACCTCGAAGCGCTCATGCGTGAGCACGAGGTTCCGCAGTTCACGGTGGACGGGCACCGGCCGGTCAAGGCGTTCGACCTGTTCGGCATCAGCTTCGCCACGGAGCTGGGCTACACGAACATGCTCACGGCGCTGGACCTCGCGGGCATCCCGCTGCACGCGGCGGACCGCACCGAAGAGCACCCCATCGTGGTCGCCGGCGGGCACGCGGCGTTCAACCCGGAGCCCATCGCGGACTTCGTGGACGCGGCGGTGCTCGGCGACGGTGAAGAGGCCGTCCTCGAGATCACCGAGATCGTGAGGACCTGGAAGGCCGAAGGCTGCCCTGGCGGCCGCGACGAGGTGCTGACCAGGCTCGCCGAGACCGGTGGCGTGTACATCCCGCGCTTCTACGACGTCGAGTACCTGCCGGACGGCCGCATCCAGCGCGTTGTGCCGAACCGCGACCGCGTGCCGTTCCGCGTGTTCAAGCGGACCACGATGGACCTCGACGCGTGGCCGTACCCGAAGCAGCCGCTGGTGCCTCTCGCCGAGAGCGTGCACGAGCGGATGAGCGTCGAGATCTTCCGCGGCTGCACGCGCGGCTGCCGGTTCTGCCAGGCGGGCATGATCACCCGGCCGGTGCGCGAGCGGTCCATCGAGGGCATCGGCGCCATGGTCCAGAAGGGACTGGAGGCGACCGGCTTCGAAGAGGTCGGCCTGCTGTCGCTGTCGAGTGCCGACCACAGCGAGATCGCCGAGATCACCAAGGGTCTCGCGGACCGCTACGAGGGCACGAACACGGGCTTGAGCCTGCCCAGCACGCGCGTCGACGCGTTCAACATCGACCTCGCGAACGAGCTGTCCCGCAACGGAAGGCGCTCGGGCCTGACCTTCGCGCCCGAGGGCGGCAGCGAGCGGATGCGGCGCGTCATCAACAAGATGGTGTCCGAAGAGGACCTCATCCGGACGGTGTCGGCCGCGTTCTCCAACGGCTGGCGGCAGGTGAAGCTGTACTTCATGTGCGGCCTGCCCACCGAGGAGGACGAGGACGTCCTGCAGATCGCGGAGATGGCGAAGAACGTCATCCGCGCGGGCCGGCAGGCGAGCGGACGCAACGACGTCCGCTGCACCATCTCGATCGGCGGTTTCGTGCCCAAGCCGCACACGCCGTTCCAGTGGGCCGCGCAGTGCGACCCGGACACGGTCGACGACCGGTTGCGCAAGCTCCGCGAGGCCGTGAACTCGGACCGCAGCCTCGGCCGCAACATCGGCATGCGCTATCACGACGGCAAGCCGAGCCTCATCGAAGGCCTGCTCAGCCGAGGTGACCGCCGTATCGGCAAGGTCATCGAGGCCGTGTGGCGCGACGGCGGCCGGTTCGACGGCTGGAGCGAGCACTTCTCCTACGACCGCTGGACCACCAAGGCAGCGGAAGCGCTGGAGCCGCTCGGTGTCGACCTCGCCTGGTTCACCACCCGCGAGCGTGAGGAGCTGGAGGTCCTGCCCTGGGACCACCTCGACTCCGGCCTCGACAAGGAATGGCTCTGGGCCGACTGGCAGGACGCGCTGGACGAGCGCGAGCAGGACGACTGCCGCTGGACCCCGTGCTTCGACTGCGGTGTCTGCCCGGCGATGGGCACGGACATCGAGGTGGGTCCGACCGGTCGGACGCTGCTGCCGATCTCGCCGGTCGGCGTCGGTTCACCGGTGAAGAACTCCGCGCTCACGCCGTAGGGCTTGCTCAGGCCACAACGGTTGCCAGCCCGCCCACCAGCACGCCCGGTCCTGAGGCCGTGGCCGTGATGGTGGCGGGCCGGCCCAGCGAGTCACCCATGTCGACGGCGATGTCCGCGGCCAGATGAGCCGCGAGACACGCCGTGCTGTTGGCGTTCGCGATGTCCTCGGGCACGCCGATGGACGGTGCGAACATCCGCGCCGCGTACCTTCCGTCAGCCTCAGGGCTGTAGACGTAGCACCCCAGCAGGCCGAACTCGTCGGTCGCCGCCCGCAACCGGCGAAAATCCGGCGTCAGAGCCGCAAGTCCGTCGGACAGCTCGACGAGCATCCGCGGCCGCCCGAGCGTCGCGACCACGCACATGCCGCCCGCGCCCAACGCCGCCACGACGGCATCCCGTTCGGCCGTCGTCGCGGCCCTGACCTGCACCGGACCAGGATCGAAGACGCCTTCCACGCCACCAGGAACGCGCCTCGCCGTGCCGCGGAACGTCCGGCCACCGGCCCGAAGCGTGAACTCCTCGCCACCACCGGCGGCCAGAACGGCCAGCGCCGCAACGGTGCCGTGTCCGCAGCCCGGCAATTCACCCTCCGAGGTGAAGAACCTCAGCGCGTTGCCCGGTCCGACGAAGACGGCGTGCGAGGTTCCACATCGCCCTGGCACCGTCTGGCGTTCGGCGTCGGTGAAGTCGCCGTCCCGCACAACCGCGGTCGGACTCCCGCCGCGCCCGTCGCGCAGGCAGGCGTTGACGATCACTTGGTGACGGCGGCCAACGCGTCCACGAGGCCGTGGCCGTAGAAGGAGTTGTACTCGGAGTAGCCCGTGCAGAACGCGTCCTGCACGCCGGTTCCGTTGAGGTCGTAGTCGGCGGGGCACGCGAGGGTCTCTGCCTGGGCGT
The DNA here is from genome assembly GCF_033949945.1 of Lentzea miocenica. Taxonomy (NCBI): domain Bacteria; kingdom Bacillati; phylum Actinomycetota; class Actinomycetes; order Pseudonocardiales; family Pseudonocardiaceae; genus Lentzea; species Lentzea miocenica. The sequence continues at coordinate 153,180 of NZ_JAXAVW010000018.1, forward strand.
TCAGCATGCGACCCAGCGACACCGCGTCCGTCTCGGGGTGCGTCGACGCGATCAACGCTGCCACACCGGCCACGTGCGGTGTCGCCATCGAGGTGCCACACGAGTAGTCGTAGCCGGACGGCACGGTGGAGAGCACACAACCCGTGGGTGTCCGGGTGTCACCACCGGGCGCCGTCACGTCGATCGCACCCAGCCCGTACGAGCTGTACCCGGCCTTGGTCTTGGTCGACTCGACGGACGACACGCCGACGACGTTCTTGAGTTGCGCCGGCAGGACCACGCAGGTCGAGTCGACCGGACGGGTTTGCGCGTCGCCGTTCGTCGGCGACAGCGAATCGCGTCCCGGCCGGGACAGGTCCGCCGCGTTGTTGCCGGCGGCCGCGACCGTCAGCACGTTGCGAGAGGTGGCGTAGTCGACGGCACGACGCACGGCCTCGTAGATCACGCGCTGACCGGGCTCGCTCTGGCACGTGAACAGGTACGGGTCGATGAAGTAGCTGTTGTTGGTGATGGTCATACCCTGCGCGGCGGCCCACATGAAGCCGCACACCGCGTACTCGGGGTAGATGAAGCCGTCGTCGTCGACGACCTTCACGGACGCGATGCGCACGCCCGGTGCTACGCCCGTGATGCCCCGGCCGTCGTCCGCGGCGGCGATGGTGCCGGCGACGTGCGTGCCGTGCGCGGAGGTCGTCGGGATCCACGCAGAGGGGGACGTGTCGGGCTTGCCGCTCAAACAGCCGGCGGACAGTTCGGGTGCCAGCGCCCCTGCCAGGTCGGGGTGGCGGGCGTCGACGCCGGAGTCCAGCACGCCCACGACCACGGACTTCGAGCCCGTGCTGATCTCGTGCGCGGCCGGGGCCTTGATGAGATCCATGTCCCACTGCTCGCCGGACCGGGCGCCGGACGGGCGGAACAGTTCGGTGTCGTCCTTCTTGCGCTTCACCGCCTGCTTGGCGAGGCTCTCGGCCTGGGCGCTGTACGCGCGCTGCGGGCCGATCAGCTTGAGGAACGACGGGTCCGGCGACGTGGCCACCGCGACCCCGATCTCGGGGTAGTAGACGGTCGCCGTGCCACAGGCCCCCGCGATCTCCGCGTTCGCCACTTCAGGGGTCGTGAGCTGCGAGAACACCACGAGGTAGCGCAACAGCGGACCCGGCTGGATGCACGTCTGGACGTGCGGCTCCGCACCGGCGGGCATGGCCACCGCCAAACACCCGGCCGCGAGCAGCGCGCTCATCGCCACTGCCCGTGCGCGGTGGAGCAGAGGCACCAGGGACCTCCAGGTTGGCAAGGCGTCCAGTCAGCCGGACCGTAGCCACGCGCAACGATCTAGACAAGCTGAACGTTCTGAATCGGGTTCACGGTACCGTCCTACCGGACGAACAGCCTGCGCCGATGGGACCGCTCACCCGTCGGAACACCCTTGGGGAGCACCACTGAGCCGCAACCTGCCCAACAACCCGTCGGCCGTGGCCGTGCAGAAACTGCGCCTCCGCTACACCAAGCGGGGGAGGTTGCGTTTCACTTCGCACCGCGACATCGCTCGCACGTTCGAGCGCGCGCTGCGCCGAGCCGGCGTACCCATGGCGTACTCGCAGGGCTTCAGCCCTCACCCGAAGGTGTCGTGGGTCGGTGCCGCACCGACCGGCGTCGCCAGCGAGGCGGAGTACGTCGAGGTGTCGGTGGTCCACCAGGTCGACCCGGAGGCGTTGAGGATCGCGCTCGACCAGGCCCTGCCACCGGGCATCGACGTGGTCGACATCGTCCAGGCGCGAGGTGGCAACCTCACCGAGCGCATCGACGCGAGCGAGTGGCGGATCGAACTCGACGGCGTAGAGCCGGAGAGACTCGCCGAGGCGGTGAGCGTCTTCCTCGCGCAGGAGCGGGTGGAGGTCGAGCGTTCCACCAAGGACGGCAAAAGGATCATCGACGTGCGGCCCGCCGTCGTCTCGGCGCTGGTCGAACCCCGTTCGAGCGACGCCGGACACGATGAAGCCGCATTGTCACAACCGTGTGGGATACTCATGACGGTCGTTCGGCAGGTAACGCCTACCGTCCGACCCGACGACGTGCTGAATGCGCTTCGTGTCGTGGCCGATCTCGTGCCGCCGGTACCTGCGAGAGCAACCCGGATGGCGCAGGGAAGGCTCGACGGCGAAGGCAGGCTGGTGGACCCGCTCCAACAGGACAAGGAGTCCTGACGCAGGAGCGCCGGAACGTCACACCTGCTACGCAAACAGGAGGAGCGACGCTGCCAGTGGCGTCGTCGTGGGACCTGCGCAAGCGTGCGCCCAGAGAGGCGCCACGCAGCTGCGCGCGAGGCAAGGATTCCCGCCGCGAGCAGCGGTGGAGAGAGACAAGAGAGGCCCCTGCGCGGCCGCGTCCTCACGGGACGCGCCCGGGGGTGGAGGAGCTGCATGTCGAACAAGGACAAGCCTGCCGGTGGTACCGGCGGGCAGGGCGTGGTTGCCGCACGCCCTGAACTGGCGGACCTGCCGGACAAGTTGCGGGTCCACGCTCTGGCGAAGCTGCTGGACGTCAGCAGCAAGGACGTGATGACAGCGCTGGCCGACCTCGGTGAGGTCGCCCGCAGTGCGCAGTCGAGCGTGAGCCGGGACGTGGCCCTGAAGGTGGCGGAGACGCTGCTGGACTGGGACGACGTCGTCACCGGCGAGGTCACCGAGGACTACGAGGCCCCCGCGGTCCCGGCGTTCGAGGCACCGGCGCTCGCACCGCTCTTCGCGGCCCCGACGGCGGTGTTCATGCCGCCGCAGCCGATCGAACGGCCGAAGGTCCAGCCGGTCTTCGCCGTGCCGGAGGAGCCCGTCGCCGTCGTCGACGACGAGAAGTCGGTCGGCGAGATCGCCGCGGACGAGCTCGACGCCGCCGAGGTGGAGGGCGAGGACGAGGCGGAAGGCCGTCGCCGCCGTCGCCGTGGCCGTCGTGGCCGTGGCCGCGGCAAGGGCACCGACGCCGAGTCGGACTCCGAGGAGACCGACGAGCCCCAGACCGAGGACGCCGAGGCTCCTGCCGAGAGCGCCGAGGCCGAGGCCGACGACACGGACGACGAGGGTGACGAGGGCTCGACCCGCCGCCGTCGCCGTCGCCGCCGTCGCAAGACCGGCACGGACGAGGAAGCGGTCTCCGAGGACGACCCGCCGAACACCGTCGTGCACGTCCGCGAGTCCCGTGACGCGCGGGACGACAAGGCCGACTCCGAGGCCGCGCAGAACGAGGTGCGCAGCATCCGGGGCTCCACCCGCCTGGAGGCCAAGCGCCAGCGCCGTCGTGACGGTCGCGAGGCCGGCCGCCGCCGTGCCCCGGTGCTGACCGAGGCCGAGTTCCTGGCCCGCCGCGAGGCCGTGGCCCGCACGATGGTCGTCCGCGAGCGCGGCGACCGCACCCAGATCGGCGTGCTGGAAGACGGCGTGCTGGTCGAGCACTTCGTCACGTCGTCGGGCTCCGGCTCGATCGTGGGCAACGTCTACCTCGGCCGCGTGCAGAACGTGCTGCCGAGCATGGAAGCCGCGTTCATCGACATCGGCCGCGGCCGCAACGCCGTGCTGTACGCCGGTGAGGTCGACTGGGACGCCGCCGGTCTCGAGGGCAAGTCCCGCAAGATCGAGCAGGCTCTCTCGAGCGGCGACTCCGTGCTCGTCCAGGTCACCAAGGACCCGGTCGGTCACAAGGGCGCCCGCCTCACCACCCAGATCAGCCTTCCCGGCCGCTTCCTGGTCTACGTGCCGGGCGGCGGTGCCACCGGCATCAGCCGCAAGCTGCCGGACAACGAGCGCAAGCGCCTCAAGGACATCCTGAAGCGCGTCGTCCCCGAGGACGCCGGCGTGATCATCCGCACGGCCTCCGAGGGCATCGCCGAGGAGGAGCTGGGCCGCGACGTCACGCGTCTGCAGGCTCAGTGGAAGGTCATCAAGGAGAAGTCCGCGAGCACCTCCACCAAGGCGCCGACGCTGCTCTACGAAGAGCCGGACCTGCTGGTGAAGGTCGTCCGCGACCTGTTCACCGAGGACTTCGCCCAGCTCGTCGTCCAGGGTGACGAGGCGTGGGAGGTCATCGACTCCTACGTCCGCCACGTGGCGCCGGACCTGCAGGACCGCCTGAAGAAGCACGTCGGCAACAACGACGCGTTCGTCGAGTACCGCATCGACGAGCAGCTGATGAAGGCTCTGGACCGCAAGGTCTGGCTGCCCTCGGGTGGCTATCTGATCATCGACCGCACCGAGGCGATGACGGTCATCGACGTCAACACCGGCAAGTTCACCGGTTCCGGCGGCAACCTCGAGGAGACCGTCACCAGGAACAACCTGGAGTCGGCCGAGGAGATCGTCCGCCAGCTCCGGCTGCGCGACATCGGCGGCATCATCGTCATCGACTTCATCGACATGGTCCTGGAGTCGAACCGCGACCTGGTGCTGCGCCGCCTGACCGAGTGCCTCGGCCGCGACCGCACGCGTCACCAGGTCGCCGAGGTCACCTCGCTGGGTCTCGTGCAGATGACCCGCAAGCGGGTCGGCACCGGCCTGCTGGAGGCGTTCAGCCAGACGTGTGAGCACTGCCGCGGCCGTGGCGTCGTCGTGTCCACCGAGCCCATGCACTCGCACGGCGGTGGCAACGGTGGCGGCCAGCAGCAGCCTCAGGGCGGTGGCCGCAAGTCGCGCCGCAACAAGGGTGGTGGCGAGCAGGCCGCCGAGGTCGTCGAGGCCGTCGTCGAAGCGCCGGAGGCTCCCGTCGAGCCCGAGGTCGTGGAGCCGGGCGAGCCCGAGGACACCTCGGAGTCGTTCGTCGCCGCCGACCAGGACCACGACGGTCACGGCGGACGTCGTCGCCGGCGTCGTCGTCGCGACAAGGAGCCGCAGACGCCCGTCGAAGCGGTGGTGGACGCGGTCGTGGTCGAGGAGCAGGCGCTCAACGGTCACGTTCCGGACGACACCGTCGACGCTGTCGAGGACCCGGCGCCGATCGAGCTCGAGCCGGTCACCGAGGCCGCTCCCGAAGTGATCACCGAGGCCGCCGAGGAGCTCGTCGAGCCCGTGACGGTGGCCGAAGAGGTCGCCGAGACGGCCGAGGAGGTCGCGGAAGAGGCCGCAGAGGTGGCCGAGGAGGTCGCTGAGGCTGTCGCAGCCGTGGAGACGCCCGCGGTGACCGAGGAACCAGCCCCGGTCGTCGCTGAGACTCCTGCGGCCCGTCCGCGCCGTCGTGCCGCCAAGCGCGCCGCCGGTGCGCCGCTCGCGATCGAGACGCCCGCTCCGGTGGTCGTCGAGGTGCCGAAGCAGCCAGAGGTCCAGATGCCCGCTCCGGTGGTCACCACCACCCGCAGGCGCCGCGCCGTGTCGCGGCCCGCGGGACCGCCGGTCCAGGAGGACTGACGCGAATGCGCGAGACCGGGGTCGCCTGCGGGCGGCCCCGGTTTTGCGTTGTGAGGGACCGCACAGCCTGCGGGAACGCGATCAGGGCACCCCGGTTTGCTACTGCAGTACCCACTCCCGTAACCTTGTGGACGGCCCGCCATCCGACGGGTCCTGTCGTGTGCCCCCTCTGCTGGTTCTTCAGTGGAAACACTGTTTCGCAGATCGGTGGGCGCATGGCCCGTCACCATCGAGTAGCAGGAGACTTCCGTCCTGATGTACGCGATCGTCAAGACCGGCGGCAAGCAGTACAAGGTCGCTGTCGGCGACATCGTCGAGGTCGAGAAGCTCGAGGGCGAGCCGGGCACCGAAATCTCCCTCCAGGCGCTGCTCGTGGTCGACGGCACTGACGTCACCGCAGACGCGGCGGCCCTGGCGAAGTTCTCGGTTACCGGCAAGCTGGTCGAGCACACCAAGGGCCCGAAGATTCGCATCCACAAGTTCAAGAACAAGACCGGCTACCACAAGCGACAGGGTCACAGGCAGAAGCTGACCCGTGTCGAGGTCACCGGCATCACCGGTAAGTGAGGACCTGACTTCTCATGGCACACAAAAAGGGTGCGTCCAGTTCCCGCAACGGCCGTGACTCCAACCCCCAGTACCTGGGTGTGAAGCGGTTCGGCGGTCAGGTCGTCAAGGCCGGCGAGATCCTGATCCGCCAGCGCGGCACCAAGTTCCACCCCGGCGTCGGCGTCGGCATCGGCAAGGACGACACGCTGTTCGCCCTGCTGCCCGGTGCGGTGGAGTTCGGTATGAAGCGCGGTCGCAAGACCGTCAACATCGTTGCGGTCGAGGTTCCGGCTGCGGTCTGAGAAGACCGCTCCGCAGCACGACTGAACGACTGTTAGAACGATCGATCGAGCGACGTGCGCCCGCGGAATGCGCGGGCCACGTCGCTCGTTTGTTTCACCAGGTGGTCGACGGGGCGTAGTGACCGGTCATCCGGCACCGCCCCTCGTTGCTTGTTCAAGACTCTTGAGAGGACGTAGTTCCGTGGCTCGTTTTGTTGACCGGGTGGTGATCCACGCTGCCGCCGGCAACGGGGGCAACGGCTGCGCTTCCGTGCATCGCGAGAAGTTCAAGCCGCTCGGCGGCCCGGACGGCGGCAACGGCGGGAGCGGCGGCAACGTCGTGCTCGTCGTCGACTCGCAGGTGCACACCCTGCTGGACTTCCACTTCCGCCCGCACGCCTCCGCCACCAGCGGCAAGGCCGGCGCGGGAGCGAACCGCGACGGTGCGAACGGCGAGGACCTGATCCTGCGCGTGCCCGACGGCACCGTGGTGATGACCGAGGCCGGCGACGTCATCGCGGACCTGGTCGGCGAAGGCACCCAGCTGATCGCCGCCGCCGGTGGCCGTGGTGGCCTGGGCAACGCCTCGCTGGCGTCCAAGGCCCGCAAGGCGCCCGGTTTCGCGTTGCTCGGTGAGCCGGGCGAGACGCGTGACCTGGTGCTGGAGCTCAAGTCCGTCGCGGACGTGGGCCTGCTCGGCTTCCCGTCGGCCGGCAAGTCGTCGCTGATCTCGGTGCTCTCCGCCGCGAAGCCGAAGATCGCCGACTACCCGTTCACCACGCTGGTGCCGAACCTCGGCGTGATCACCGCGGGCGAGACCATCTTCACGATGGCCGACGTCCCCGGCCTGATCCCCGGCGCGTCGCAGGGCAAGGGCCTCGGCCTCGACTTCCTGCGCCACATCGAGCGCACCGCCGTGCTCGCCCACGTCGTCGACTGCGCGACGTACGAGCCCGGCCGCGACCCGATCGCGGACATCGACGCGCTGGAGAACGAGCTGGCGGAGTACACCCCGTCGCTCGGCGGCAACTTCGAGGACCGCCCGCGCGTGGTGATCCTGAACAAGATCGACATCCCGGACGCCAAGGACCTGGCCGACATCGTCCGCCCGGAGATCGAGGCCCGCGGCCTGCCGGTCTTCGAGGTGTCGACGGTGTCCCGCGAGGGACTGCGCGAACTCTCCTTCAAGCTCGCCGAGGTGGTGCGCGAGTACCGCGCCGCCCAGCCGAAGAAGGAATCGACCCGAATCGTGCTGCGGCCGACCGCCGTGGACGACGAGGGCTTCACCGTGACCGAGGACCCCTCGGTCGAGGGTGGCTTCATCGTCAAGGGCGACCGCCCCGAGCGCTGGATCCGCCAGACCGACTTCTCCAACGACGAAGCCGTCGGTTACCTCGCGGACCGCCTGCAAAGGCTGGGTGTCGAGGACAAGCTCGTGAAGATGGGCGCCATCCCCGGCTGCCAGGTCACCATCGGCGACCTGGTGTTCGACTGGGAGCCGACCACGCCAGCCGGCATCGCGATGACGATGACCGGACGTGGCACGGACATCCGTCTCGAGCGCAACGACCGCATCGGCGCCCACGACCGCAAGGCCCTGAAGAAGGCCCGGCGCGCTCCCGGCGACTACGGCGACAACTTCGACGAGGAGTAACTCGTGACGGCCCCCGTGGTCTCACAATCTCGCAACGCGGTCGCTTCGGCGAATCGCATCGTGGTGAAGGTCGGTTCTTCTTCTCTGACGACGGCCGAGGGCGGACTCGACCCGGCACGTCTCGACGCGCTGGTCGACGCCCTCGCCGCCCGGTCCGCCGCGGGCAGCCAGGTCGTGCTGGTCTCGTCCGGCGCGATCGCCGCGGGCCTGGCGCCGTTGAAGATCTCCCGGCGCCCGCGCGACCTCGCCACCCAGCAGGCCGCGGCGAGCGTCGGCCAGCTGACGTTGGCGCACGCCTACGCGAACTCGTTCGGCCGCTACGCCCTGACCGTCGGCCAGGTCCTGCTGACCGCCGACGACGTGGTGCGCCGCGCCCACTACCGCAACGCCCAGCGCACGTTCGATCGTCTGCTGGCCTTGGGCGCCGTGCCGGTCGTCAACGAGAACGACACCGTTGCCACCGAGGAAATCCGCTTCGGCGACAACGACCGTCTCGCCGCCCTGGTAGCGCACCTGGTCGGCGCCGACGCGTTGTTCCTGCTGTCCGACGTGGACGCCCTCTACTCCGGCGACCCGCGCAAACCCGGTGCTGTCCGCATCTCCGAGGTGGCCGGCGCGTCCGATGTGGACGGTGTGAAGGCCGGAACCGCCGGCGCCTCCGGCCTCGGCACCGGCGGCATGGCCTCGAAGCTGGCCGCCGCACGGCTGGCCTCCTCCGCGGGCATCCCGGTCCTGCTGGCCGGCGCCTCGGACGCGTCCCGAGCGCTGACCGCGGCCGACGTGGGCACCGCCTTCGCCGCCACGGGCTCACGTCTCACCGCCCGCCGCTTCTGGCTCGGCTACGCCACCGACGCGAACGGCCGCCTGCACCTCGACGACGGCGCGGTCGCCGCCGTGGTCGGCCGCCGCAGGTCCTTGCTGGCAGCCGGAATCACGGGCGTGGACGGCGACTTCGAAGCCGGTGACGTCGTGGAACTGGTCAGCCTGGCGGGCGACGTCGTGGCCCGCGGCGTGGTCGGCTACGACTCGGCGGAGCTGCCGTCGTTGATCGGCCGCAAGTCCCACGACCTGCCGGAAGAACAGCGCCGCGAGGTCGTGCACGCCGATGACCTGGTGCCGCTGCACCGCTAACCTCGGCCGCATGGCCCGGATGCACGACGTCGTCATCGACTGCGCCCATCCCGCGTCGCTCGCCCGGTTCTGGGCGGAGGCGCTCGACGACCACGAGATCGCGCCGTACGACGACGTGGAACTGTCCCGGTTGCGCAGCATCGGGATCGACGATCCCGAGGACGACCCGTCTGTGCTGCTCGACGGGTCGCCGCGGTTCTTCTTCAACCGCGTGCCGGAGCCCAAGACGGTGAAGAACCGCGTCCACGTTGATCTGTGGTGCGACGACGTCGAGGCAGAGGTGGCACGGCTCGTCGGCCTGGGTGCGTCGGTGGTGAGTCAGGACGGCATCTGGTTCGTGCTGGCCGACCCGGAGGGCAACGAGTTCTGCCTCAGCTCAACCGAACACCCTTTGTCTCCGGAAGCGTCAGAGTGACCAGGAACGTGATCACCGCGGCCACCGCGACGTACCAGAAGAAGACCGTGCCGCCCACGGCCTGAATGACCAGCGGTGCGGTCCCGCCGAACAGCGCGACCGTGAGGTTGTACCAAGCGCCGATGCCGAGTCCGCGCAGCTCGGTCGGGAAGAGCTCGCTCATGATCGCGGGCGCGATGGACGTGATCGCCGTGTACAGGCCGAGCCCGACGCAGAAGACGATGACCAGGTTGGCCAGGCCTGGTTTGACCAGGCTGGACAGAGGTACCACCAGCAGGGCCATCGCGCCGGACCACACGAGCATCTGCGGTTTGCGGCCGTATCGGTCGGCGAGCCAGCCCATCGGGTACTGCAGTGCGATGAACACCATCGTTCCGATCGACAGCGCCAGGAACACGTCGATGTCGTTGGCGCCCTTGGTCTTCACCGCGAACGGTGTCAGTGCCGAGAAGAACGTGTAGAAGCTCAGCGTCGAGAGCAGTGTGATGCCGATGAGCTGCCCGACCGCTTTCGGGTGTTCCTTGAGCGTCATCATCAACGGATTGCGCAGGCTCTCTGCCTTCGCCTTGTTCTCCTCGAACTGGTCGGTCTCCTTCAGCGCCCGCCGAAGCCACAGCCCGATCAGGCCGAGCACTCCGCCGATCAGGAACGGCACGCGCCAGCCGTAGGACGCCATCGCGGCCTTGTCGAGGTTGCGGGAAAGGAAGAACCCGAGCAGCGACGCGATCAGCACCGCCGCACCGGTCGAGATGTAGAAGAACGACGAGTACCGGCCGCGATGGGCGGCGGGCGCGATCTCGGCGAGGTACGCCGATGCGTTGGACACCTCGCCGCCGAGCGCCATGCCCTGCGCGATGCGGGCGAGCACCAGCAGCGCCGGTGAGAGCCAACCGACCTGCTCGAACGTCGGCAGCAGGCCGATCACGACCGAACCGCCGGACATCAACACGATCGTCAGCAACATCGCGGTGCGGCGGCCTTTGAGGTCCGCGAACCGGCCGAGCAGGTAGCCACCGAGCGGGCGGAAGAAGAAGGCGAGCGCGAACGTGGCGAACGTGCTCAGCAGGGCAGCGGTTTCGTTGCCGGAGGGGAAGATCTGCGTCGCGAAATAGATGCTGAACGCGGTGTAGATCCCCCAATCAAACCATTCAACTGCGTTGCCCGCCGACGAGGCGACGAGCGTGCGCACGGGCAGTCGATGCGTTTCCGAAGTAACCGCCATAGACGCACCCAATCACATACGGCGACGAATCGGAGCGTACGTCTCAACTGGTTCATTGGTCAGGAAGTCAACGATCATCGCGTTGCACAGAGCGGGTTTCTCGTGCAGCAGGCCGTGTGAGGTGCCGGGAACGACGGCCAGTTCGGCGTTCGGGAGCGCCCGGTACATGGCAGTGGCGTGTTCCAGTGTCACCTCGTCGTCATCGCCGATCATGACCAGCGTTCGGTTGTTCAGCTTCGCCAGGTCCTGTTCGGTCAGTGCGGGACTGCGGCGGTGCATCGGCGTGAGTTCCGTGGCCGGGTCCCAGCCGTTGTGGTGGAAAACGCCGCACACGACCACGAGCCGTTGCACCAGATCGGGTCTGAGCACGGCGGTCAGCAACGCGACCGTGGCGCCGTCGCTGCACCCGAGCAGGTGAGCGGGCCCGGTCTTCTCCAGGAACGCGATGGTGTCCCGCGCCATCTCGGTGTGGTCCTGAGTCGCCTGGTCGACGCGATGTGGGGCGTGCAAAGCGAAGTCGGCGAGTGCGTCGAACTGGGGGCCGAACGCGGATGGGTCGGCTCCGCCGGGGTGCAGGAGTACGAGTGAGTCAGCCATGTGTGGATGGACCTTCCCGGGAGGTGATACTCATCGGCGTGGGATCTGTTGGTTTGGTGACGTTGGTGGTCCGCGACTACGACGAGGCGATCCGCTTCTACGTGGGGGGACTCGGGTTCACGCTGGTCGAGGACACGCCGCAGGGTGACAAGCGCTGGGTCGTGGTGTCGGCGGGAGAGGGGGCGTCGCTGTTGCTGGCACAGGCTGACACGAGCGAGCAGTCCGCACGAGTCGGTGACCAGACCGGTGGCCGCGTCGGGTTCTTCCTCAACACCGACGACTTCGACCGCGACCACGCGCGCATGACCGAGTTCGGCGTGCGCTTCCTGGAGACGCCGCGCGAGGAGGTCTACGGCAAGGTCGCCGTGTTCGAAGACCTCTACGGCAACCGCTGGGACCTGCTTCAGCCCGCCCGCGCCTGACCGGGGGAGACACCGACGATCCGTTTGAACGCACGGCTGAACGCGGCCTCCGACTCGTATCCGAGGCCGCGTGCGATCTCGCTGACCGTCGTGTCGCGGTCTTTGAGGCGGTTCATCGCGACGTGCATGCGCCACCGCGTGACGTACCGCATCGCCGGTTCGCCGACCAGGTCCGTGAACCGCGCCGCGAACGCCGAGCGGGACATCGCGGTCTGGTGCGCGAGGCGTTCGACGGTCCACGGCTGCGCGGGGTCGCGGTGGATCAACGCCAGCGCCTGCCCGATCTGCTGGTCCTGCAACGCACCCAGCCAGCCGGTGCGCGCGGCCGGGTCGTTGGCGAGCCACGAGCGGATCGTCTGGATCACCAGCACGTCCGCGAGCCTGGTGATGACCGCTTCGCCGCCGGGGCGCAGGTTCCTCGCCTCGGCGGCCATCAGGTCGATCGTGGCGCGCATGTCGTCGGCGCGCCGCACGTACACCACGTGCGGCAACACGTTGATGAGGTGCTTCGCGGCCGGGTGGTCGAACTTCACCGCACCACACACGAGATGCGTCACGGCACCGCTACCGCCGTGCCGCAGGATCGCGTAGTTGTCCGTTTCGAACGTGTGCGGCAACGTCGTGACAACTGGCGATTCCGCGTCACCGTGGAACAGCCGGTGGCCCTGCCCTCCGGGTACGAGCAGCACGTCGCCGGGTTCGAGCGTCGTGATCTCGCCGTCGACCTCGATGTCGCAGCGACCGCTGGTGAGCACGTGGAACCACAGGCAGTCGACCATGTCGGGCATCGTCAGCCCCCACGGCGCGGTGAGCTCGTTCCGGCAGTAGAAGGTGCCGGACATCCGCAGCAGGTGCAGTGCCTCGCCCAACGCGTCCGTCATGCCACCAGTCTGGACGAACGAGCAAGCTTGCGCGATGAAATGTCATTGAGAGTCCGGCGCTGACCAGACAAAGTGAGCGCCATGGGGATAATCACGCTGATCGCAGTCGCCGCGTCCGGCCTGATGGCCGGCCTGTTCTTCGCGTTCTCCACCGCCGTCATGCCGGGCCTCGCAGATCTGCCCGCCGAGCAGGCCCGCGATGTCATGCGCCGGATCAACGTGCGCATTCAGAACCCGTTGTTCCTGCTGGTGTTCCTCGGCACCGCCGTTCTGTGCGGCATCGAGGTCTTCCAGGGCAGGATCGTCGGAGGCCTGCATTACATCGTCGGCTGCTTCGTGCTCACGATGGCCGTCAACGTGCCGATGAACAACCGCCTCGAACGGGCCGACGACGCCTACTGGCCCGAGTACCTGCGCAAGTGGACGCTCTGGAACCACGTCCGCGCCGTCGCCTGCCTCGCCTCGACGGTCACCCTGCTGCTCGGATTCTGAGGCCGTGCTTCGGGCGCATCGCGGCGACGCTGGTCGGCGTGATGCGCTGGGGGAGCAGCTCAGGCTTCGGCCGCTGCAACAACGACTTCAGCATCACGGTCAGCTCCGTCGTGGCAAGCCCGGCGCCGATGCACCGGTGCGGCCCACCACCGAACGGCAGGAACTCGTGCGGCGCCGGCTTGCGCTCCCACCGGTCCGGGTCGAACCGCAGCGGATCCGGCCACACCTCTGCCAGCCGATGCGTGACGTACGGGCTGTACAGCAGGAACGTGCCCTGCTTGATCTTCTTTCCGGCGAACTCGAACGGCTGCGCCGCCACCCGAGCCGAGACCACCGCGGGCGGATACAGCCTCAACGTCTCGTTGACGACGTTGGCCAGGTAGTCGTCGTCCTCCTGCGCACGTTCCCAAACCCCGTTGTGCCGCAACAGGTTGAACACCGCCCACGCCATCGCGCCACTGGTCGTCTCATAACCCGCCGCGATCAGCGTGACGACCTGATCGCGCACTTCGAGGTCACTCAGCCCATCGCTCTGCACAAGAGAGGTGAGCACGTCTCCAGCCGTGTCGCCCTGACGCGTCTCCTCGATCGCCTTGTAAACCCGCGCGTCAACAGCCCTGCGCGCCCTCATCGCGTTGCGCCACGCCGGTGCCTTCATCGTCCGCAGCAACGTGACCACCGCCGGGTTGCGGTCGATCAGGTTGATCAGCACCTGCAGGTGCGCCCCGAAGAACTCCGCGTCCTGCGCCAGCTTCTCGCCGAACAACGCGTGGATCGTGCTGCGCCGGATGGCCCGCCGGAACTCCTGGTAGACGTCGACCGTCTGGCCAGGCCGCCACGCGTCGAGCGTCTCCTCCGCATTGGCCCGCATGACCGGCACGTAGTTGGCAATCTGCCGATGCACCAACGCAGGCTGCACGAGCCGACGCCGCCGCTTGTGGTCCTCACCGTCGCTGACGATCAACGACGTGGGCCCGTCCACCGGCACCAACGACTGGAACGCCCGCTCGACCTCGAACAGTTCGGAGTTGGCGAACACGAACCGATTCGCCTCCGCTCCGAGCAGGTAGGTGTACGGCCCCATCCGCACCACCGGCCCGAACCTCCGGTGCAGGGCGCCGAGAAGATCGGCCTGCCGGAACCGCACGACGTCCGGAATCATGGCCAAGACAGTGCCACACCGCACCGGGCGACGGTCCGCAATGCGAGCGAGGGTTTCAGTTCGTCACGGCCAGCGCGAACGGCAGCACCGCGGGCACCCCCTCCTTCCGGAGCATCCGAGCCGCCACGGTCATCGTCCACCCGGTGTCGATGTGGTCGTCGATCAGCAGGACCGGACCGTCCACACCGGACACGTCCGGGGTCTCGCCGGCCCGCACGAGCCCAGCCAGGCGTTGCGCGCTGTTGGCTCGGTGCGTCGACTCGCCGAGCCACACCGTGCCGAGGAAGGGCAGCCGGCCGATGGACGCGATCCGCTGGCCGAAGCTGCCGACCAGCGTCGGGCGCCTGCGGGAACCGACCGTCACGACACCGACCGGGCGGTCGTCCCAGCCCCACGCCGTCAGCACCTTCACACAGGCCGCGAACACGTCCTCCGGGATCTCGCGGTCGGCGCCGTCGGCGAGCAGGTCGCGCAGCCGGGTGCCCCAGCCGATGTCGGTGAGGCGGCCGAGTGCCCGGCCTGTCGCCGCGATCTCCGCCGGCGGGATCTTGCCGGACAACGGCACGCCGATCGCGGACATGCCGGTCGGCCACATCTTGCGCGGCGCCACGTCCAGGCCCGGACGCAGCAGGCGTTCGCGAGCCGCACCTGCCGCGGTCTCGGACACCTCGACCGACAGCCGTTCACCGGTGCAGTTGTCGCAGCGGCCGCAGTCGTGCGAGGTCGGGTCGTCCAGCTGGTCCTGCAGGAACTTCATCCGGCAGGCCGACGTGCGCTGGTAATCGATCATCACCTGCTGTTCGGCCTTACGCGCTTCCGCGATGCGCGCATACCGTTCGCCGTCGTACTCCCACGGCCGTCCGGTCGATTCCCAGCCGCCGCGCACCCGCCGGACCGCGCCGTCGACGTCCAGCACCTTCAGCACCACTTCGAGCCTGCTGCGGGACAGTTCGACCATCGGTTCCAGCGCGGCCGTCGAGAGGGGTTTGCTCGCCCCGTCGAGTGCGGACAGCACCTGTCGCACCACCACCTCGGCGGGGAAGGCCAAGGACGCGAAGTACGCCCAGATGTCCCGGTCCTCGTGGCCTGGCAGCAGGATCACCTCGGCGCGTTCGACGCCGCGGCCCGCCCTGCCGATCTGCTGGTAGTAGGCGATCGGGGAGGAAGGCGCGCCCACGTGGACCACGAAGCCCAGGTCCGGCTTGTCGAAGCCCATGCCGAGGGCGGAGGTGGCGACCAGCGCCTTCACCCGGTTGTTCAGGAGGTCTTCTTCGGCGCGCTCGCGTTCGGCTGGCTCGGTCTTGCCCGAGTAGGCGGCCACCGCGAAGCCGCGGTCGGACAGGAACGCCGCGATGTCGTCCGCCGCGGCGACGGTGAGCGTGTAGATGATTCCGGAGCCCGGCAGGCGGGTGAGCTGTTCCGCGAGCCAGCCCAGGCGGGACTCGGCGGTCGGCAGCAGCGCGACGTTCAACCGCAGGCTGTCGCGGTCGAGAGGTCCGCGCAGGACCAGCGTGCCCTCGTCGGCACCGAGACCCAGCTGCTCGGTGACGTCGTGCACCACCCTGTCGTTGGCCGTCGCCGTCGTCGCCAGCACCGGGACGCCCGGTGGCAGTTCGGTCAGCAGCGTTCGCAGCCTGCGGTAGTCCGGGCGGAAGTCGTGGCCCCAGTCCGAGATGCAGTGCGCCTCGTCGACGACGAGCATGCCCGCGGACGCCGTCAGGGAGGGAAGCACGGTGTCCCGGAAGTCGGGGTTGTTCAGCCGTTCCGGACTCACCAGGAGCACGTCGACGTCGCCCGCGGCGACCTGCTCTTGCACGGCGTCCCACTCGTCGGTGTTCGCCGAGTTGATGGTGACCGCGTGCACGCCTGCTCGTGCCGCTGCGTCGACCTGGTTGCGCATCAACGCGAGCAACGGCGAGACGATGACCGTGGGCCCCTCGCCGAGCTCACGCAGCAACGCCGTCGCGATGAAGTAGACAGCCGACTTGCCCCAGCCGGTGCGTTGCACCACGAGAGCTCTGCGGCGGCCGGCCACGAGGGCGTGGATCGCGGCCCACTGGTCGTCGCGCAGCACCGCCTCCGGGCCCGCCAGTGCCCGGAGCCGTTCGTCGGCCAGTTCCCGCAACGCGATCTCGTCCACGTGGAGCAGCATGCCAGGCGGCTCTGACAATGCCCTTGGCCGCTGCTCCGCAGACGGCGGCGAGTTCGTCTGGAAGTCGGTCGTCCGGCCGAATCGCTCGCACCGAATTGGGCTCCGCCGAATTCGGCGCGAGCGGTTGACCGGACGACCGACACGAACTCGCGGGCCGTGGGAAACCCGGTCTCGGGTATCCAGCCGCAGGTCGTAAGGTGTGAAGGTGACTGATGACCTGCGCGACCAGGTGCACGCCGCAGCCCGCCGCGCCCGCGTCGCCGCCGACGAACTCGTCCTCGCCACCCGTGAGCGCAAGGACACCGCGCTGCACGAGATGGCCGCCGCGCTCCGCAAGCGCGCGCCGGAGATCATCGAGGCCAACAAGAAGGACCTCGAAGCGGGCAAGGCCGCTGGACTCCCGGACGGCATCCTGGACCGGCTCGCGCTGAACGAAGCTCGGATCGAAGGCGTGGCCAAGGGCCTCGAAACCGTTGCGGGACAGGCCGATCCAGTCGGCGAGGTGCTGCGCGGCGGCATCCTCCCGAACGGGCTGGAGCTCAAGCAGGTCCGCGTCCCGATGGGCGTCGTCGGCATGGTCTACGAGGCCCGCCCGAACGTCACGGTCGACGCCGCCGGTCTCGCGCTGAAGTCGGGCAACGCCGCACTGCTGCGGGGCTCCTCGACCGCCGAGCACTCCAACACCACGCTCGTCGCCGTGCTGCGCGACGCACTCGAAAGCGTGAACTTGCCGGCCGACTGCGTGCAGTTGCTGCCGTGCCACGACCGCGCGTCCGTCACGCACCTCATCACCGCGCGTGGCCTGGTGGACCTGGTGATCCCGCGTGGTGGCGCGGGTCTGATCAACGCGGTCGTCGAGCAGGCGACGGTTCCCACGATCGAGACCGGCGTCGGCAACTGCCACGTCTACGTTGACGCGCACGCGGACCTCGACATGGCCGAGGCCATCGTCCTCAACGCCAAGACTCGACGCACGAGCGTGTGCAACGCAGCGGAATCCCTCCTGGTGCACAAGGACGTTGCCGCGGAGTTCGTCCCGCGCATCACCAAGGCGTTGCAGCAGGAGAGCGTGATCATCCACGGCGACGAACAGTTCGCCCGGCAATCCGACGTCGTCCCGGCCAACGACGATGACTGGGGCACCGAGTACCTGAGCCTCGACATCGCCGCGAAGGTCGTCGACTCTCTCGACGACGCGGTGAAGCACATCGCGACGTACGGCTCCGGCCACAGCGAGGCCATCGTGACGAACGACGTCGCGGCAGCACGGAAGTTCACCACGCGTGTGGACGCGGCGGCCGTGTTCGTCAACGCCTCCACGGCGTTCACCGACGGCGCCGAGTTCGGCATGGGCGCGGAGATCGGCATCTCCACGCAGAAGCTGCATGCACGCGGACCGATGGGCCTGTCGGAGCTGACGTCCTCGAAATGGGTCGTGTGGGGCGAAGGCCACACGCGTCCGAAGGCGTAGCTCTACCTTCGGAGACATGGCTCCCACCTACCCGTTCTCCGAACCTGACGGCCTGGCCCTCGATCCGACCTATGAACGTCTGCGGCGTGACGAACCCGTCTCGCGCGTGACGTACCCGTACGGCGGCGAGGGCTGGCTCGTCACGTCCTACGAAGAGACGAAGCTCGTCCTGGGCGACCCGAGGTTCAGCCGAGCGCGAACGGTCAACCAGGACGTGCCGAGGATGCAGCCCCTCATCGCACCCGGCGGGTCCATCCTCACGCACGACGGCGCGGACCACTCGCGCATGCGCCGCCTGGTGTCCAAGGCGTTCACGGTGCGGCGGATCGAGGAACTGCGGCCGCGCGCCCAGCAGATCACCGACGACCTTCTCGACCGCCTGGACAACCCCGGCGACCTGGTCGAGGGCTTCACCATGCCGTTCCCGATTACGGTCATCTGCGAACTGCTGGGCGTGCCGTTCGAGGACCGCGCCGACTTCCGCACGTGGTCGAACCAGGTGCTGTCCACGGTCGGCGGCTACACGCCTGAAGAGGCGATGCACGGCATGATGAAGCTGCACGCCTACTTCGTCGACCTTGTCGGCAAACGCCGTGCGCACCCCACGGACGATCTGATCAGCGCGCTCGTTGCCGCGCGTGACAACGACGACCGGCTGAGCGAGGACGAACTCGTCCGTTTCGGCATCACGTTGTTGGTCGCAGGACACGAGACGACGGCGAACATGCTCGCCAACAGCGTTGTGACGCTGTTCGAGCACCCAGACGCCATGAAGCGCCTGCGTGAGGACCCCGGCACGCTGCCGAACGCCATCGAGGAGCTGCTGAGGTTCATCCCGCTGGGTAGCGGCGCCGGCTTCACCCGCATCGCGACCGAGGACGTCCAGGTCGGCAACGCGCTGGTGAAGGAGGGCGACGCCGTGCTGGTGGTCGTGTCGTCGGCGAACCACGACGAGTCGATGTACCCCAACAGCGCGGAGCTGGACATCGAGCGTGAGGTGGGCCAGCACCTGCAGTTCGGGCACGGCATCCACTTCTGCCTCGGCTCGCAGCTCGCCAGGATGGAACTGCAGGTCGCGCTGGGCACATTGCTGCGCAGGATGCCCGATCTGCGGCTCGCGGAACCCGTCGAATTCCGCAAGGGATCGCTGGTCAGAGGCCCTTTGAAGCTCGTAGTGGCCTGGTGAGAAAAATCTTGGCCGAACCGCGTAATGGGGCACGGGCGGGTGCGTTCCTCCAGTACGCGGCTCTGCTTCGGGGTGGGCCGCGACCCGAACGGCCCGACCTCCCCCTGGGCCGTGCGGTGTGATCAGCACGACCGGCGTCGGGCCACGGGAGCGGCCCCACGCCGGTCTACGCTGCTTTGATGCGCATCGGCGTCATGGGTGGCACGTTCGATCCCATCCACCACGGCCACCTGGTGGCCGCCAGCGAGGTGCAGGCCAGGTTCGACCTGGACCGCGTGATCTTCGTGCCGACGGGTCAGCCCTGGCAGAAGGCGTCGCGCGAGGTCTCACCGGCGGAGGACCGCTATCTGATGACGGTCATCGCCACCGCCTCCAACCCCCGGTTCTCGGTCAGCAGGGTCGACATCGACCGCGGCGGCCCCACCTACACCGTGGACACGCTCACAGACCTGAAGAAGCAGTACCCGGACGCCGACCTGTTCTTCATCACCGGCGCCGACGCGCTGGAGCAGATCCTGTCCTGGAAGCGCGCCGCGGACGCGTTCGAGCTGGCCCACTTCATCGGAGTCACCCGTCCGGGTTACACGCTGGACGACCATCACCTGCCGCCAGGTTCTGTGTCGCGCGTGGAGATCCCGGCCATGGCCATTTCGTCAACTGGCTGCCGTGCCCGAACGGCTTCAGGTCAACCCGTTTGGTACCTCGTCCCCGACGGGGTCGTCCAATACATCGCGAAAACGGGCTTGTACTCCGAGTCGTAACCACGTTCGAGTGGATTTTGCGTGCATCCGTGGTCTCGGGGAGCAACAATCATCGGGTTGTTGCTGGTTCGTGGAAGGCAAGACTTTGGCTACAGGCACCGTGAAGTGGTTCAACGCCGAGAAGGGCTTCGGCTTCATCGCCCCCGACGACGGCTCGGCTGACGTCTTCGTGCACTACTCGGAGATCCAGTCCAAGGGTTTCCGTTCGCTCGAGGAGAACCAGAAGGTCGAGTTCGAGGTCGGTCAGGGCCAGAAGGGGCCGCAGGCCCAGCAGGTTCGCCCGATCTAAGCTTCGGCACAGGTGAAGGCCACCTCAGGGCGCTGAGGTGGCCTTCGTCATGCGTGCGTGTGAAGTACCCGTTGGCGCGCGCCGGTACCCTCAGTAACTCGTGTGGGCGTATCGACGCCCGCCGGAAGTCAGAGGAGTGACGTGGCAGCCACCGACGAGGCACGACGGCTGGCGCTGGTCGCGGCGAACGCAGCGGCCGACAAGAAGGCGCACGACGTGACGGTGCTCGACGTCTCCGACCAGCTCGTGATCACGGACGTGTTCGTGATCGCGTCCGCTCCCAACGAGCGGCAGGTCGGCGCGATCGTCGACAACATCGAGGAGAAGCTGCGGGAGGCCGGTACGAAGCCGGTGCGCCGCGAAGGAGCCCGCGAGGGCCGGTGGGTGCTGCTGGACTTCGTCGACGTCGTGGTGCACGTGCAGCACGTCGAGGAGCGCAGCTTCTACGGCCTGGAGCGGCTGTGGAAGGACTGCCCGCGCATCGAGTTCGAAGCGGACGTCCCCGCCGACTCCACGGCTGAATGAGGTAGCTGATGGCCCTGAGCCGGCTCGTGCTGTGGCGGCACGGTGAGACCGACTACAACGCGACCGGTCGTCTGCAGGGTCATCTGGACTCGGCGCTCACCGAGACCGGCTTGAACCAGGCCAGGTTCGCCGTGCCGGTGCTCGCCGGGTTCGAACCGGAGATCGTGGTCGCCTCCGACCTGCAACGCGCGCGCGACACCGCGCGGGTGTTCACGACGTCCGCGGACGTCCCGCTGCGGATCGACGAGCGGCTGCGGGAGACCCATCTCGGCAAGTGGCAGGGTCTGACCACGGCCGAGGTGGAGCAGGAGTGGCCGGGTGCGGTCACGGTGTGGCGCACCGATCCGACCTACACGCCGCCGGATGGTGAGTCGCGGGTCGAGGTGGCCGAGCGGGCCATCCGGGTCGTTCACGAGGTGGACGCGGAGTTCTCCGAGACCGTCCTGCTGTGCGCGCACGGTGGCCTGATCAGCGCTCTGACCGGGCGGCTGCTCGACCTGCCGGTGGAGAACTGGTCGCAGCTCGGTGGCATCTCGAACTGCCACTGGACGGTGTTCACGCGGCGCAACGACCGTTGGCGGCTGTCGTCGTACAACGCGGGCACCACGCGTTGAGACTGCTCGTCCTCGGGGACTCGCTGTCGTTCTTCGGCCCCGGTGGGCCGCTGCCTGCTGATCACCCGCGGTTGTGGCACAACATCTGTGCCGCTTCCCTGGGTGGCTCGGCGGAGCTGGCGGCCGGGTTCGGATGGACGGCCCGGGACGCCTGGTGGGCGTTGACGGGGGATCCGCGGATCTGGTCGTTGCTGCCTCGTACCGACGTTCTGGTGTTCGCCGTGGGCAGCATGGACACGTTGCCCTCGCCGTTGCCCACGTACCTGCGTGAAGGGCTGCGTTACGTGCGGCCGGACTGGTTGCGGCGGTGGGTGCGCAAGGGCTACACGGCGGCTCAGCCTCGGTTGGCGCCCTACGCGCGCGTGGCGTTGCCTCCTGCGTTGACCGCGCGGTATCTGCGCGACTCGCTGCAGTCGATCCGCAATCTGGAGTACACGATGCCGGCGGTCGGGATCGTGCCGTCGGTGCATCGGGCGCCTTCGTACGGGTTCGTGCACGGCGGGCACGCGGCTGCGGTTGCCGCTGTGCGTGGGTGGGCCTCAGGTGCGGGTGTGCCGCTGGTGGACCTGCCGGCCGTGATCGGGGAGCACGTGCGGTCCGGCGCCGGAAATCCGGACGGCATGCATTGGGGCTGGGAGGGGCACGAGCTGGTGGGTGGGGCGATGGCCGCCTTGATCTCGTCCGTGGCGTTGAGTCCCTCGGAGGAGTGAGCCCCGTAGGCTCGTCGCTCGTGCGCATCACCATCGTCACCGACTCCACGGCATACCTGCCCGAGGGGTTCGCGAAGCGCCATTCGATCACCGTGGTGCCGCTGCACGTCGCGGTGGACGGTGTCGGACGCCTCGACGGCGTCGACTTCGGGCCCTTCGAACTGGCCGGCGCCCTCGCTGAGCACCGCCGGGTGACCACATCGCGTCCCACACCCGGCGAGATGGCCTCCGTGTATCGCGAGGCGCTGTCGTCGGCGGATGCGGTCGTGTCCGTGCACCTCTCCCGTGAGCTGTCCGGGACGTGGGAGGCCGCACGACTGGCGGCCGAGGAGATCGACTCTTCTCGTATTCGCGTGGTGGACTCGCGCTCTACGGGCATGGGGCTCGGTTTCGCGGTCTTGCGCGCGTGTGTGGCCGTTGCTGCCGGGCGCTCGCACGCCGAGGTGGAAGACGCCGCCACTTCCGCGGCTCGCCAGACCCGGATGTTCTTCTGCCTCGAGACGCTGGAGCACCTGCGCCGGGGCGGCCGAATCGGTACGGCGGCGGCTCTGGTGGGGACCGCGCTGGCCGTGAAACCGTTGCTGCACATGGACGACGGCCGGATCGTGCCGCTGGAGAAGGTGCGCACGATGAGCCGCGCCGTCGGCCGTCTGGTCGACCTGGCGGCGGCTGCGGCGGGCGACGGGCCCGTCGGCCTGGCCGTGCACCACCTGGCCGCTCCAGAACGCGCCGCAGAACTCGCGACCCGCCTGGACGAACGCCTGCCCGGCTCGACGGGTTGCGTGATCTCCGAGGTGGGCGCGGTGATCGGCGCACACACGGGCCCAGGCGTGCTGGGCGTGGTGGTGCTGCCGGGAGGACCCGACAGCATCCCATAGACCCCCGACAATTCCCCGTCTCCGAGGCGCGAGTGATCGCGACCTGTCCACAACCCGCGAGTAATCCACAGCCCCGGAGTTCACCCCACCTCCCCACCCACCCCGCTCCGTAACGTCGCCCGCATGTTCCCCCGCCCCCATCCGGACGACCGCCCGAGCGAACGCCTGGCCGCCCTGGCCGAAAAGGTGCGAGCCGACCCGACCCTGGTCTTCGCGCGCTCGGAGGACTCGGACGAACACGGCCCACCCCGCCGCCGCTTCCGCCTGCCCCACCTCCCACGCCGAGGCCTGCTGGCCTTCGGCATAGCCATCGCCTGCACCGTGATCGGCCTGGGCAGCTGGTGGCAGAGCCCAGCCGCCGAACCCGCCCCGGACCTGGCCCTGGTGAGCACCTCGGCCCCGGCCCCCGAACTGGTCGTGAACGTCATCGGCGAGGTGGCCACCCCAGGCCTGGTGACCGTGACGTCAGGCGCCCGCGTGGCCGACGCCCTCCGCCTGGCAGGAGGCGTGAAGCCGAACACGAACCTCCACAACCTGAACCTGGCCCGCAAACTCACCGACGGCGAACAACTGGCCGTCGGCATCCCACCCCCACCCGCCGGCGCCGCCGCGGCCGTTCCGTCCAAGTTGGACCTGAACGCCGCCACCGCCACCGAACTGGACAGCCTCCCCGGCGTAGGCCCGGTGACAGCCCAGCGCATCGTCGACCACCGCACCCGCAAAGGCCCCTTCGCCTCAGTGGACCAACTCCGCGAAGTGGAAGGCATAGGCGACTCAAAACTCGCCAAGCTGGCCGACCTGGTGCACACATGACCCTCGCCACCACAGCCCTGGCCCTCTACCACCGCACCAAGGCCCAGTACCTCCACCTAACCCACCCTGCACCCCTCCTCCCACCCGACCACAACCACCCCCAACACCCGCTGACCATCGCCTTCCCCACCCACCGCACCACCACCACCCACCGCCACCGCCCACGCCCACGCCCACTGACCAAAGCCATCCGCCACGTACTAGCCGCCTACCCGCCAGCCCCGCTCCCACCACCAAGCCCCACCCCGCCCACCCCAACAAAGCCGCCCTGCCGCCTATGCGCAGCAACCACCCAGCCCCCACCCACCCACCCACCACCGCCGCCCTAGCTGAGCCCCCGCCTCTAAGCCCCACACCCACCGCGTGCGACAGCCGCGTGCCGCTTCGCCTCGCTCACACCGCCCGCGTCACGGAGAAACCGCTCTCCCACCTGTGCACGGCGCCAACCCAGCCTCATCCCGCCCGCCCAGCCCCGTCCCGCCCAGCCCCGTCCCGTCCCGCCCAGCCCCGTCCCGCCCATCCCGTCCCGTCCCAGCCTCGTCCGGCCCCGCCTCATCCAGCCCAGCCCTCGCGGTTTTGCCCAGTCCCGCTCACCGACAGGAGCCCTCCATGCGGTCCGTCCGCATCACCCGACCCATCGCACCCCGACCGGCCGCCAACTCCCGCAGCCATGCGCCACAGCCCACCGTCGACACCACCTGGCATCGCCCCACCGCCAGACTCCCTCTCGTCCGGCCAGCAGCCGCAGCACTACGGCACCCCACCCCGCACCTCCAAGCACCTCAACCACATCAGGACAGCCCAACCCATCACCTCCGCCCGGCTGCCTCCACCCCCGCCGCCGTGCAACCCGTCCCAAGCCTCCGCGCGGCTGTCTCCACCACCGTGCAACCCGTCCCAAGCCTCCGCGCGGCTGTCTCCACCACCGTGCAACCCGTCCCAAGCCTCCGCGCGGCTGTCTCCACCACCGTGCAACCCGTCCCAGACCTCCGCCCGGCTGTCCCCACCACCGCGCAACCCGTCCCAGACCTCCGCCCGGCTGTCCCCACCATCGCGCAACCCAGCCCAAGCCTCCGCTCGGCTGTCCCCGCCACCGTGCAACCCAGCCCAAGCCTCCGCCCGGCTGTCCCCGCCACCGTGCAACCCGCCCCGGACCCCCGACCACCCCACCCCCGCCAAGGCAGCCCAACCCGTGACCCCCGGCCTCCCACCGGCGAGCGGAGGCAGAGGCCCCGGTGGCCCGCAAACGCCCGATAACCCAGGACTTCCGCCTGGTCCCCGCAGCAGCCGCAGTCTGGACAACCTCCATCGCCGGCCTCTTCCTGAGCTGGCAAGCCGCAGTCCTCACCGGCCTGACCGCAGGAGCCATCGGCCTAGCCGCATGGCGAAGAGCCTGGTGGACCAGAACCTGCGCGATAGCCCTTCTGATCTCCGGACCGGTAGCGGCAGCGTGGGTGGGCGGCCACGTCCTAAGAGCCGAAACCCACCCATTCCGCCTGGCCGCCAACGAAGGCAAAGCCACCACCCTCACCGTCGAACTCACCTCCAGACCCAAGGGCATCCGCGCCGCGGGCTTCGGCGGCCACCAGGCGGGCGTCGACAACGTCGTGATCACAGCCGAAGCGAACGGTGCCCAGCTGGTGCTGTTCGCGCCCAAGGACAAGTGGCGAGACCTGTTGCCAGGCCAGGAGGTCACGGTCAAAGGCACCCTCGCGCCACCCCGAGGCGGCGACCTGGCGTCGGCACTGCTGAGGGTCCGCGGGCCGCCGATCGACCCGCGACCTCCGCCGTCCTGGCAGAGCTGGGCGGACGAACTCCGCGATGGCCTGGCCCTGGCCAGCAAGGTCCTCGACGACGAGGAGGCCGGGCTGCTGCCGGCACTCGTGGTGGGCGACACCGAGCAGATGGTGCCGCGCATCGTCGATGAGTTCCGGACCGCGGGGCTCGCTCATCTGCTCGCGGTGAGCGGCGCGAACCTCGCCATCGTGTGTGGCGCGGTCTACCTGCTGCTGCGGCGGTTCGGGCCACGTCAGGCGGCCATCGCGGCGATGGTGGCGCTGGTCGGGTTCGTGGTTATGGCCGGGCCAGAGCCCAGTGTGTTGAGGGCCGCGGTCATGGGTGCCGTCGCGCTGCTGGCGTTGGTGCTGGGCCGGGAGCGGTCCGCGGTGCCGAGCCTTGCGACCGCGGTGCTCGTGCTGGTTCTGATCGACCCGGCACTGGGCGGCGATCCGGGATTCGCGTTGTCGGTCGTGGCGACGGCGGCGTTGGTGCTCGTTGCGCCGAGGTGGGCGCGGGCGCTCAAGCAGCGCGGCGTGCCGAACGGGCTGGCCGAGGCGATCGTGGTGCCGACGGCCGCGAGCCTTGCCACGGCTCCGGTGGTGGCGGGGCTGTCCGGGCAGGTGAGCCTGGTGTCGGTGGTGGCGAACCTGGTCGCCGGGCCGGTGGTCGCGCCGGCGACGGTGCTGGGTGTCCTCACCGCGGTGGTCGCGCCGTTCTGGCCCGGTGCCGCCGAACTGATCACCCACGTTGCCGGGCCCGCGGTGACCTGGCTGATCCAGGTCGGGCGACAGGCGGCGACGGTGCCTGGCGCGGCGGTCGGCTGGCCCGAGGGTTGGATCGGGGCGCTCGCGCTGACCGCGGTGGTGGCCGTGGTCATCACGTTGCTGCGGCTCAAGAAGACGCGCACGTTGGTCGTCGCGGTGCTCGTCGGCGGGTTCGTCGTGCTGGTGCCGCTCAAGATCGCCGCGCCGGCCTGGCCGCCGGACGGCTGGACGGTCGTCAGTTGCGACGTCGGCCAGGGCGATGCGCTGGTCCTCGCGACGGACGACGCCGACAGCGCGGTCGTGGTCGACACCGGGCCCGATCCCGGTGCGGTCGACCGGTGCCTGAAGACGTTGGGAGTCAAGAAGATTCCGCTGGTCGTGCTCACGCACCTCCACGCGGATCACGTCGGAGGCCTCGAAGCGGTGCTCACCGGGCGTGCGGTGGGCGCGGTGGCAACAGGCCCGCTCAAGGAGCCCGCATGGGCGTGGAGGGAGGTCAACGAGCAGGCCCGCAGGAACGGCGTGCGTGTCGCGGAACCGAAGGCAGGTGAACGGTTTTCCTTGCCCGGACTGGAGTTGGAGGTGCTGGGCCCACGACGGCCACCAACCCCGGGAGACGCGAACACGACCGTGAACGACTACTCGCTCGTGCTCAAAGCCCACACGAAAGCGGGCCGCGTGCTGCTCACCGGTGATGTCGAACTGGCCGGCCAGTCGGCGTTGCTGGGGCAGCGGGACCTCGCGGCCGAGGTGCTCAAAGTGCCGCACCACGGCTCGCGGTACTCGTTGCCCGCGTTCCTCAAGGCGGTGCGGCCGCGAGTGGCGCTGGTGAGCGTCGGCACGGGCAACAGGTATGGGCACCCGAGCCCGCAGGTGATCGACATGTTGCGGGCGGGAGGTGCGCTGGTGTTGCGCACGGACCAGGACGGAGACCTGGCGGTGTTGCCGGGAAACCGAATCGTACGAAGGAGAAGAGATGGACGACGTCTGGATCAGGCTGTTCAACGCGCGCTACCCGATCCCCGGTGGCACGCCAGGGCTCGCGTGGGCGCTGTGGCAGATGAACTACTCGGCTTCGCCGTGGCCGCACGACGAGCTAAAACCCGATTTCAGTTACTACATCTGCGAAACGCTAGAGGACGGCACACGCGCCCTCACACACAAGGCGACGGCCACGCACGTGCTGCCGCCCACCAAGGCCACGACTCCGGAGGAGGCTTTCGCTCTCGTCTCGGAGTACGTGTTCGACGACGACCTGCGGATCACGCCGCACGACTGGAACGACTACCACTACAACGTGCTCAAGGCGGAAGCCCCGTGGCCGCAACGGATCGTGGCGTGGCGCGCGAACGTGCAGCCGGTCGGACCGCACGTCATGGAGGGCCTGCAACGCTTCCCGCGCACCGGCTGGGTCAAGACGGACGGGATCTCCCTGTGAGACAACGTGTTCAGTGATCGTGATCGAGGAGGCTGTCGGCCAGTGGCAGGCAAAGTCGCAGTGTCGAAGGCCACGGCGGGCGATCTGGAGTCGATCGCAGCGTCGCGAAGACGTAGTCGTGTTCAGGGAGCGATCCGCCATCGGACCACGGGCCCATGTCGCCTTCAGGTCGCCAGGCGACGTGGCGGCACGTTTCGCATCGCCGTAGCTCACGTATGTCTTTGCGCCGTGCGCGAAGAGGGTCGTCAGGCGAAGCCTGGCGGACGGTCCGGCCGGTCAGCGGCGCGGAGCAGGTAGGGCACGTGTCCACGCCCGGAGCATGCCAGGAATCGGAGCGTGCCAGGAATCGGAGCGAGCCAGAAACGTGATGGCCGAGCACCACGCGGCTCGGGGACGCACGCGCGTCCCCGAGCCGGAAGGAGGTGATTAACCCAGTGCCTTGATGACGGCCTCGGCCGTCGGCGGGACCGTCGCGCGCGGGCCGATCGTGTCGCCGAGCGCGTCGAGGGTCTTGAGGCCGTCGCCGGTGATCAGCAGCACGGTCTCGGCGTCCGGGTCGAGCTGGCCCGACTCGATCAGCTTCTTCGCCGTCGCCACGGTCACGCCGCCGGCGGTCTCGGCGAAGATGCCCTCGGTGCGGGCGAGGAGCTTGATGCCCTCGACGACCTCTTCGTCAGTCACGTCCTCGATGGCGCCGTTGGTGCGGCGCACCGCGTCGAGCACGTAGGGGCCGTCGGCCGGGGCGCCGATCGCCAGCGAGCGGGCGATGGTGTCCGGGCGGACCGGGCGGATGACGTCGTGGCCCGCCTTGAACGCGGTGGAGATCGGGGAGCAGCCGGTGGCCTGCGCGCCGAACACCTTGTACGGGGTGGCCTCGACGAGGTCGAGCTGGCCGAGTTCGCGGAACGACTTGTCGACCTTGGTGAGCTGCGAGCCGGAGGCGATCGGCACGACGATCTGGTCCGGCAGGCGCCAGCCGAGCTGTTCGGCGACCTCGTAGCCGAGCGTCTTCGAGCCCTCCGCGTAGTACGGGCGGACGTTGACGTTCACGAACGCCCAGTCCTCGTTCTCCGCGGCGAGCTCCTGGGCGAGGCGGTTCACGTCGTCGTAGTTGCCGTCGACGGCGATCAGGGCGCCTTCGTAGACGGCGCTCATGAGGATCTTGGCGCGTTCGAGATTGGAGGGAACGAGAACGACCGACTTCCAGCCCGCGCGGGCGGCGGCCGCGGCGACGGCGTTCGCCAGGTTGCCGGTGGACGGGCAGGCCAGCACCTTGAAGCCGAGTTCGCGGGCCGCGGCGAGCGCGACGCCGACCACGCGGTCCTTGAAGGAGTGGGTGGGGTTGCCGGTGTCGTCCTTCACCCAGATCTTGCGCACGCCCAGGGCTTTGGCCAGGTTGTGGGCCTCGACCAGGCGGGTGCCGCCGGGGTCGGTGTTCGGGTGCTGTTCCACAGTGGACGGAACAGGGAGGAGGCCGCGGTAGCGCCAGATTGACCTGGGGCCGGCTTCGATGTCCTCGCGCCGGATCTTCCCGAAGTCGTAGGCCACTTCCAGCGGCCCGAAACACTCGAGACAGGCGTACTCAGGAGCGAGAGGGGTTTCATTCCCACATTCCCGGCACAGCAGTGCCCGGGCAGGGCCGAGGTCGAACTTGGTGCTCGTGGGCACAGTGACAGCAGTCATCGCGAGGTATCTCCTCATCTTTCCCGCGAAATCGAACGGGTCGGAATTGGCACCGTGATCGTCTGCGCATGACTCTGTGCATGGCTCTGCACATAGCGCTGACGCCGGTTGCCGGGGCTTCGTCGGGCCGTTCCCTCTGCCCCTCTGGATGAGCGGTGTTCAGTTGTGGCCATCAAGCTACGGCACCGGTCCGTTGCTCAGCCACCGACGTCCACGATTCGAGACGTGGGAAGATGCGGAGCGTGAGCGCACCGGAGTCACTGCACCTCGTCATCGGCGAGGAGGAGTTGCTGGTCGAACGTGCTGTTCGAGCGGCTCTCGACGCAGCACGCAAGGTCGATTCGACCGCCGATCTGACCCGTGTGCAGGTGACTGATCTCACGGCTCCGGAGCTGGCCGAACTGGTGAGCCCGTCGCTGTTCGCGGAGGGTCGCGTGATCGTTCTGCAGAACACGCAGGACATCGGCAAGGAGGTCGCCGACACGGTGCTCTCCTACCTCAAGACGCCCGCGGACGGCGTCACGCTCGTCGTCCTGCACACGGGCGGTGGTCGCAGCAAGGCGGCCAAGGACCTGCCGGGACAGCTGAAGAAGGCCGGTGCCGCGGTCACCGAGTGCGCCAAGATCACCAAGGCCGCTGAGCGCGAGGCGTTCGTGCGCAACGAGGTGCGGCAGGCGGGCGGCAAGATCGACTCCGAGGCCGTCGCCACGCTCATCGACGCAGTGGGCACGAACCTGCGTGAGCTCGCCGCGGCGTCGTCGCAGCTCGTGTCGGACACCGACGGCAAGGTGACGGTCGACGAGATCCGCCGTTACCACCAGGGCAAGGCCGAAGTGACCGGGTTCGCGGTCGCCGAGAAGGCCGTGACCGGTGATCGGGCCGGTGCCATGGAGGCGTTGCGCTGGGCCATGCAGCTCGGTGTGCCGCACGTGCTGGTCGCGGACGCGCTGGCGGACGCGGTGCGCACGGTCGCGCGGGTGTCCGCGGTGGGCCGGGCCGACCCGTTCAGCCTGGCCGGCCCGCTCGGCATGCCGCCGTGGAAGATCAAGAAGGCGCAGGCCCAGGCCCGCGGCTGGGACCAGTCCGGTCTCGCCGACGCGATGCAGGTGGTCGCGGGGCTGAACGCGGACGTGAAGGGCGTGGCGGCCGACGCCGACTACGCGCTGGAGCGGGCCGTGCTCAGGATCGTCGCCGCGCACAGCCGCCGCTGATCCCAGGAAAGATCACCGCAGCGGGATCCCGATCAGGTACTGGGCTCCCGTGAAGCCGGGCACGACGCTGTCGAAGAACATCATGAACGGCAGCACCGGCACGACGTAGGTCAGCGCCAGCCGCAGCAGGTAGCGCGGTAGGGGGGATTGCGCTGGAGCGGCGCCGACAGCGGCACGGCCAACGTCGTCAGGAACGGGAACAGCAGCACGTAGAGAAACGGCCGTTTGGTGTCCACGACGACCATCGGCTGCCGGGTGTCGACGACGTTCTGCGGCATCCGCCGGGCGAGCGCCGGCGGGAAGTGGTGGAAGGCGCCGTAGATCGTCCGCGTCCCCTCGACCTCGCAGTCGGTGGCGTCGACGGACGACGACACGTAGTCCACGGAACAGCACTCATCGGGCAGCCGCCGCTGGATCAAAGGCACCGGCCCGCCCGACCCCGCGCACAGGTCGACGATCCGATGATCGGCACCGGAACGCGATGGACTCCGTGTGCAGCGTGCGCAACGCGGCCGGCGTGCCGTCGAGGTCGTGCAACTCCACGAAGTCGATGCGCGGAAGCGATTCCATGACCCCAATACCTACCGCGCCACCGAGACAGCGAAAAGGGCCCGCTCGACGAGGAGCGGGCCCTTCTCAAAGCTCTACAGCGTGATCAGCCCTCGAGGGCGTTCGCGCGCAGGGCCATCGCCGACTTCTTGTTGGCGGCCTGGTTGGCGTGGATGACGCCCTTGGTGGCGGCCTTGTCGAGCTTGCGGGACGCGTCCTGCAGCAGCTCCAGGGCCTTCGCCTTGTCACCGGCCTCGGCAGCCTCGCGGAACTTGCGGATGGCCGTCTTGAGGGACGACTTGACCGACTTGTTGCGAAGGCGAGCCTTCTCGTTGGTCTTGATCCGCTTGAGCTGGGACTTGATGTTCGCCATGCGACATCACCCTTCTTGTCGAAACCGGAGTTCGTGACGCGCTTTGTCGGCACCGATCAGAGACCGGCTCTCCTCCACGACGGAGCGCCGCGCGTTCACGACGACGAAGGATATCAGGCCAGCTCAGCGCACCGCGAAGGCGGCCTTCTCGGCACCCACCACGGCCTCGTAGTTGCCGCGAGCGACCTCACGCCGCCCGTCGCCGTCCACGTCACCGACGGTCAGTGCCAGCTGCGAGAGCTTGAACGACACCTCGACCTGCTTCGACTGTCCCGCAGCGAGTTCCACGCGAGTGAAGCCCACCAACCGTGCGTCTGGCGTGAGCACGGGGGAGGCCGGCTGACGCACGTAGACCGGCACCACAACGGTGCCAGCGCGCGCACCGGTGTTCGCCACAGTGAACTTCACCACGCCGTCACGACGATCAACGGACGCCGTGGTCCCCGAGGTCGTGAACGAGGTGTACGACAGGCCGTGCCCGAACGGGTAGAGGGGGTCGTACTTGGCGTTCGCCGCGGTGTTCGCCCCCGGCAGCTGGTCGTAGGTCAGCGTCGGGTCGCCCAGCGCCTTCGGCCACGACACCGGCAGCTTGCCGCTCGGGTTCACCGCGCCGAACAGCACGTCCGCGATCGCCCGGCCACCCTCACTGCCCGGCAACCAGCCCGCGACCAGCGCGTTCGCGTCCGCCGCTGACCCGAGCACCTGCGGCCGCGCGGTGAGCAGCACCACGACCACCGGCTTGCCGGTCGCCTGCACCGCGTCCACCCACGCCTGCTGCTCGGCGGTCAGAATCGGGTTCTCCGTGTCGGCAGGACCCTCCGCACCGGGCTTCTCACCCAGGACGACGACGACCGCGTCCGCACCAGCCGCCTCAGACACCGCCGCGGCCTGAGTCGGAGCGTGCACAACGGACGCGCCAGGAACAGCCTCACGAACACCGGTCAGCACGGTCGCGGTCGGCGGCAACGGCGAGTCGTCCGGCACGCCCTGCCATTCGACGGTCCAGCCACCGAGCTGGCGGCGCACGTCGTCCGCGGTCTCCCCGGTCACGACGATCTTCTTGGCGGCCGACGAAAGCGGCAGCACGCCGTCGTTCTTCAGCAGCACGGTGCCCTCGGCGGCAGCCTGACGCGCCAAAGGCCGATCCGCGTTCACCACGTTGCCGTCGGCCTTGGCCGGGTCCACGTACGGCTTCTCGAACAGCCCGAGATCGAACTTGAGCTTGAGCACCCGCCGCACCGCCTGGTCGATCCGCCCCCGCGACACGGAACCGTCGCGCACGTTCGCCAGCAGCAGCGACGTGAACTCGGCCGCGTTCGACGGCTCCATCGCCATGTCCACACCGGCGTTGACGCTCATCGCGATCGCCGTCTTGTAGTCCGGCGCGACCTTGTGCCGGTCCACCAGGTACTTCATGTCCTGCCAGTCCGAGACCGCGACGCCCTTGAAGCCCATGCGGTCACGCAGCTGCTTCTGCAGCATGTACTTCGACGCGTGCACCGGCACACCGTTGACCGAACCGGAGTTGATCATCACGGTCTTCACACCCGCGTCGAACTGCGCCTGGAACGACGGCAGCACGACGTCCTGCAACTGCCGGATCGGAATCTGCGCGGCACCGCGGTCGTGCCCGTTCTCGGGCGCCGAGTACCCCGCGAAGTGCTTGGCGGTCGCGGTCAGCTGCGCGGTGTCGTCCACCTTGGCCTGCTGCCCGCGCACGTTCGCCGCCGCCAGCTGCCCGGCCAGGAACGAGTCCTCGCTGTAGGTCTCGTAGAAACGGCCCCAACGCGTGTCGCGCGCGATGTCCGAGACCGGCGCGAAGTTCCAGAACACACCCGTCGAGCGCAACGCCTTCGACGCGGACACACCGATCTTCTCCTGCAACGCGGGGTTCCACGTCGCGCCGAGACCGATCTGGTGCGGGAACATCGTCGCCGAGATGACGTTGTTGTGCCCGTGCACGCCATCGGCGCCGTAGATGATCGGAATCTTCAACCTGTTGTGCTCCAACGCATAGCGCTGGATCGCGTTGTTCATCTCGGCCCACGCCTTGGGCGTGTTCTCCAGCGGCGCGTCACCGCCACCGGACAGGATCGAGCCCACGTGCGCGTCCGACAGCACTGCCTTCAGGCAGGACTCGACCAACGGTCCGTTGGCGTTGTTGCAGTCACCGCGCAGCTTCCCGACGCGGATCTGCGCCATCTGCCCGATCTTCTCTTCGACTGTCATTCTCCGCAGCAGGTCCTCGACCCGCCGCTCGGTCGACGCACGAGCGTCCAGATAGATCTCTTTGCCGGCAGCGATACCTCCGGCTGGTGTCAGCGACGCGATCACCACAGCAACGCCCAGCACGCCGAAACCGGCGCGCTTGCGGGAAAACAATGACAAGACCCCTCCACGTTCCCGTGCGCCCGCCGCACACGATCGCCTGCGGGAGTCGGACAAAAACACCCCCGAACGGAGGAACTCCGTGGAAGCGGTTTCATGCTGGTGAAACGCCTGTTCAGGCACTCGGCTGCGGCAGCGTGGAAAGCGGAGAATGATGGCCGGCATGACATTGCCTGGCTTCCCTGAGGGTGCGTTCCAACGGGTGCTCTGCGTCGTCGCGCATCCCGATGACATGGAGTACGGCACGTCCGCGGCCGTCGCTCGCTGGACCGCGAGTGGCATCGAGGTCGGCTATCTCCTGCTCACCCGCGGCGAGGCCGGGATGCCGAACCCTCCCGAGGAGACGGCACGCCTGCGCGCCGCCGAGCAGCGGGTCGCCTGCGACACCGTCGGCGTCAAGCACCTGACCATCCTCGAACACCCGGACGGCGTGCTCGTCTACGGCCTTGACCTGCGCAGGGACATCTGCCGGGAGATCCGCCGGTTCAAGCCCGACGCCGTGCTCGGCACCGGCTTCGAGGTCTTGACGCCCTACGGGTTCGACCAGGCCGACCACCGCGCGGCCGGCCTAGCGACCCTCGACGCGATCCGCGACGCGGGCAACCGCTGGGTCTTCCCCGAGCAGGTCGACAACGAGGGCCTCGAACCGCACTCCGCACGCTGGTACATCGTTCCCGGCCTACCCGGCTCCGGCGCGACCCACGGTGTCGACGTGACGGGTGACCCGCTGCGCCGCGGCGTCGCCTCGCTCGAAGCACACGCCGCGTACCTGGCCGCGCTTCCGGACCATCCCGCCCCCGCCGACTTCATCCCGAAGTTCCTCGCGATGAGCGGCGAGGCCATGGGCGTCGAGCACGCGGTGCTGTTCCGCGCCCATGACCTGCAGGCACCACCGGAGTTCTGAGCACTATCTGTCTGGGCACTATTCGTCTGGTTCGTCTTCGAGCTTCTTCGGGGGCCTGCCGCGGCGAGGCATCTTCTTCGCCTCGCCCGGCAACCGGCCCGCCTCCGCCAGCGCACGCCGCAGCAGGAACTCGATCTGCGCGTTGGTGCTGCGCAGCTCGTCGTTCGCCCACCTGCTCAACGCGTCGTGCACGGCCGGATCAAGCCTGAGCAGAACACTTTTGCGATCAGCCATCAGGTGTAGAGGGAACCGGCGTTCACCACGGGCTGGGTGGATCGGTCACCGCACAGGACGACGAGCAGGTTCGACACCATCGCCGCCTTGCGTTCCTCGTCGAGCTCCACGACGTCGTGCTCGGCCAGCCTGGCGAGCGCGAGCTCCACCATGCCCACGGCGCCTTCCACGATCCGCGTCCGTGCCGCCACGACCGCGCTCGCCTGCTGCCGCTGCAACATGGCGTGCGCGATCTCCGGTGCGTACGCGAGATGCGTGAGGCGCGACTCGATCACCTTCACGCCCGCGGACTGCACCCGTGCGGAGATCTCGATCGCGAGCGTCTCAGTGATCTCGTCCGCGTTCTCACGCAACGACAGACCGGCTTCCTCGTGGTTGTCGTACGGGTAGCTGGTCGCGATGTGACGCACGGCGGTTTCGGTCTGGATGCCGACGAACCGCACGAAGTCGTCCACCTCGAACCGTGCGCGCGCAGTGTCTTCCACCTGCCACACGACCACCGCGGCGATCTCGATCGGGTTGCCGTCCGCGTCGTTGACCTTGAGGGTCGCCGTCTCGTGGTTGCGGATCCGGGTCGAGATCTTCTGCCGCGTCGTGAGCGGGTTCGCCCACCGCAGACCGTCCGAACGCACCGTGCCCACGTAACGGCCGAGGAACTGCAACACGCGTGCCTCGCCGGGCGCGACGGTGAAGAGCCCCTTCATGATCAACGACCCGGCCAGGAACACCAGCACCATGATCACGATGATCGCCCCGGACGGGTCGCCCCCGTCGGCGGCCTTGTTGATGACTCCGTCGACAAGCAGCCACACGCCCACCGCGCACACCACCAATCCCGCGAAGAACATCACCAGGCCGGGCAGCTCAGACGCGTGCTTCTCACGCACAACAGGCGCAGGCATGTGCACCTTCGTCTCCACCGTCGCACTCATCCAGGACCCCCTATCGAAGTAGTATCTAAGTGATATCACTTTTCTGGGGTGATCGCCAGTTAGGCTTGATCGCATGAGGGCGAAGAAGCAGCGTGTGGCCGCCTATGGGGTGTGCATCAACGACAACGACGAGATCCTGCTGGCGCGCTGGCTTGGCCCAAAGGGCAAACGTTGGATCCTGCCCGGCGGCGGCATCGACCACGGCGAACACCCGTACGACGCGGTCATCCGCGAGTTCGAGGAGGAGACCGGGTTCGACGTCGAGGTGCTGCGACTGCTCGGCATCGACTCGGAGTTCCGCGAGGAGCCGGACCGCGACTACCACGCACTTCGCATCCTGTACGAGGTGCGGATCGCAGGTGGCGAACTGCGCCACGAGGTGGGTGGCACGACCGATCTCGCCCAGTGGTTCCCGCTCGCAGACATCGGACAACTGGAGCGCGTGCCCTCGGTCGATACGGCCCTTGGTTTGTATCGAACTACTCCAGCTGCTGGGATCTTGCGGTAACTTGGGTCCACCGCCGCCAACGGCCCACAACGGAGTTGGCGAATGATCCGATCACTGGCCGCAGTCGGCGCGGCCGCCCTGCTGTCGTCCTTCGTCCACGTGCCCGCCTCCGCGGCGGTCGTCGACGTGTCGAGCGTGTCCTCCCTGCAGGCCGCGATCGACTCCGCACGTCCTGGTCAGCGCCTGGTGCTCGCGAACGGCGTGCACCTGGCCGACCAGCCCGTCAAGATCACGAAATCCGGCATCACCATCGCGGCGCAGACCGTCGGCGGCACGGTGTTCACGCGTGGCGGCTTCGAACTCGGAGCCGTCAAGGGCGTGACGATCGAGGGGTTCGTCTTCGACGGAACCAGCACGCTCTCGGTCCCGCCGGAGGCGCAGGCCACCCGCATCACGCGCAACACGTACTCCGGCAACAAGGACGGTGCCTCGCTCAGCGTGAGCGCCGATGACGTCCAGATCGACCACAACACGTTCCAGAACCGGACCAACGAGGGCGTCTACCTGCAGATCACCGGCCCCGGCAGCGAGATCGCCAAACGGTCGTGGATCCACCACAACTACTTCTACAACCACCAGTTCACCGGCGCGAACGGCGGCGAGTCCATCCGGCTCGGCTACAGCCACAAGCAGTCGAAGTCGGCGAACGCGATCGTCGAGTACAACCTGTTCGAGAAGGCGGACGGCGACGCGGAGGCCATCTCCATCAAGTCGTCGGACAACACGGTCCGCTTCAACACGATCCGCAACAGCAAGGGCTACATCGTCCTGCGTCACGGCCACCGCACCACGGTCGAGGGCAACCTGCTG
The DNA here is from genome assembly GCF_033949945.1 of Lentzea miocenica. Lineage (NCBI taxonomy): Bacteria > Bacillati > Actinomycetota > Actinomycetes > Pseudonocardiales > Pseudonocardiaceae > Lentzea > Lentzea miocenica. Next base: position 190,345 of record NZ_JAXAVW010000018.1, read on the forward strand.
TTCAACAGCGGCATCCGGTTCCACGGAAACGACCACAAGGTCATCAACAACTACGTGGAGAGCACCAAGGACCGTGCGATCGTGTTCGGGTCGGGCAAGGAAGCCGACTCCGGGCCGACCTCGAAGCTGCACGACCGCCCTGACCGCGTGACGGTCGCGTTCAACACGCTGATCGGCACCGGAGCCGTGGTCGACAGCGACGGCGGCGACTTCAAGCCGAAGGACTGCGTCCTCGCGAACAACGTCATCAAGGGCTCTTCTGGTGGCGTCGTCTCCATGCACAGCGGCTCGACCGTGAAGTACGAAGGCAACGTCGTCTGGGGCGGCACCGGCGGCAACATGCCGTCGTCGGGCTACAAGTCCGTCGACCCGAAGCTCGTGAAGGACGCCAACGGACTGTTCCGGCTGGCCTCCGGCAGCCCGGCGGTCGACGCTTCGGCCGGTACCTACTCCTACGTGACGCGTGACTTCGACCTGCAGGCGCGCTCCGGCAAGCCTGATGTCGGTGCGGACGAGTACAGCTCCTCGGCCACGCGCAAGCCGCTGACCAAGGCCGACGTCGGCCCGTCAGCGCCATGAACGTCGTCTTGGCTGGCCTGTTGATCGCGGTGGGTGTGGCTGTTCCCGCGCCCACCGCGGTCACCAGGGTGACGAGCCTGGCCGCGTTGCAGACGGCGCTGGACAACGCCCAGCAGGGCGAGCGGATCGAACTCGCCGACGGCGCCTACACGTCGTCGAAGGCGATCACGATCAAACGGTCCGGCGTGACCGTCGCCGCGGAACACGTCGGCAAAGCGCAGATCCGCGGCAAGGCGGGTTTCGTGTTCGCCGCGGGCGTCGCGCAGGTGGTGGTCGAAGGCTTCGACCTGCGCCACGACGGCCGGCTGGCGGTGCCGGCCTCCGCGCACCACGTGCGGATCACCCGCAACGTGTTCGAGCTGAACGTGCCGGTGGTGCCGGACGACGCGGGCGGCTTCGTCGAGGTGAACGGCGACGACGTCGAGGTGGACCACAACACGTTCCAGAACCGCACGAACGAAGGTGTGTACCTGCACGTCGGCGGTCCGAAGCCGGGAATCGCGAAGCGCACCTGGGCACATCACAACCACTTCTACAACCACAGGTTCAGCGGCGGCAACGGTGGCGAGTCCGTGCGCATCGGCAACAGCGACCGCCAGAAGGAGTCGGCGCGGACCCTCCTCGAGAACAACCTCTTCGAGAAGGCGGACGGCGACTCCGAGGCGATCTCGGTGAAGTCGTCGGACAACGTGGTGCGGCACAACACCATGCGGGACAGCCGCGGCTTCCTGGTGTTGCGGCACGGCAATCGCAACGCGGTCGACGGCAACATCCTGTTCGGCACCGGCATCCGGTTCCACGGCAACGACCACCGCATCATCAACAACTACGTCGAGGGCGGTCGTGACCGGCAGGTGGTGTTCGGGTCGGGCAAGGAAGCCGACTCCGGGCCGACGTCGAAGCTGCACGACCGCCCTGACCGGGTGACGGTCGCGTTCAACACGCTGATCGGGACCGGCGCGGTGGTGGACAGCGACGGCGGGGCGTTCCTGCCGAAGGACTGCGTGCTGTCCAACAACGTCATCACCGGGTCGTCCTCGAAGTTCGTGGACATGAAGTCCGGGTCCACGGTCCGGTACGAGGGCAACATCGTGTTCGGTGGTTCCGCCGGCATGCCTTCCGGTGGCTATCGCACCGTTGACCCCAAGCTGGTGCGGGACTCCCACGGGTTGCTGCGCCTGTCGTCGGGGAGTCCCGCTGTTGACGCGTCTGTGGGCTCGTTCCCCTATGTGACGACCGACTTCGACCCTCAGCCACGGGTGGCGAAGCCGGATGTGGGGGCTGATGAGTACGACGTCGCCGCGGTGCGCCGTCCGCTCACGCGTGCGGATGTGGGGCCTTCCGCGCTCTGACGAACGCGTTTGTCCTGGTAGTCGCACGTTTCGCGGCTACCGGGACCCCCCGATTTGGAGATCGAAACGGGCCCGTGTAATCTTCTCCAAGTCAGAGCGAAGCGGGCCGGAAATCAAAACCGGAACGAGCCTGGCAAAAGCCGGAGAGAAAGAGCCTCCT
>NZ_JAXAVW010000019.1:0-191520 GCF_033949945.1 Lentzea miocenica
ACCCAGCGAACTAGACCCAGCGCACGTGGGTGCCGTCGCGCACGGTGCCCACGTACTCCTCCAACAGGTCTTCCAACGCCACGACACCCAGCACACCGCCGTCAGCCGACACCGCGCGAGCGAGGTGCGACTGCGCCCGGCGCAACGCGGCCAAGGCCTCGTCCAGACGGGCGTCGACGGGCACCTCAGGCAGCCCGCGCACCCGATCACGCGGGACCAGGGTCTCCGCGCCCTCCAGGTCCAGCACGTCCTTGACGTGCAGATACCCGATCAACCCGGCATCGGACAGCACCGGGAAGCGTGAGAACCCGGTCGCGGCGACCGCGGCCTCGATCTCACCCACGGTCGGCGAGGAGGAGACGGTCGTCAGCCGGTCCGACGGCACCAGCACGTCCGCCACCGTGCGCTCGGCCGACGACAACGTCTGCGCCAGCCGCCGGTGTTCGGAGTCCTCCAGCAGGCCTTCGGAACGGGACTGGCCGATCAGCAACGCCAGCTCGTCCGGCGTGTAGGCCGACTCGAGTTCCTCCACCTGCTCCACCCCGAAGCGGCGCAGCACCCACCGGCCAACGGCGGTGAACATCGCCAGCACCGGCGCGATCATCCGCGAGAACCCGTAGTGCACCGGCACCAGCCACACGGCGGCCCGTTCGGGGCCCGCGATGGCGAGGTTCTTCGGCACCATCTCGCCGAGGATCGTGTGCAGCGCCACCACGATGACCAACGCCACCGCGAACGCCACACCGTGCACCACGGCCAGAGGCAAGCCAACGGCGCTGAGGGGGCCCTCCAAAACCGAAGCCAAAGCAGGTTCGGCGATCGCACCCAGACCCAGCGAGCACAAAGTGATGCCCAGCTGCGCGCCCGCGATCAGCAACGGCAGCTGCTGCGACGCCTTGATCGCCGTGCGGGCCCGAGAGGAACCCTTGTCGGCCAACGCTTCCAGGCGGTCACGCCGCGCGGTGATCACCGCGAACTCGGCACCGACGAAGAAGGCGTTGCCCGCCAGCAACAAGACCACAATGAGGAAATTCACGACGACACCACCCGCAGCTCGGCCACGCGGTGCTTGTCCATCCGCATGACGGTCACCCGCCAGCTGTCGACGCGGATCTCGTCCCCGACGTCGGGGATGCGGCCGAGCCGGGCCAGCACCAGGCCCGCCAACGTCTCGTAGTCACCGTCGGGCATCCGGAAACCGGTCGCCTCGGCCACCTCGTCGTCACGCAGCAGGCCCGACACGAGCCAGCTGTCCTTGCCCAGCGACCGCACCGGCGGCGCCTCGCCCCGGTCGTGCTCGTCGCGTACATCACCGACGATCTCCTCGACGACGTCCTCCAGCGTCACCAGACCCGCGGTGCCGCCGTACTCGTCGACGACCAGCGAGGCCTGCAGACCGGAAGCCCGCAGCCGGTCCAGCAGCGCGTCGCCCTCCAGCGTCTCCGGCACGGAGTACACCGGCCGCGTCAACGCGGACAGAGGAGTCGTCCCGCGCAGAGCAGCCGGCACGGCGAACGCCTGCTTCACGTGCACCATCCCGCGCACGTCGTCCAACGACCCGTCGTGCACCGGAAAGCGGGAGAACCCGGTCTGCCGTGCCTTCATGACGAGGTCCGCGACCGTCGCGTCGGCACGCAGCGCCTCGACCTGCACGCGCGGCGTCATCAGCTCACCGGCGGTCCGGTCGCCGAACCGCAGCGAGCGGTCCAGCAGCACCGCGGTGCCCCGGTCCAGCGTGCCGTGCTCGGCGGAGGTCCTGACCAGCGCGCCGAGCTCCTCCGGCGACCGCGCGGACGCCAGCTCCTCGACCGGCTCGACGCCGAAACGGCGGACCAGCCAGTTCGCGGAGTTGTTCATCGCGGTGATCAGCCAGCGGAACACGCTGGAGAACGCCGCCTGGATGCCGACCACGAGGCGCGCGGTCTCCAGCGGTCTCGCGATCGCGAGGTTCTTGGGCACGAGCTCGCCGAACACCATCGACAACGCCGTGGCGATCGCCAGCGCCAGCGCCAGCGACAACCCGCCGGCCACCGACAACGGCACACCCAGCGACGTCAGGCCGGGTTCGATCAACGAGGCGATCGCGGGTTCCGCGATGTAACCGGTGATCAGCGTGGTCAGCGTGATGGCGAGCTGTGCGCCGGACAGCTGGAACGACAACGTCCGGTGCGCACGGTCGATGGTGCGCGCCTTCGCATCGCCCACCTCGGCGACGTGACGTTCGACGGTGCTTCGTTCCAGCGCGGTCAGCGAGAACTCCGCCGCCACTGCGATGAAGGTGCCCGCGGTCAGCGCCACGACGGCGACCAGACCGAGCACGCTCAACAGGATTCCGGTCACCTACGCGCTCCTGAACAGCAGGAACAAGGGACCGGGCAAATATGCCAGCCAGGGCCAGACCCCATGGGGACGGCTCAACTCCTCATGACTAAGTACGTGAACAGCCAGACGAGTCTAATTGTGAGCAGTCGACGCCCTGAGCACCACCTCGCCCGCCACGCGGACGGTGCGGGCCTCGTCACCCCCGCCGTCCAGCACGAGACCTGCGGCGATCTCGCCCATCTCCTCGAGCGGCAGCCGCACGGTCGACAGCGCCGGAACCGTGTCGCGCAGCGTCGGGATGTCGTCGAACCCGGCGATCGACATGTCCTCCGGCACCCGCACACCCCGTTCGCGCAGCGCGGCCATCGCACCCATCGCCATCACGTCCGTCACGGCGAACACGCAGGTAGCACGTGATTTCGAGGCCAGCAGCTCCATCGCGGCCGCGTACCCGCCGTCCCGCGTGAAGGCGCCGTTGAACACCACGGGCGGTGTGACGCCGGCGTCCGCGAGACCCGCCTTGAACCCCGCGAGCCGGTCGCGCGCCACCACGAGTTCGGAAGGTCCACCCAATACGGCGAACTTCTTGTGCCCGAGCTCGGTCAGCGCGCGGGCGAGAGCACGCCCGCCCGCGCGGTTGCCCGGGACGACCGTGTCGGTGCCGAGCTTCGCCTGCGACACGCACGCGACACGCCCGCCCTGCTCGGTGAACGCGTCGATCTCCGCGGCCAGCCGGGATTGCGACGCGCGGTCAGTCGTCCGCGAACCGGCCAGAACGACCGCACGCGCCCGATGCGCACGCAGGGTGGAAAGCAGCTCCACCTCGCGTTCCGGACGGCGGCCGGTCGTACCGAGAACGACGACGAGCCCCGCTTCCTCGGCCACCCGTGTCACGCCCGCGGCGATGCACGAGAAGTACGGGTCCGTGATGTCGTGGACCACCAGCCCCACGAGAGAGCTCGAGTTGCGGGCCAGCGCCTGCGCGGAGGCGTTCGGCACGTAGCCGAGCTGCTCCGCGGTGTGCAGGACGCGGTCGCTCAGCTCCCCGCTCACCTGGCGCGTGCTGCCGTTGAGCACGCGAGAAGCGGTCGCCAGCGACACACCCGCCTGCTTCGCCACCTCGGCGAGCGTCACCTGTCGGGCGGACACGACCACCTCCGTCAACGTGCATGTGAGCGCTGAGACTAACTCGCGCGGAGGTTGACGGCCGTCAAGTGCCGCGATTAGCGTGGCGGGAAAGCGCTTTCCAGCGCTGCTACCAGGGAGGTGCGATGGCGGTTCGGACCATCGGAGTGGCGGTCAACGGCGTCACCGGGCGGATGGGATATCGCCAGCACCTGGTCCGGTCGCTGCTCCCGTTGCGCGACGAGGGAGTGCGGCTGCAGGACGGGACCGTGCTGAAGGTGGAACCGGTGCTCGTGGGCCGCAACGCCGACAAGCTCAAGGAGATCGCGGAACGGCACGACCTCGCGCACTGGACGACGGACCTCGACGCGGCGCTCGCGGACCCGTCGGTGGAGATCTACTTCGACTCGCAGGTGACGTCGAAACACGTCGAATCGATCACCAAGGCGATCGACGCCGGCAAGCACATCTACACCGAGAAGCCGGTCAGCGAGACGGTCGAGGAAGCGCTCCAGCTCGCGCGCCTGGCCGACGCCAAGGGCGTGAAGCACGGTGTGGTGGCGGACAAGCTGTACCTGCCGGGCATCCGCAAGCTGAAGCGGCTGATCGACGGCGGCTTCTTCGGCCGGATCCTCAGCGTGCGCGGCGAGTTCGGCTACTGGGTCTTCGAGGGCGACTGGCAGCCCGCGCAGCGCCCCAGCTGGAACTACCGCACCGAGGACGGCGGCGGAATCGTCTCGGACATGTTCTGCCACTGGAGCTACCTGCTGCACGACCTGTTCGGCCGGGTCGAGGCGGTCACGGCGAAAGCCGTCACGCACGTCCCGAAGCGCTGGGACGAGCAGGGCGTGGAGTACGCCGCCACCGCCGACGACGCCGCGTACGGAATTTTCGAAATCGAGAACGGCGTCATCGCCCAGATCAACTCGTCCTGGTGCGTGCGGGTGCGCCGCGACGAGCTCGTGGAGTTCCAAGTGGACGGCACCGAGGGGAGTGCGGTCGCGGGGCTGCGCGAATGCTTCGTGCAGCCCCGCGCCGTCACGCCGAAGCCGGTCTGGAACCCGGATCTGCCGGTCACGCACCCGTTCCGCGACCAGTGGCAGCAGGTGCCGGACAACGAGGACTTCGACAACGGCTTCAAGGTGCAGTGGGCCGAGTTCCTGCGGCACGTCTACCAGGGCACGCCGTTCCCGCACGACTTCCGCGCCGGCGCACGGGGTGTCGCGCTGGCCGCGGCCGGGCTCCAGTCCTCTTCGGAGGGTCGCCGGGTGGAGATCGCGGATGTCTGACCAAGAACGGATCGTGTTCGCCGCGGCACACGTTGTCGCCAAAGATGAACGCACGGTGGACTGGGACGCGACTTTGGCGTTCCGGCACCACCTCTGGTCGCACGGACTGGGCGTCGCGGAGGCGATGGACACCGCGCAGCGCGGCATGGGCCTGGACTGGCCGACCGCCGCCGAGCTGATCCGCCGCAGCGCCGCAGAGAAGTCCGGACGGATCTGCGCGGGCGTCGCGACCGATCACCTCACGGGCGAGGCCGGCCTGGACGACGTGCTCAAGGCGTACCTGGAGCAGCTCGACATCGTGCAGGAGGCGGGCGCACAGCCGGTGCTGATGTGTTCACGCCAGCTCGCGGCGTGCGCGCGCGGACCCGAGGACTACGAAAAGGTCTACGGGACTCTGCTCGACCGCGTCAGCGAACCGGTGATCCTGCACTGGCTCGGCACGGCGTTCGACCCGGCGCTGGCGGGGTACTGGGGCTCGGCCGAGGTCGGTCAGGCCACCGACAACTTCCTCGCGATCATCGCCGCACGTCCGGACAAGGTCGACGGCGTGAAGGTCTCGCTGCTCGACGCCGACCACGAGATCGGGCTGCGGCGCAGGCTTCCGGCCGGCGTGCGCTGCTACACCGGCGACGACTTCAACTATCCGGACCTGATCGCGGGCGATTCGCAGGGATACAGCCACGCGTTGCTCGGCATTTTCGATCCGATCGCGCCGGTGGCTGCTAAGGCTTTGCTGAAGCTCGCACTAGGTGACGCCGACGAGTTCCACCGGATCATGGCGCCCACGGTTCCGTTGTCACGCCACCTGTTCAGCGCGCCGACCTACTACTACAAGACCGGTGTGGTGTTCCTGGCGTGGCTGGCCGGGCATCAGGAACAGTTCCTGCTGCTCGACGGCCTGGAATCCGCCCGCAGCGTCGAACATCTGGCCGAGGCGAAACGGCTGGCGGAGATCGCCGGCGTGATCGACCCGGACTTCGCGGAACGGCGGTGGCGGCAATGGCTCGCCTCTCGCTGAACCAGGCCACGATCAAGCGCGCGACCGTCGTCGAGGCCGTCGAAGGCTGTGCCCGGCACGGCATCGAGTCGATCGGCCTGTGGCGCGAACCGGTCGCCGACCACGGGCTGGAGCGCACCGCGAAACTCGTCGCGGACGCGGGACTGCGTGTGTCGTCGCTGTGCCGCGGCGGGTTCCTCACGGCCGTGGACAACCGCGCTGCGTTGGACGACAACCGCCGTGCGATCGAAGAAGCCGCGGCGTTGCGCACGGATACGTTGGTCATGGTCGTCGGCGGCGTCGCGGGCGACAAGGACCTGATCGGCGCACGTCAGCGCGTCGCGGACGCCATCGCGGAACTGTCGGTGTTCGCGGCGGAAGCAGGCGTGACACTGGCTCTCGAACCCATGCACCCGGTGTTCTGCGCGGACCGCGGCGTGCTGTCGACGTTGGCGCAGGCGCTGGACATCGCGGAGAAGCACGAGTCCGTCGGTGTCGTCGTCGACGCGCTGCACGTCTGGTGGGACCCCGACCTCGACGCGCAGATCGTGCGCGCGGGGGAGCGCATCGCGTCGTACCAGGTGTGCGACTGGCTCACGCCGGTACCCGCGGACGTGCTGCTGGGCCGCGGATATCCGGGCGACGGAAACATCGATCTCGACCGGTTGACCAGGCACGTCGCCGCGACCGGATATTCGAGGGACGTCGAAGTGGAGATCTTCAACGCCGACATCTGGGCGGCGGACTTCGACGAGGTGATCGAGGAGGTCTCGCGCAGGTACCACTCCATTGTGGAACCGGCGCTCTAGGCAACGCGGGGAAGCCGGTCGTCGACGGCGGCGACGACCGACCCCGGCGTTGGTATGTATATATCCGAAAACGAGTGCTCTTTGGTCCAGTTTTCAGATAAATCTCAGGAATCAGCCGCCGTTGAAGAACCTGTAAACCTTTGCACGATGTTTCGGCTTCGTGGTCGTGATCTTGATGACCGCGTCGAACATGGACCGGCCGAGCTCGGCGCGAGCCGCGACCGCCGGGTGCGTGGCGCTGAAGTTGACGTCGTTCGCGGCCTTGTCGCCGTCGAACTGGCCCGACGCGAACATCGAGTAGATCAGGATCGCGCGGTTGTCCTCGCTGAACATGATCCCGGCCTCGTTGCGGCCGTCCTCGAACCAGCCTGCCTTCGTGGCGACCCGCAGCCGTTCGTTGGTCGACAGGTTGAGCCGCACGCCATCGGTGAAGCTCGCGGTCGCACGCAGGATGTTCAGCAGGTACGCGGTGGAGGCCGGCGACAGCAACTGGCCGTCGACCAGCTTCTGCAGCAGCGTGTGCGTCTCACGCGCCGTCGTGGTGCCGAGGAAGAACCGGTTCGGGTTCGCGACCGGGACGACCTGCGTGTGCACGAAGCCCTTGTCCCGGAGGATCTGGTTGAGCTCCAGCGCCGGCACGACCAGGCCGCACAGGCGGACCGCGGTGTTGTCCGAGACGGTGAGCAGGTTCGCCAGCGCGTGTCCGACCGTGATCTCGCTCGGGTACGCGCCGTCGAGCGCGAAGATGCCGTCGGTGTCCTGGATGACGATGGCGGCGGACACCGTGACCGTCTGGTCGAGCTTGATCAGCCCGCGGTCCACCTTGTCCAGCACGGCGACCGCCACGGCCACCTTGTTGACGCTGTAGGCCTCGACCACCTTGTCGGCGTTCTCGTCGACGGCGGACTTCGTCGTGCCGTCGAGGTCGGCGACCGTGATCAGCGACGACCAGCTGCCGCGCGCCTTCCTGGCCTGCCTGCGGTACACCTGCGCCACGCGCTTGCGCGACCTCTCGGCGGTGGCCGGGTAGCGTTCGATTTCGGCCTCCGCGTCTTCTTGTGCCTGCGCTGCACCGTTGGAGCCGAGCACGGCCGTCGCGGCCGCGACGGTACCCAGCCCGAACACGGACCTGCGGTTCAAAGTCATGCCGGACATCAAAACAGGCGGCCCTGACACTTCACTGACTAGGGTTCCGGATCATGGAAAACGTCTTCGTGGTGACCGGCGCCTCCCGCGGAATCGGGGCGGCGACCGCAGCTTTGGCCGCCGACGCGGGGTATCGCGTGGTGAGGGCCTCGCGCTCGGCAGAAGAATCTGTCGGTGACCGCGGGTGGGACGCGAAATGTGACGTTTCTTCTTGGGACTCCGTGCAGGACCTCATGTCGCGGGTGGAATCGAGGTGGGGCCGAATCGACGTGGTCTTCGCGAACGCGGGCGTTTCGGTCGACACGTCGTTCGTTTCCGACGCCGGCGCGAAGCCTGTCGAGTGGACCGACATGGTGGTCACGAACGTCTGCGGCCCGGCTTTCACGGCTCGTGCCGCCATGCCCGCGCTGATGCGGTCCGGCGGGCATCTGGTGCTGACCGGGTCCGCGGCGGGGCGCGGCGTGCGGCCTGGCAACCTGTACTCGGCCACCAAGTGGGCCGTCACCGGGCTGGCGCAGGCGATCCGGGCGGAGGCAGTGGAGACCGGCGTCAGGGTGACGGTGATCCAACCGGGACTCGTCGACACCGACGCGATTCCGCCGTCGCGTGTGGATGATCCGAAGCTGGCACCGGAAGATGTTGGCAGGGCGGTGCTTTACGCCGTCTCACAGCCGTCCACTGTGGATGTGAACGAGATCTTGCTGCGGCCGACCGGACAGGCCGCGCATCGCTGAGGGGGACTTTGCCGTGGAACGTGTCGTGCTCTTCGCGGTCGGCGGAGGCGGTGATCCCGTGCGCCACCAGCCGTTGCTGGACGCGTTCGAGGCCCGCGGCTGCCGGGTGATCGCGCCCGCCTTCGAACGCCTGCACCCGCGGCAGGCGACCTGGGACGACTACCTCGCCCGGCCGCTCGGCCTGGTCGAGGCGCTGCGGGACGTCGATCCCGGCGCCGAGGTGGCGGTGATCGGCCATTCGATCGGCGCCTGGGCGGCCCTGTGTCTCGCGGGCGCGACGCCGTGGAGCGAGGAACGCCGGCCGCTCGACGTGCCGCGCGATCCCCGCGTCAGCCGCCTCGTGCTGTACACGCCGCCCGCCGGCTGGTTCGCGGCTCCCGGCGCGCTGGACGCGGTGAAGACGCCGATGCTCGTCTACGTCGGCGAGCTCGACACCTTCGTGCCGGCCTCGGAGGTCGAGGTCCTGAAGGCCGCACCGGCCGAGCTCGATCTGCGAATCGTGCCGCGGGCGGGGCACTTCAGCTTCGTGCACGTGCCGCCGCCCGGCATGGACGAGGATCCGGCGTTCGACCGCGACCGGTTCCTGGATCGGATGGTCGACGACACCGTGGAGTTCAGCCTCCGCTGAGCGCCGCGTCAGGTGCTGACCGCGGGCTTCGCGGGCACGATGTTGTGCCAGAGGTTGAACGCGTTGCCGGGGTCGAATTCGGCCTTGATCGCGGCGAGCCGGTCGTAGTTCTCTCGGCCGTAGCCGGCGACGACGCGGTCCGCGCCCTCGTCGCCGATGAAGTTGAGGTAGACCGCGCCCGTGGTCCACGGTGCGAGCACGTCACGCAGGTGGTGCGCCCAGTCGCGCGCCCGCTGGTCGTCCGCGGGGTTCTCCCACAGTCCCAGCGGATGCGCGATCCAGGGCGTGTCCCGGTTGGCCATCGGCCAGTCGTCCGCGTTGCGGGCGACCGCGCCGCCCCACGGGATCATGGCGTGCTGAGAGGGCGACGGGATGATCATCTTCTCGGCGGCGGCGCAGAACGCGTGCACCGCGTCGTCGGGCAACGACCGCAGGTACTCGGCGGACCAGTAGTTCCGGAAGCCGGGCGGATCGTCCAACATGGACTGGAGATCGGCGTAAGGCATGTCGGTCAGCACCAGTGCGCGCGGCTCCAGCGCCGTGAGCGGGGCGACGAGGCTTCCCAGTTCCTCGGCGTTGCCCATGTAGGTGACGAGAATCCCGCAGCAGAGCTCGCCGACGAGCTCAGCCGGCACGAAGTCCTCCGGCGGCCCGGTCATGTACAGCGCGCCGCCGCCGGCCTCGTCCGGCGAGGTCTCCATGAAGTCGCGGAAAGCGCGGGTCGCGGCTTCGCCTTCCTCAGCGGGCCACAGCATGAGCGCGAAGGAGAACTCCGGCAGCGGGTGCAGCCGGAACGTGAACGACGTGGCCACCCCGAAGTTGCCGCCACCGCCGTGCAACGCCCAGAACAGATCGGGGTTCTCGGTCTCGCTCGCGGTCACCGTCCTGCCGTCGGCGAGCACCAGGTCGACGGCGAGCAGGTTGTCGCACGCCAGCCCGCACTTGCGCTCGATCCAGCCTGACCCGCCGCCCAGCGTCAGCCCGGCGACGCCCGTGGTGGAGACCCTGCCTCCGGTCGTGGCGGCCCCGAAGGGTTCCGCGGCCCGGTCGAACGCACCCCACGTGGCTCCGCCTCCCACCACCGCGCTGCGCCCGTCCGGCGCGATCGAGGCGGCGTTCATCCGGCGCATGTCCAGCACCAGCCCGTCCTGCACGAGGCTCGCGCCCGCCACGCTGTGGCCGCCGCTGCGCACCGCCACCGGCATCCCGGCACGCTGGGCGAAAGCGAGTGCTTCTCGCACGTCGGCTGTGTTGTCGCATTGGGCGATCACCGCCGGTCTCGTCTCGATGGCGCTGTTGAACAAGGCTCGCGCGTCCTCGTACGCCTGGTCGTGCGCGGTGAGCAGGGTTCCGGAGAAGACGGCGCGCAGGCTCCCTAGGTCTGTCATGGCTGAACCTCCTGAGTGGTGGGTTCACTCAGGTTCCGCCACCTGCGGCATTACCGCGCGCCCAGTAAGAGTCCCCTAAGAAGTGGGCACCCTGCGTTTCCCGATGACTCCGTTCAGCCTTCGCTGAGCACCGCTGAACACCGCTGCAGGAGCGCGCGCAGCTGTGCGCGCTCCTCTGGCGTGAACGCGTCCGCCAGCTTCTGCTCCACCGCGACCGCGCCCTTGTCGGCCTTCCGGAACGTCGCGTAGCCCGCCTCGGTCAGCCGGTTCTCCAGGACGTTGCGCTGCCACTGGTGCGGTGTGCGCTCGACGAGCTCCATGGCGACCAGGTTCTGCAGGATCGTGGTCATCGTCTGCGGCGTCACCAGGCACAACCGGGCGAGCTCCGCCGCCGGTGCGCCGGGGTGGTCGCTGAGCGCCAGCAGCGCCGAGTACTGCGGCACCGTCAGACCGGCCGGTCGCACCGCCGCCGCTTTCGCGGTCATCAGTTCGAGCTCGGCGCGCTTGATGTCTCCGCCGATCCGCTCACTGCTCCGCATCCAACCATCGTATGAGTGTGGTAAGAGTATTGATAGTTATCAGAACTCTGATAGCTGTCAGGGCTCTTACTGGAGGGAAGCAATGCGCATCGCGCTTGCCGTCTTGGCGGCGTTGTTGCTGGTCACGGGCACGGCCTCGGCGGCGCCACGCTCGGTGGTGGCGTCATCGCCGTCGCTGCACCCCGAGGGCGTGCAGTGGGATCCGTCGCGTGGCCAGTTCCTGGTCAGCTCGCTGCGCCACGGCACGGTGTCGCTGGTCAGCACGACCGGCAGGGTCCGGCCGCTGGTCAGCGGGACCCGGATGGTGTCGACGTTCGGTGTCCAGGTGGACCGCGGCCGGCTGCTGGTCGCCTACGGGGACATCGGCCTGGGCGAGCGGTCGTCGCCGGGGCAGTCGGGGCTGGGGATCTTCGACCTGCGCACCGGACGGGCGGTGAAGTTCGTCCACATCCCCAACGGCGCCAACGACGTGGCGGTCGACCCGTTCGGCAACGCCTACGTCACCGGGACTCTCGGCGACACGATCTGGAAGGTCGACCGCGCGGGCACCGTCACGGCGTTCGCCCAGGATTCACGGCTGGGTGGAGCGGCGTTCGGCAACAACGGAATCGTGTGGGACCCCAGGGGATTCCTCGTCACCGGCCACTACACGAACGGCACGTTGTTCAAGATCACGCGTGGACAGGTCGAGGAGCTGCCCGCACCCAAGCTGCCGGGCGCGGACGGGCTCACGCTGACGCCGCACGGGCTGGTGGTCGTCACCAACAGCCTCAGCGCGCCTGGGAAGAACGCCGTGACCGTGCTGGACACGCGTACTTGGCAGGTGAAGTCGCAACGTGACTGGGGGACCGCACCTACTACGGCGGCACGCACGCCGTACGGGACGTATGTGTTGAGCGGCCGCGTCGACGTGCTGGTGAAGGGGGAGACGACGGACGAGTTCAGCCTCGACCGATGAACTCGACGAGCAGCCGGTTGACCTCGTCCGGCCGCTCCAGGTACCCGACGTGCCCGCAGTCGGCGACCTCGACGTAGCGGGCCGACGGGATCGCGTCCGCCACCTCGCGTGACAGGCGGGGTGGCAGGACGAGGTCGTCCGCGAAACCGATCACCAGCGAGCGCGTGCTGATGGCGCGGTAGGCGTCCAGGCGGTGTTCGTAGTCGCTCAGGGCGAGCTGGGCGCGTTCGCCGGGGCTGAGAGCGGAGCCGGCGAACTCGTACATCTGCAACCAGTCGCGGGCGACCATCGGGTCCGCGAGGGTCGCCTGCGAGACGTTGCGGGTCAACGAGGCCACGGCGTAGAACGACGCCGGCACTTCGACGCCCTTGTCGTGCAGGTCGCAGAGCGCGCGCGACCAGGCTTGCTGCGCCGGGTCGGCGCGGCCGGCGGTCGCCATCATCACCGCGGACCGGACCAGCGCCGGGTGCTTCAGCGCCAGTTCCTGGGTGATGCGGGCGCCCAGGGACGTGCCGATCACGTGGGCCGGGGCGCCGAGGTGCTCGATCAGCGCCGCGGTGTCGGCGACCATGTCGTCGATGGTGAAGCCGGTCGCGCACTCGGACGACGGCTTGATCCCGCGGTTGTCGAAGTAGGCGACCCGGCAACCGGCCTTGACCAGCGCGGGCACCTGGTAGCTGCGCCACACGCGGCCTGGGCTGCCGGTGCCCATGACCAGCACGACGAGATCGCCGGAGCCCTCGGTCTGGACGTTGAGCTCGATGCCGTTGAGCGGGACGATCGCCATGTCTGGTGATCCTAGAAGCGGCACAAGGGCCTGATCGCGTCGGCGTGGGTGGGATAACGCGCGCACAGGTCGTCCGCGTGACCGAACGACACGATGTCGTCGGTGTACGGCGGCACCACCACCGTGCCGACCAACGACCAGTCACCGTCCGGCGCGCTGCCCTGCCACACGCCCGCAGGGACGACGACCTGCGGGTTGGACGCGCTCAGGAGAGGTTGCTGCACAGTGCCGTCCGGGAAGAGCAACAGCATCCGCAACGGCGAACCGGCGTGGAAGTGGTAGATCTCCAGGTGCTTCAGCACGTGCATGCCCGAGTAGTCGGGCTTGCGCAGCAGGTACGCGATCGAGGACACCTCGTCGGACCGGTGGGTCTGCACGAAGTAGCCGCCCTCGACGGGAAGCTCCTGCATGTTCAACGACGAAATCAACTGCGCGGGGTCCAGTTGTTCTGGGGTCACGTCATCTCCGGGAGCGGGGAACCGTGCACGACGACCATGCCCTTGCCGAGGCGCTTCGCCGTGTACATCGCGGCATCGGCGGCACCGAGCACGTCGTCGGCCGTCACTGAAGGGTCGTACGAAAACCGTTGTGCCACACCGATGCTGGCGTGCACACGATGAACACGGCCGTGCACCTCGTGCGGGTGTGCGAGAGAGGCCAACAACCGCGCGCCGATCTCGTCGGCGTCCCCGCCGTCGATCAGCACACCGAACTCGTCACCGCCCAACCGCGCGACGGTGTCCTCTGCCCGAACGCTGTTCTCCAGCCGTGCGGCGACATTGCGCAGAACGACGTCGCCCTCGGCATGCCCGTGGTTGTCGTTCACGGCCTTGAAACCGTCCACGTCGATGAACAACAGGATCAACGGCTGTGTGCGATCTCGGTCCGCCAGCGCGCGCTCCAGCCGTTCGCGGAACAACGAGCGGTTCGCGACGCTGGTCAACGGGTCGTGCGTCGCCTCGTGCCGTAGCTGTTCGCGAGAGACACGGAGTTGGTCCATCAACCTGACGTTGTCCATCATCGTGAGGAGCTGACGGACGATCACGAGACACACGACGGCGAGACCGACGTAGATCTCGATCGGGTTGAGGCGGCCACCGGTCGCGGTGTTCCACATGATGAACAGGCCGGTGATCGCGAGCGGCAGGTACGGCACGGACAGGTGCAGCAGGTCCGCCATGCGCATGCGGCCGGACGTCGGTTCGAGGTTGCGCGTCGGGGCCAGCGCGCCGAGGAAGAACAGCGCCGGGCACAGCATGAAGCCGATGTCCGCGGTCGCCGGGATCGCCGTGACGCCCTTCGAGATGTAGAACGCGAACACCCAGCCCGACGACGACTGCGCGATACCGGCCAGTGCGACGAACAACATCGGCCACTGACGCACGGAATGATGCGTCCACGACAGCACGACGATCGCCACGAGCAACACGAGATACGCGGCGGGATGCGCGACAACCGTGGCGAAACCGGGTCCTTCAGTTGCCCACGCGCGTGTGAGCGATTCCAGCGTCGACACCCACGTCAGCACGAACAGCGACCCGATGACGATCAGTCCGTCGAGCACCACGACCGTGCGGCTGCGGTAGTTCGGCAACAGGTCGTCGGCGCGCCGTTGTTGTGCCTTCACGATCACCGCGGCCAGGCACAGCACCGGGGTGAGCGTGAACCCGAGCGGCGCGATCGTGGACGACGGCAGTTGCACACCCAGGATCTGCTGTCCCCAGATCCACGCCGACAGCCCGATGCTCAGGCTCGTCAAAGCAGCGGTCATCCAACGGTCGCCCCGACGCGCGTACGCGACAAGTGCAGCTACGGCAAAGAGAAGCTGCACGACCTTGTCGATCGCGAGGCCGATCTCCCGCGGCGCGGCGAGGGCAGTGAGGATGGTGACCGCCATGACGGTGCCGACGCACCCCACAACGAGCCAGAACCTCTTCACCGCATCTCCCGTGATCGAAACCCGATCACCGTAGTGAGGCAGGCCTGGACTTGTCGAACCGTGTCGGTGCGAGTCCCCTTCAGGTGCACCGGATATGGTTCGAACTGTTGTTCGTTCAGCGATCCGGGGAGCTGTTGTGCGGGTGTTCGGGGTCGACCCCGGTCTGACCAGGTGCGGCTTCGGCGTGGTCGACGGCGGACCCGGTCGGGTCGTGCGCGCGGTCGCCGTCGATGTCCTGCGCACGTCCGTTGACGCTCCGCTGTCCGTGCGGTTGCACGAGCTGTACATCGGCGTCTGCGAGTGGCTGGACAAGTACGAGCCCCAGGTCGTGGCCATCGAACGGGTCTTCGCGCAGCACAACGTCCGCACCGCGATGGGAGTCGCGCAGGCTTCCGGGGTGGTGGCCCTGGCCGCCGCGCAACGGAACCTGCCGGTCGAGTTCCACACGCCGTCCGAGGTCAAGGCCGCCGTCACGGGGTCGGGCCGCGCGGACAAGGCGCAGGTGACGGCGATGGTGACGAAGCTGCTCGGCCTGAAGGTGGCGCCGAAACCGGCGGACGCGGCCGACGCGCTGGCCATCGCGATCTGTCACCAGTGGCGCGCGCCGATGCGGTCGCGGCTGGAGGAGGCGCAGGCACGGGCGGCTGAGCTGGCCCGCGTGCACAAGGCCAAGCTGGCCGAAGCCGCCAAGCGAGCGAACTGACCAAGGTCCAGCAAGTGGAGTCCGGAGGAACCAGGTGATCTCGTCACTGCGCGGACAGGTGCAGCACGTCGGCCTCGACCACGCCGTCGTCGAGGTGGGCGGCGTCGGGTTCGCCGTGCAGATGACCCCGACCACGCTCGCCACCCTGCGCCGCGGCGAGGAGGCCAGCCTCGCCACCACCCTCATCGTCCGCGAGGACAGCCTCACACTGTTCGGGTTCGCCGACGCCGAGGCCCGTGAGCTGTTCTCACTCCTTCAGACGGTCAGCGGTATCGGTCCGCGCATCGCCCTGGCGACGCTGGCCGTGCTGGAACCGGACAAGCTCCGGCACGCGCTCGCCGAAGGCAACATCACCGTGCTGACGCAGGTGCCGGGCATCGGCAAGAAGGGCGCGGAACGCCTCATCATCGAGCTCCGCGACAAGGTCGGCGCTCTCCCCGCGCCCACCACGCCCGCGCACAGCCAGACGCGCGACCACGTCGTCGAAGCGCTGCTCGGCCTCGGCTTCCCGGCCAAAGCGGCGGAGAGCACCGTCGACAGCGTGCTCGCCGACAACCCCGACCAGTCCACGCCCGCCGTCCTGCGCAGGGCGCTCGCGACCCTGGGGCGCAAGTGACCGAGGACGAGCTCAGCCCGTACGAGGCGCCGGCCGAGCGGGACGTCGAGACCACGCTCAGGCCCCGTGACCTGCACGAGTTCGTTGGTCAGCAGCGCGTGCGCGAACAGCTCGAACTCGTGCTGCACGGCGCCATGCGACGGGGCACCGCACCGGACCACGTCCTGCTCAGCGGCCCTCCCGGCCTGGGCAAGACGTCGCTCGCCATGATCATCGCCAAGGAGCTGAACAGCGCCATCCGCATCACCAGCGGTCCCGCGCTCGAACGCGCAGGCGACCTCGCGGCCATGCTGTCCAACCTGGTCGAAGGCGATGTCCTGTTCATCGACGAGATCCACCGGATGGCCCGCCCAGCCGAGGAGATGCTGTACCTCGCGATGGAGGACTTCCGCGTCGACGTCGTGGTCGGCAAGGGCCCCGGCGCGACCAGCATCCCGCTCGACATCGCGCCGTTCACGCTGGTAGGAGCCACGACGAGGTCCGGAGCGCTGACCGGGCCGCTGCGCGACCGGTTCGGCTTCACCGGCCACATGGAGTTCTACAGCGCCGACGAGCTCGATCTGATCGTGAAGCGCAGTGCCAAGATCCTCGGCGTCGACGTCGACGTGGACGCCGCCGTCGAGATCGCCGGCCGCTCCAGGGGCACCCCCCGGATCGCGAACCGGCTGCTGCGCCGCGTGCGGGACTTCGCGGAGGTCAGGGCCGACGGCAGGGTGACGGAGGACATCGCGAAGCAGGCCCTCGAGGTCTACGACGTCGACCAGCTCGGCCTCGACCGGCTCGACCGCGCGGTGCTGAGTGCGCTGGTCAAGAGCTTCAACGGGGGACCGGTCGGGGTGTCGACGCTGGCCGTCGCGGTCGGTGAGGAGTCGACCACGGTGGAAGAGGTGTGCGAACCGTATTTGGTGCGGGCTGGCATGCTGGCCCGGACACCGCGCGGCCGAGTGGCGACGCCGGCCGCGTGGTACCACCTGGGGCTGGAGCCGCCCGCCGGTGATCAACTGTGGTGACCTGGCACAATCGGTGAAAGCACCTGGACATATCGGACGTGCGTCGAGGCATGTCCACTTGATCGGAGAATGATGGGCAACCTTTCGTCTTTGATGTTCCCGTTGCTTTTGGTTCTGCTGGCGGTGCCGCTGTTCCTCAGCGCGCGCAAGCAGAAGCGGGCGATGGCCGAGCAGAAGAACCTGCAGGACTCGCTCGCCCCCGGCGACAAGGTGATGACCACGTCGGGCCTGTACGGCACCGTTGCCGACGCGAGCCACGACACCACCATCGACATCGAGATCTCCGAGGGTGTCGTCACGCGCTGGCTGCGTGCGGCCATCCGCGAGAAGGTCGCCGAGACCGACGAGGCCGTGGTCGAGAAGACCGACGACGACGTTGAGGAAGAGGTGCCCGCGACCACCGCACAGGTCGCCGAGCCCCTCGACCACAGCGCCAAGAAGTAACTACCAAAAAATCGGACACTGTGGCTCGCACTCCTGGAGTTGGCAACGGTCAAGACCGCCAACTCCAGGTAGTGACGCGCAGCTCACGCGGCGCGCGTTACGCTGCGCGCTCGGAAACCATAGCTACTAGGAGACGGACGGATCGTGGCACCTCCGGCCGGGCAAATTCGCCCTGCGAAGTATTTGGCGAGTTTTGTCCTCATCGTGGTCGCGCTCTACGCCCTGGTGTTCCTCACCGGGAACGGTTCGGCCAAACCCAAGCTCGGAATCGACCTCCAGGGCGGCACGCTCGTCACTCTGACCGCGCGTCAGGAAGACGGTGCCCAACCGAGCGAGGAGGCGCTGAACCGCGCACGTGACCTCATCGAGGTGCGCGTCAACGGTCTCGGCGTCTCCGGTGCCGAGGTCGTGCGAGACGGCAACAACCTGGTGATCACCGTGCCGGGCGCGGACAGCGAAGGCGCGAAGGGCCTCGGCCAGACCGCCCGCCTCGCGTTCCGCAAGGTCATCGGTCAGCCGGTCCCGGCAGGCGCCGCGCCGAACCCGACGCAGCCGTCGTCGAGCACGGCACCGTCGTCCGGTGCGAGCACGCCGCCGTCGACGCCGCCGAGCCAGAGCGCGGGCACCCCCTCGTCGAGCAACGCTCCGCAGGGCCGCCCCGCGCCGAACCTCGCCGCGCAGCCGTCCAGCACGCCGCCGAGCAGCACCGCTCCGTCGAGCAACGCGAGCACGCCGCCGAGCACCCCGTCGGTCCCCTCCAACGTCGACCCGAAGGTCGCGAAGGAGATCCAGGAGGCCAAGGCGCTCCGGCAGGCCACGGACCCGCAGATCCTGCAGCAGGCCGCGCTCATGCTCGACTGCACGCAGCCCGACCCGCTGCGCGGCAACGACGACCTCGACAAGCCGCTCGTCACCTGTGACGAGAAGGGCGAGTTCAAGTACACCCTGGCTCCGGTCAACCCTCCCAAGGAGGACACCCAGACCAAGCCGGACGACTACACGAACTACACCCGCCTCACCGGTGAGGACATCAACAACGCCGCGGCCAACAACAACCCGAACGGCACCGGCTACGTCGTCAACCTCGACTTCAAGTCCGACGGTGGCTCCAAGTGGGCCAAGTTCACCTCGGCCAACGTCCAGCAGGCCGTCGCGGTCGTGCTCGACGGCGAGGTCATGTCCGCGCCGAACATCCAGTCGGCGATCGAGGGCGGCTCGACCGAGATCAGCGGCAAGTTCACGCTGAAGGAAGCCCAGAACCTCGCGAACACGCTGAAGTACGGCGCGCTGCCGCTGTCCTTCGACTCGTCCGAGGCGCAGACGATCTCCCCGACGCTCGGCCTGCAGTCGCTCAAGGCGGGCCTGATCGCCGGCGGCATCGGCCTCGCGCTGGTGTTCGTCTACTGCATGTTCTACTACCGCCTGCTCGGCATCCTGACGATCCTGTCGCTGGGCCTGTCCGGCGTGATCATCTACGCCGTGCTGGTCCTGCTGGGCCGCTGGATCGGGTTCACCCTCGACCTCGCCGGCATCGCGGGATTCATCGTCGCCATCGGTATCACCGCCGACTCGTTCATCGTCTTCTTCGAACGACTGAAGGACGAAGTGCGTGAAGGCCGCACGTTCCGCTCGGCCGTGCCGCGCGCGTGGGTTCGCTCCCGCCGCACGATCCTGAGCGCCGACGCGGTCAGCTTCATCGCCGCCGCCGTGCTGTACATCATCGCGGTCGGCCAGGTGAAGGGCTTCGCGTTCACCCTGGGCATGTCGACGGTCCTCGACCTCGTGGTCGTGTTCCTCGTGACGCACCCGCTGGTCTCGATGGCGTCGAAGTCCAAGTTCCTGTCCAACCCGAAACTGTCCGGACTGGGCGGCGCCCTGCGCGAGGGTGCGTCTCACCGCGCGGGCACGTCCGGCAAGACCGCTGCCGTGAAGGAGGCCTGACATGAGCAACGTGTTCACGCGCCTCTACGTCGGCAACGGCGCTTTCGACATCGTCGGCAAGCGCATCCGCTGGTACATCACCTCGAGCATCATCCTGCTGGTCTGCATCGGCTCGATGGTGTTCAACGGCTTCAACCTGGGCATCGACTTCAAGGGCGGCACGAAGATCTCGATGCCGTCGGTGTCGGAGTCGAGCCAGACGATCTCGACGAACGCCGTCGAGGACGCGTACTCGAAGGCCCTGCCCGGCAAGAAGCCGAACGCCGTGCAGGCCGTCGGTTCCGGTGCCAGCGCGACGATCCAGATCAAGTCGCCCGCGCTGAACATCGGTGAGGTCGCCGCCCTCAAGACGGCCCTCGCGCAGGACACCAAGCCGCGGGGTGGTCAGGGAGCGATCTCCGACAGCGCCGTGTCCGCGTCCTGGGGCGGTGAGATCAGCGGCAAGGCCCTGTGGGCCCTGTTCTGGTTCTTCGTCGCGGTGACCGCGTTCCTGGCGTTCTACTTCGAGTGGCGGATGGCCGTCGGCGCGCTCGTCGCCGTGTTCCACGACGTCATCATCACCGCGGGCGTGTACTCGCTCATCGGGTTCGAGGTGACGCCGGCGACGGTGGTCGGTCTGCTCACCATCCTCGGTTTCTCCCTGTACGACACGGTCGTCGTGTTCGACAAGGTCAAGGAGAACACCCGAGGCCTGCTGGGCCTGACCCGCCGCACCTACGGCGAGGCCGCCAACCTGGCGCTGAACCAGACCCTGATGCGCTCGATCAACACCTCGCTGATCGCGCTGCTGCCGGTCATCGGCCTGCTGGTCGTCGGCGTCGGCATCCTGGGCGTCGGCACGCTCCAGGACCTGGCGCTCGTGCAGCTCGTCGGTATGTTCATCGGCGCCCTGTCGTCGATCTTCATCGCGACGCCGGTGCTGGTCGACCTCAAGATGCGCGACCCGAAGTACATCGCGCAGGCCAAGCGCGTGGCCGCCCGCCGCGCCAAGGCCGGCGCCGCGACCGCCCAGGTCGCCGAGGGCATCGAGTCGGTGGACGACGAAGCGCTGTCCTCCGACCTGCGCAAGGAAGAGGCGATGGCCGCCGCCGCGTCGGTGCCTCACCGCACCGCCAAGGCAGCGGACTCGCGCCGCCGCCCGACCGGGAAGCGTCAGCGTTGAAGTTGGACCGTGCTCTGGGACTGATGCGTGAGGTCCCCGACTTCCCCAAGCCCGGGGTCGTCTTCAGGGACCTCACGCCCGTCCTCGCCGACCCGGACGCCTTGCGCGCCATGGTCGACGCACTTCAGGACAAGATCGACGACAGCACCCAGGTGATCGCCGCCATCGAGTCGCGCGGCTTCCTCCTGGGTGCTGCCCTGGGTTACGGCTGGCGCTACGGCGTCGTGCCGCTGCGCAAACCGGGCAAGCTGCCGGTGGTCGCCGACTCCGAGTCCTACGACCTGGAGTACGGCAAGGCCTCGCTGGAACTGCCCGCGGACGCGATCCATCCGGGACAGCGCGTCGTCGTGGTCGACGACGTGCTGGCCACCGGTGGCACCGCCGAGGCCGCCTGCAAGCTCGTGGAGCGGGCGGGCGGCATCGTGACGGGTGTGTCGGTGGTGCTGGAGATCGCGGCCTTGGGCGGACGCACACGGCTCGCGGGCCGCGAGGTCAGCGCGCTGCTCGCCGTCTAGCCCGGCGACGTGATCAAGCCGATCACGATCGCCACCGCGATGTAGATCGGCACCGTGAACGGGATCAGCGTCCACGCCTTGAGGCGCCTCCTCAGCAGGATCAGCCAGGTCACGGTCGTGGTCACCACGAACAGGATCCCGCCGTCGACCAGTGCGGGCACCACGTCGTCCCAGCCGGTCCGCTTGTTCAGCGCGCGGGCGACGGGCGAGGCGATGATCACGAGGTACCAGATCCCGGCGCCCGCTGCGACGTGCAGGAATGGCGTGCCTTCTCGAACGGGTCGCGTCGTCGAAGGCGGAGACGGTGGTGGTGGCGGTGCGATCGGATCTGGCTGCATTTGGTCCCCCCAGACCTTGTCGTCGACTCACGACGAGTGACCAAGCATGTCAGAGGGGTGGCGCCGCCGTCACGAACCTGGACGCGACGACGACCGTCAGCGCCCACAGGAAGTAGAAGATCGGCAGGCCCAGCAGGATCAGCCGCCACGCCTTCATGCCGCCGTGCGCGACCCGCAACAGCGCGACCGAGGTGCCCAGCCACGGCACGACGCCGAGCAGAAGGGTGTTGAGCACGTTGTCGCCCCACACGTTGACCAGGACGATCGCGGCGTACCAGATGCTCGCGAACGCCAGACATTGCCAGTACGGCCGGTGAACGTGCGTGTGCTGCTCCATCGCTGCCGATTCTCTCAGGTGGCCGGCGGTGCCACGATGCCGGCGCCGATGCTGATGAACACCAGCGTCACCAACGACGCGGGCGCGGTCACCACGGCGAACTCCCACAGACGCGGCGCCTTGGCCCGGCGCAGCACCATCCAGCTCAGCGTCGTCGCGACCACCCAGCCCACCGCTGAGCCGATGATCGACCTCGGATCGATGTAGTCCGGGTCGTCGAGGGCCAAGTACGCCATCGTGCCGAGCCACACGAACGTCATCGCGGCGCACCAGAGCAGTGTCCTCATGGTCGTGATTCTCTCAAGCGGATTCAATGGCGGTTTCGCCGCCCCGGTTTTGTGCGTGTGTGCATTTTTGCCGTGTAGGTGGTTGTGCGCGTTGTGCACGTCTAGAGAGGTGTGCGATAACGCATCACACGGGGCTTGATCAAGTCGATTCACCCGAACGTGGCACCGCTGACGTGCGTTTACACCATGATCCTGCGGTACTGTCGAACGCATGAGCGAACCGGACTTCCGCCTCCTGTCTACCGACGAACTGCTGAGCGCAGTCGTCGGAGACGTGGTGGAAATTCGCGTTCTCGAGCACGCGATGATGCAGAAGATCGCCGAACTGGAAAGGCGTGGTGCGGCTGCGGATTTGGGATACAAGAATGTGTCTCAGATTTTGCGGCACGCCGTGCGGTGGGACCTGAAGACCGCGCGGCAGTGGGTCGCGCGGGCCGAGGTGCTCGCTCGGGCGATCACGCCGACCGGGTCGGTGCTGGAGCCGGAGTTGCCCGTCACCGCCGGAGCGGTGGCGGAGGGCGCGTTGTCGGGGGAGCACATCTCGGCGGTCGCCGAGGTGATGAAGGACCTGCCGCCCGAGGCGGAACAGCCCGTGGTCGAGTTCGCGCGGGAGCACGAGCCCAGCGCGGTGCGCTCGTTCGGCAAGGAGCTGGCGTACCGGCTCCACCAGCAGGACCCGGAGCCGCACGAGACCGAGCAGGAACCGCCGGTCAACCGCCTGCGGATGCAGTGGAAGGGCGACCAGCTGGAGATCTGGGCCAAGCTGGACAAGGTCACGGGTGCCAAGTTCGAGGCGATGATCGACCCGCTGGCCAAGCCCCGCCCGGCCACGCCGGAGGAAGGCCCGGATCCGCGTTCGCGGGCCGAGCGCGAGGGCGACGCTTTCGCCGACCTCGTCGACCTGATGCTGCGCGCCGACCGGCTGCCGGAGCACGGCGGCGAGCCGGTCACCCTGACCCTCACGATGGCCTACCAGGACCTGGTGCGGCAGATCGGGTTCGCGACCCTGGACAACCGCGACCGCATCCCAGCCGCCCTGGTGCGCCGCCTCGCCTGCAACGCCGGAGTGATCCCGGTGGTCCTGGGCGGCCGGTCCGAGCAGACGGACATCGGCCGCAAAGCCCGCACCTTCACCGCCGCGATCCGCCGCCTGCTCGTGGCCAGAGATCAGGGCTGCGCCTTCCCAGGCTGCGACCGCCCGCCCAAACACTGCGACGCCCACCACATCAGATTCTGGTCCCAGGGCGGCGAGACCTCGGTCGACAACGCGGTGCTGCTGTGCCGCCACCACCACACCTTGATCCACCAAAGCGATTGGGAGGTGAAGTTGCTCCATGGGATACCCGCCTTCATCCCACCCTCATGGCTCGACCCCGCCCGCACCCCCAGAACCAACACCGCCCACCGCGACAGCTGGCACCTCGCCGGCTAGCGCCCCCACGACCAGCCCTGCGGCAGATGCTGCCACCAGCCGTTTTCACCCAAAGGAGAGAGTTCGTGGAGCAGGGCCAATCCCTACGGTCGTCCGCATGACTGCGATCACCTCCACCGCCTACAGCCGCGACCTGGGCGACGAACTGCGCCGCCTGCGTGAGAAGTTCACGACGTTGACCGGCGCCGCCTTCGCCGAGGAACTCGGCTGGGACCCGAGCAAGGTGTCGAACATCGAGAAGGGCAAGGCGCGCGCGAGCGAGATCGACCTCGTGCAGTACCTGATGACGTGCGGCCGCGACAGCAACTACTTCGAGGCGTTCCGCGACCGCTACCGCTACGCCTTCGACCCGTACGTGCTCCTCGTTCCGGACAACATCCGCACGCTGGCCATGGCGGAGGCGAAGGCCACGAAGATCACGACCTACGACGCTCACACCGTCCCTGGTCTCATCCAGACTCCGCAGTACGCGCGAGCGCTGTTCATCGATGGCGGCCGGGTGGCTCCAGCAGACATCGACAAGGGTGTTCAGTTGCGCATGGAGCGACAAGCGGTCCTGCGGCGCCACAACCGTCCGGAATGCCTCTTCTACGTGCATGAACTCGCGTTGCAGCTGAAGGTCGGCGACGATCAGCTCATGGAGGAGCAGTACCTGCGCATGCTCTTCCACACGCACATCCTGCGGATCGTGCCGATGTCGGCGGGTTCCGCTCCGCTGAGGCAGTCGTCCCGCATGCTTTTCAGCTTTGAGAAGCACACGCCAGTCGCGTACAGCGAGAACGGACTCGGCCAGGTGTTCGCACACGACGGCGGTGCCATCAGGGACAGCCGTGAGTTCTTCACGTGGTTGGAAACGCAAGCTTTGGATGAGGGACAATCGCGGAGCCTGCTGGCGAGCTACGTCAGTGGCCTGCGAAAGGACCTCGATGAGCCACGACCGGAGCTGGCGTAAGAGCTCCTACAGCAATGACACGATCGAGAGCGCCTGTGTCGAGGTATCCCTCGCGCGCGACGCGCTTGTGCGTGACTCGAAGGCCACTCGGGGTGACGTGCTGGCCTTCTCGATTCAGGCCTGGCAGGCGTTCGTGGTGAGCGTCGCCTGATCGGCCCAGCAAAAGTTTGGTCGGCGTTCACCGTGTGAGCTGTGCCGCTCAGCGCGCCATCGGAAGTTTCGTCAGCGTAAACGCGTTATCCTCGGTACTCGCGAGACCCGAGGAGCGTGGGGTTGAGTCAAGACACCGAACCCGCTGCGACGGTTGTTCAACCGTCGGCGACCCGGCGTGTGCGCGCCCGCCTTGCGCGGCGCATCACCGCCCAACGTGCGGCCCCGGTGAAGCAGGTCCTCGAACCTCTCGCCGCCGCGCACTACGACCTCCATCCCAAGGCCGATCTGGCGCTTCTGCAGCACGCATATGACGTTGCCGAGGAGAAGCACCGCCCGCAGCGCCGCAAGTCCGGCGACCCGTACATCACCCACCCGCTCGCCGTGGCGACGATCCTCGCCGAGCTGGGCATGGACACCACGACGCTGGTGGCAGCGCTGCTGCACGACACCGTTGAAGACACCGATTACTCACTGGGGCAGCTGAAGGACGACTTCGGCGAGGAAGTCGCTCGTCTCGTCGACGGCGTCACGAAGCTCGACAAGGTCAAGCTGGGGGCAGCGGCCGAGGCCGAGACCATCCGCAAGATGGTCATCGCGATGGCGAAGGACCCGCGGGTCCTGGTCATCAAGCTCGCCGACCGGCTGCACAACATGCGCACCATGCGGTTCCTGCCGCCCGAGAAGCAGGCCCGCAAGGCGCGCGAGACGCTCGAAGTGCTCGCGCCGCTGGCCCACCGCCTGGGCATGGCGACCGTGAAGTGGGAGCTGGAGGACCTCGCGTTCGCGATCCTGCAGCCGAAGAAGTACGACGAGATCGTCCGCCTGGTCGCGAAGCGCGCGCCGAGTCGCGACACGTACCTGCGGACCGTCGTCGACGAGTTGAACGGTCAGCTGGAGGCCGCGCGGATCGTCGCGAAGGTCGAAGGGCGGCCGAAGCACTACTACTCGATCAACCAGAAGATGATCGTCCGCGGCCGCGACTTCGACGACATCCACGACCTCGTGGGTGTGCGGATCCTGGTCGACGAGGTGCGCGACTGCTACGCCGCGATGGGCGTCGTCCACGCCGCGTGGCAGCCGATGCCAGGGCGGTTCAAGGACTACATCGCGCAGCCGCGGTTCGGCGTGTACCAGTCGCTGCACACGACCGTGATCGGTCCCGACGGCAAGCCTCTCGAGGTGCAGATCCGCACCTCGGAGATGCACCAGCGGGCCGAGTACGGCATCGCGGCGCACTGGCGCTACAAGGAGACCAAGGGCACGCACAACGGCAAGTCCGTCGAGATCGACGAGATGGCGTGGATGCGTCAGCTCCTCGACTGGCAGCGGGAAGCCGCGGACCCCGGTGAGTTCCTGGAGGGCCTGCGCTGGGACCTCGCCGCGCGCGAGATCTTCGTGTTCACGCCCAAGGGTGACGTCGAGACGTTGCCGACCGGCTCCACGCCGGTCGACTTCGCCTATTCCGTCCACACCGAGGTCGGTCACCGGTGCATCGGTGCCCGCGTGAACGGTCGTCTGGTCGCTCTCGAACGCAAGCTCGAGAACGGCGAGGTCGTCGAGATCTTCACCTCCAAGGCGGAGGGTGCTGGTCCGTCCCGCGACTGGCTGTCGTTCGTCGCTTCCCCGCGCGCCAAGGCGAAGATCAAGCAGTGGTTCGCCAAGGAGCGCAAGGAAGAGGCGATCGAGCAGGGCAAGGACGCGATCACCAAGGAGGTCCGCAGGGTCGGTCTGCCGATCCAGCGCCTCGTGTCGGTCGACTCCATGCAGGCCCTCGCGAAGGAACTGCACTACCCGGACATGAGCGCGCTGTACGCGGCGGTCGGCGAGGGTCACACCTCGGCCCGCCACGTCGTGCAACGTCTCGTGGCCCAGCTCGGCGGAGTGGATCACGCCGAGGAGGAGCTGGCCGACCGCGCCACCCCGTCCACGGTCACCCGGCGCCGCCCCACCGGCGACGCGGGCGTGATCGTCAAGGACGCGGGCGACGTGTGGGTGAAGCTCGCCCGTTGCTGCACCCCGGTGCCGGGCGACGACATCCTCGGCTTCGTGACGCGTGGTGGCGGTGTCTCCGTGCACCGAACCGACTGCACGAACGCGGACGAGCTGCTGAAGTCGCCGGAGCGGTTGCTGGACGTCGAGTGGGCCCCGTCGGCCTCCTCGGTGTTCCTGGTGGCCATCCAGGTGGAGGCGCTCGACCGGCACCGGCTGCTCTCGGACGTCACGAAGGTGCTGGCCGACGAGCGGGTGAACATCCTGTCGGCGTCGGTGACGACGTCGAGGGACCGTGTGGCCGTCTCGCGCTTCTCGTTCGAGATGGGTGATCCGAAGCACCTGGGGCACGTTCTGAAGGCTGTGCGGAGCGTTGAGGGCGTCTACGACGTCTACCGCGTGACGTCAGCCTCGTAACCGGCACACGAAAAGGCCCCCTGGAGCGATCCGGGGGGCCTTTTCGTGTGAAGAACTAGTTGGCCGCCACTTAGTTGGCCACTGCCGCCGACTTGATGTCGACCGGCGTCTTCGGCTTGCCGTCACCCTGGCCCGGCTGCTGCGAGATCGTGCCGGTCTTCGCGACCTCGTCGATCTTCTTCAGCGACTCCTCGTCCACCGTGCCGAACACGGTGTACGCGGGCTTCAGGTTCGCGCCGTCGCCGTAGACGATGAAGAACTGCGAGCCGTTGGTGTCCGGGCCCGAGTTCGCCATGGCGAGCACGCCGCGGCCGTAGGTGAGCTCCGGGTAGACCTCGTCCTTGAACGAGTAGCCGGGGCCGCCCATGCCGTTGCCGCCGGGGTCGCCGCACTGCAGGACCTGGATGCCGGTCACCACGAGGCGGTGGCAGGTGGTGTTGTCGAAGTACTTCTGCTTCGCCAGGTTCACGAAGTTGTTCACCGTGCACGGCGCGAGCGCGCGGTCGAGGTTGAACTTCAGGTCACCGATGGAGGTGCCGAGCGTGAGCGCCACGGTTCCGGTGGCGGACTGCTCGCCGTTCGCGGGCGGCGTGTTCTCCTTGGCCGCCGGCTCCTGGCCCTTCGTGTATTCACAGTTCACTTTTTCCGGCAGCGCGGTCGGGCGCTTCGGAATCTGGTGCAACGCGGTCGGAATGTTCTCCGCCTTGTCCACCGACTCCTGCTGGGGAGTCTCCGACGCGGCGGCGTCGCCGTTACCGAAGTCGTGGGTCGCGAGCCACCACACACCACTTCCGACGAGCGCAACAACGACGACCGTCGAGACGACGGCGATGATGCGACGCTTCTTGGCCCGCTCCTGGCGGTAGACCATCTGACGCTCAAGCTTGCGCTTGGCTGCCGCGCGTCGCTGCTCGTTGGTGGGCACGTGCTCCCTCCCCAGGGACTCATGCGAATAGGGCGGTCGGCTCGGCAGTCTAGGGCCTGGGCATATGAGCTTTGTGTGGTGGTTAGGCTGTGGTTGAACAGGGAGGTCATTTTCGTGCTCGTGATCGGGTTCCCGACTGGTGCGCTCCAGGCGAACTGCTTCGTCCTGGCGGCCGGTGAGGGCGAGCCCTGCGTGATCATCGACCCCGGTCAGGACGCGGTCGAGCCGATCGAACAGGCGCTGCGGGAGTACAAGCTCGCCCCTGTCGCCGTGCTGCTCACGCACGGGCACTTCGACCACACGTTCTCCGTCACCCCGGTCTGCGACGGCAACGACATCCCCGCCTACATCCACCCGGATGACGTAGCGATGCTCTCCGACCCCCTGAAGGGCGTCAGCCGCGAGTCGGCCGCGTTCTTCGGCGGCAACCTGGAGATGCGCGAGCCGTCCGAGGTGCGCGAGCTGACCGACGGGGTCGAGCTCGACCTCGCCGGGTTGCAGATCACCGTCGACCACACGCCGGGCCATACCGGCGGGTCGGTGATGTTCCGCTCCGGCGTGCAGGAAGGGGGTCGCCTGGTGATCTCGGGTGACACGCTCTTCGCCGGTTCCATCGGACGCACCGACCTGCCTGGCGGTGACCACTCGCGCATGTTGTCGTCTCTGCAGAACAAGGTCTTGACCTTGCCCGACGACACGGTGGTGCTGCCCGGCCACGGCCCTTCGACGACCATTGGCCGCGAACGTGGGACGAACCCCTACCTGCTCCAGCTGCAGGACGCTGTTCGCACTGAGGCTGTTCACATCGAGGACACGCCGGCCGCCCCGCACCGAGGACTTTGAGAGACGTGTTTTCCGCACCCAAAGGCGTTCCTGACTACATCCCGCCGACGTCCGCCGCTTTTGTGCACGTTCGGTCAACCCTGACCCGTGCCGCGGAGCTCGCGGGCTACGGCTACGTCGAGCTGCCGGTCTTCGAGGACACCGCGCTGTTCTCGCGCGGCGTCGGCGAGTCGACCGACGTCGTGACGAAGGAGATGTACACCTTCCTCGACCGCGGCGACCGATCCATCACGCTGCGGCCCGAGGGCACCGCCGGCGTGATGCGGGCGGTGATCGAGCACAGCCTCGACCGCGGCTCGCTGCCGGTGAAGCTCTACTACGCGGGCCAGTTCTTCCGCGCCGAGGCTCCGCAGGCCGGCCGGTACCGGCAGTTCCACCAGGTCGGCATCGAGGCGATCGGCATCGACGACCCCGCGCTCGACGCCGAGGTCATCGCCGTCGGTGACGCCGGGTTCCGCGCGATCGGGCTGACCGGGTACCGGCTGGAGCTCACCTCGCTGGGCGACGCCCACTGCCGTCCCGCGTACCGGGAGAAGCTGCAGGCGTTCCTGAGCGACCTGCCGCTGGACGAGGCGACTCGTCAGCGCGCCGAGCTGAACCCGCTGCGGGTGCTCGACGACAAGCGGCCCGAGGTGCGCGCGCTGGTCGCGGACGCGCCGCTGATGGTGGACAACCTGTGCGACGCCTGCCGTGAGCACTACGAGTCGGTCAAGGGCTACCTGACCGAGCTGGGCGTGAAGTTCGTCGAGAACCCGCGCATGGTCCGCGGGCTCGACTACTACACCAAGACGACGTTCGAGTTCGTCCACGACGGTCTGGGCGCGCAGTCCGGCATCGGCGGCGGCGGTCGCTACGACGGCCTGATGGCGCAGCTCGGCGGCCAGGAGCTGTCCGGCGTGGGCTTCGGCCTCGGCGTGGACAGGGCGCTGCTGGCTGCTGAGGCCGAGGGCGTGCTGCCGTCGTTCAGCCGGGTCGACGTGATCGGCGTGCCGCTGGGCGAGGCCGCCAGAGCCCGTCTGGTCGCGATCGCCGGTGAGCTGCGTGCGGCTGGTGTGCGGACGGACCTCGTCTACGGCGGCCGGTCGATGAAGGCGGGCTTCAAGGCCGCCGACAAGTCCGGTGCGCGGCTGGCGCTGGTGCTCGGTGAGCGTGACCTGGAAGCCGGGAACATCGGCATCAAGACGCTCGCCACGGGTGACCAGGTGACGGTGCCGCTCGCCGACGTGATCTCGTCGGTGCAGGACGCGTTGCGGCCTGGCGATCTCCTCGCCGGTGTGCCCGGCGGCGTCGAGGCGCTGGCCTCGGACGCCGGCGGCACGGTGGCCGAGGCGGTGCGAGAGACCCCGTGAGCGCCTCCGACGACAAGCTCGTTCTCGACCTGCTGGACAAGGCGACGGTGCGCAAGCGCGCGCGGATGGTGGCGATCGGTGGCCTCATGGTCGCGCTCGCCTTCGGCGCGATCGTCGGGTTCATCGGTGGCCGCTGGTCCGGCGTGATCGCCGGGTTGATCGTGTCGGTGCCGGTGATCCTGCTGGCACTGTCCGAGGCGCGCCGCACGGTGTGGCTGGAGGGCACGACCGTGTACGTCCGGGCGTTCGGCACGCGCAAGGTCGACCTCGCGGTGGCCGATGCGCTGGACCTGCTCGTCACCGATCTGCGTGGCGCTCGGACGGTCGGGCTGTTCGTGCGGGGCGGCAAGAAGGCGATCAACATCGCGTTGTCGATGTACGCGGGTACCGGTGGGCGTGAGCTGGGGATCTACCAGCTGCGCCGGCTGGCTGACGCGCTGGCTGCCCGTGGGGACACGCCTGGGTTGGTGTTCTCGGAGCTGCTGGTGGCTCAGTTGCGGGCGGAGGCTCGCGGGCTGGCTGCGGCCGACCGGCCGTTGTACCGGCTGGGGTCGTTGGCACCGGCTGGGCGGATGGCGCAGAAGCTCCATCCGGAGGCCGTGTCGAAGTTCGTGACCTCGCTGGACTGAGCGGGCCCCGGCGGGCTCAGGTGCCCCAAAGGCCGGACGGCGGTGCGGGGGAGAGGGTCGCGGTCACATCGGTGGTGACAGGTGCGCCACCGATGAACTTCGTCAGCCCCGTGCCGTGCTCGACCCGGCCTGGGAACGGATCCCCGGCGGTCGCGCGCATCAGCTGCTGCATCGGCAAGCCGGTGTGCGAGGCGAAGATCACGAAGTTGCCGAACCGCCGGCCGCGGAACACGCCCGGTTCGGCCAGCACGCAGACGTGTTCGAACACCGCGCGCACGGTGGCGCACTGGGCTCGGGCGAACTGCAGTCCGTTGCCGTCGCCGATGTTCGCCGCGTAGACCCCGTCCTCGACGAGCGCCGCCGACGCCTGGCGCACGAACTCGACCGAGGTCAGGTGCGCCGGCGTGCGGGCTCCGGCGAAGCAGTCCGAGACGATCAGGTCGAACGAGCCGGGGCGGGTGCGGGCGAGCACGGCGCGGGCGTCGCCCGTGGTGATCTTCACCCGTGGGGGTGGCGGGAGTTCGCGGCGGATGAACGCGATCAGGCCCGCGTCGATCTCGGCGACCTGTTGAGACGCTCGTGGGAGCGATTCCGCGATGTAGCGCGCTAGCGTGAGCGCGCCACCACCCAGGTGCAGAACACGCGAGGGCGCCGTGAAATCGACGATGTGACCCAGCCGGCGGACGTACTCGAACTCCAGGTACGTCGGATCGTCCTGGTCCACATGCGACTGTGGGGTTCCGTTGACGCGCAACGTCCACGAACGACGGCCACCGATGTCGGGAACCAGTTCGGCGACGCCGGAGTCGATCGACTCGGTGATCGCCTCTGTGCCGGGCCGCTGTCTTCCCACTGCTCTATTGTCTCATCGGGCGTATCAGTCCAGAGGAGGACCTCAAGTGCAGGTTGTTGCAAACGTTCTGATCGCCCTGGTGGTGTTGATCCACATCTACATCGTGGTGCTGGAGATGTTCCTCTGGACGACACCGCGCGGCCAGAAGGCGTTCGGCATCACGCCGGAGTTCGCGCAGGAGTCGAAGGCACTGGCCGCGAACCAGGGCCTCTACAACGGCTTCCTCGCCGCCGGCCTGATCTACGCGCTGATCCGGCAGGACTTCGGCGCGTCGGTGCTGTTCACGGTGTTCGTGATCGTCGCGGGCATCTACGGCACGTTCACGGCGAGCCGGAAGATCTTCTTCGTGCAGGTGGTGCCTGGCGCGCTGGCGCTGCTCTTCGTGCTGCTCGCGGGCTAGCACCCGGTCGTTCCCACGGCCCCTTGTCGGGGTCGTAACCGATGTAGAGGTCGCCCTCGATCCGCTGCCGCCGCGGCGGTTCGGGCTTCGCACGCTTCACGGTCTTGGTCTTGGGTTCCGGCTCCGGGTCGGGTTCTGGCTTGGGAGCGGCCGCGGGGGCGACCTCCTGGCGCACGGCGACCAGCGCGGCCAGCGCGGTGGTGACCGGGATGGCCGCCACCAGGCCGATGCTGCCGACGAGCGTGCGCACGATCTCCTGCGCGATCTGCTGTGCGGTCAGGATCTCGCCCATCGACCGCCCGGCCAGCGAGATCGCCAGCAGCAACGGCAGCGCGGCGCCGGCGTAGGCCATCACGAGCGTGTTCACCACGGACGACATGTGGTCGCGGCCGATCCGCGAACCGGCGGCGAACAGGTCGCGCCACGTCAGCTTGTCGTTGGCCCGGCGCAGCTCCCACACGGCACTGGTCTGCGTGACCGTCACGTCGTCGAGCACGCCCAGCGCACCGATCAGGGTGCCCGCCAGGAGCAGTCCGCGGGTGTCGATGTCGGTGCCGAGCACGGTGACGAGGTTGATCGTGTCCTCGTCCAGCCCGGTCAGCGACGCCACCGCCGAGAACAACGCGCCCAGCACGCCGATCAGCGCGAGGCTGACCAGCGTTCCCAGCACCGCTGTCGATGTTCGAGCGCTGATGCCGTGGGTCAGGTAGAGCACCACGAACATGATCAGCCCGGCGCCGACCACCGCGACCATCAGCGGGCTCTTGCCGGCCAGGATCGACGGCATCACGAACAGCACCAGCACCACGAAGCTCAGCAGCAACGCGCCCAGCGCCGCGAAGCCCTGCCATCGCCCGAGCAACAGCACGGCAGCGGCGAAGAGCAATGCCAGCACCACGAGCGACCAGCCGCGCTGGAAGTCCACGATCTGATACGACTCGGCGGCCTGCGGCTGGCTGCCCGAATAGGACAGAACGACCTCGTCGCCGACGTTGAAGCGCGGTGCTCCCGGGCCGTTCACGCTGGGGATCGTGATGCTCTGCCCGCTCGCGTCGCCGTCGGTCATCCGCACGGTGATCGCGACGCACTTCTCGCCGCAGTTCGCCTGCTCGCCGGTGACGACCGCGTTGACGGGCTTCTGGTGCAGGCCGATCTCGGCGCCGGTCTTCTGCTCGTGCCCGAACGGGTAGAGCAGCGCCGCGCCGACGATCGTGGCCAGCGCCAACGGCACCAACAGCCACATCAGCAACGTGCGTACGCGCTCCGACGCGGGTTCTTCGTCCTTCAGCGCATGGCTATGCCCGTGACCGTGACCCACGCGTGACATCCTGCCTCATGAGTTGTTCGACGGCCGTTACGGCGGTCGCGAACCTGTCCTCGGTCAGCTTGAGCCACGGCACGCCGCGCCGGGCCAGCTCCCGTTCGAACAGTCCGGTCATCCACTCCCGCAGGTGCTCGCCGTCGCGCCAGCCGTCCTGTTCGAACAGAACGCCGGCGTGGTCGGTCAGCAGGTAGAGGTCCGGTTCCGTGCCCAGGAAGATCTCCGGCCGGAAACCGAGGTAGCGCTCTCCCCAGACGGTCGCGGCGAACGCGTCGTTGTCCGCGATCACCAGCGGCGCGGTCTCGGCCTGGATGCGGCGTTCCTGTTCGCGTGCGACGTCTTCGAAGTCGCCCAAGGTCCACACCAGACCGTCCACAGTGGCGTTCTCCGCAAACGCTCGCGCGGCGGCCAGCTTGTGTTCGGTGTGTTCGCGGCCGTACTCGGCGATCCACGGCGCTGCGAAGTGTTCCGCGAGCTGCCGGGACAGGGTCGTCGTGCCGGTGCTCTCGGCGCCGACGACCACGACCTTCCACCCCAGACCGCGTTGCGTGGCGGGCGCCAGGTGGTGCCAGTTCGCGACCGGGTCGTCGCGGACGGCCGTTCCGGAGACCCGATGTGTGAGGCGGTCCAGGTCGACGAGGACGTGCTGCGCGCCGAGCCGCCGGGCCAGCTCGTCGCCGTACTTCTCGCTGGAGAACACGACGTCCACCGGCGCCTTCGACGGGTCGCCGTCCGCGATCGCGCGCCGGGCCAGCACCGCGCGCGTCAGTCCGACGTGCAGGTCCCAGATCTCGTCGGAGTCGAAGTCCATCGGGTGGTCGTCGAGGTCGCCGATGATCCGCACACCCGGCGTCGCGCGGTGTGTCTCCGTCAGCCAGCGCACGCGGTGTTCGAGAGGGATGGTCTCCGACGACGCCGCGAGCACGGTGACCGTTGTGCGTGCGCTGCGAGAGGCTGCCGTCTCGATGAGGTGGTGGTGTCCGTTGTGCGGTGGGTAGAACTTGCCGAGCACCAACGCGTGTTCGAACACCGTCACACCCGCACCTCGTCCTTGGTCCAGTTACGCAGCCCGATCACGCACAGCACCATGAACCCCACGTACAACACAGCCGTGAGGTACAGCTCCTTGTACGCGTAGAGCGGCACGTAGATCACGTCCGCGGCGATCCACAGCCACCAGCACTCGATCTTCTTGCGCGCCTGTCCCCAGGTCGCGAGCAGCGACAACACCGTCGTGATCGCGTCCCAGAACGGCACGGTCGACTCGGTGAACGTCACCAGCACCCAGTGCAGCAGCCCTGTCCCGAGCACACCGGCGACCGCGATCCAGATCCACTGCTGCCGCGTGGTGCGGCTGACGTGCAGCGTCGTGTGCTGCTCGCCGCCGCGCAGCCACGCCCACCAGCCGTAGACCGCGAGCACGACGTAGACGATCTGCAGCCCGGAGTCCGCGTACAGGCCGCTGCCCCAGAACAGCACGAAGAACGCGATGTTGTTGGCGATGCCGATGGGCCAGTTCCAGGCGTTTTGCCTGGCCACGAGCCACACGCACAGGGCTCCGGTGATGAAGCCGGCGATCTCGACAACCTTTTCGGGTGACACGCGCTCTCCTTGACCGCTGTTCGAACATGTGTTCGAATCGAAGGTGTGCGATGGGACGGACAGAAACTCGAGGCAGAGCCGCAGCAGGCACTACCGGGGCTACCGGGACTGGTGCGCAGCGTACGAACTCCTGAGTTCGCGGACGTGGTGTTCCACGAGGTCCGCGCCAAATCCGTGCTCAACGGGGTACCGGGTTCGTCGCTGCCCTTCTCGTGGACCGTGAATCCGTATCGGGGCTGCTCACACGCCTGCACCTACTGCATGGCGGGCGACACCCCGATCCTCATGGGCGACGGCCGCACCAAGCCGTTGGCCGACCTCCGGGAGGGCGATGAGATCTACGGCACTGAGCTCGTCGGCAACTATCGGCGCTACAAGCTGACGACCGTTCGTGCGCACTGGGAGGCGCGCAAGGTCGCGTACCGGCTGACGCTCGAGGACGGCACGTCGGTGGTGGCGTCCGGTGATCACCGCTTCCTGACCGACCGCGGCTGGAAGCACGTGACCGGCGAGACCGCGGGCACCGGCCGCCGTCCGCACCTCACGACCGGCAACAAGCTGATGGGCACGGGGGCGTTCGTCGAGCAGCCCTCCGTGACCGACGACTACCGCCGCGGCTACCTGCGCGGCATGGTGGACGACGAGCACGAGTTCAAGATCCCCCTGGCCGACATCGAGGCCATGGACCGCACACAGGAGTATCTCGACTACTTCGGTGTGCGAGAAGGGAGGGGATTTCTGCACCAAGTGCGCGAGCTCGCGCACTGGCAGATAGCCCCGAACCCCGACTGGCTCAAGGGATTCCTGGCCGGTGCGTTCGACTACCTCGGGACCTGCTCGCGCAGCATCCTGCGCATGTCGACGCGCAACGCCACTGTTCTCGAAGCGATCTGCATCGCCCTGAAGCACTTCGACTTCGACTTCGCGATCGAGGAACTGCGCCGCCGTCGTGGCGTGCGCGTCGTGCGGCTGCGTGGCGGGCTGCGCGAGAACCTGCGCTTCTTCCACACCGTCGACCCGGCGATCACGCGCAAGCGGGACATCGACGGCGTGGCGATCAAGTCGCAGCAGCCGTTGGGTGTCGTGTCGGTGGAACCGTTGGGGGAGATGACGCTTTACGACATCTCGACCGGCACCGCCGACTTCATCGCCAACGGCGTGGTGTCGCACAACTGCTTCGCCCGCAAGACCCACACCTATCTGGATCTGGACTCCGGCAAGGACTTCGACAACCAGCTGATCGTCAAGGTCAACGCGGGGGAGGTGCTGTCGCGGCAGCTGCGGTCCGCCAAGTGGAAGCAGGAGCACGTCGCGCTGGGCACCAACACCGATCCGTACCAGCGGGCGGAGGGGCGGTACGCCTTGATGCCAGGGATCATCGAGGCGTTGACCGCCTCTCGTACGCCCTTCTCGATCCTGACGAAGGGCACCTTGCTGGCGCGTGATCTGCCGCTGCTGTCCGCGGCGGCAGAGGTCGTGC
This sequence comes from Lentzea miocenica, assembly GCF_033949945.1. NCBI lineage: Bacteria > Bacillati > Actinomycetota > Actinomycetes > Pseudonocardiales > Pseudonocardiaceae > Lentzea > Lentzea miocenica. The sequence goes on from NZ_JAXAVW010000019.1 coordinate 36,360, forward strand.
CGGTCGGGATCGCCGTTTCGCTGGCGTTGATGGATCGGGATCTGCACAAGTCGCTGGAGCCCGGCACACCGACGCCGGCTGCCCGGCTGGACCTGGTGCGGAAGGTGCGGGAGGCCGGGTTGCCCTGCGGGGTGTTCGTGGCTCCGGTGTTACCGGAGCTGACGGATTCCGTTGAACAGCTGGACTTCCTGCTGGAGCAGATCGCGGCTGCCGGGGCCACTGGCGTGACGGTGCTGCCGTTGCACCTGCGTCCTGGCGCGAAGGAGTGGTTCGCTGCCTGGCTTCGTCGCGAGCATCCGGATCTCGTCGAGACCTATCGGTACCTCTACGGAACCGGGTCCTATGTGGACAAGCGGTATCGCGCCCGGCTGGCTGCGCGCGTCGTGCCGTTGATCGAGAAGCACGGACTGGCGCCGCGTGGGCGGTCCACCGACGCCGTCACCGGTGTTCCCGGTGACGACGACGGCGTGTGGCCCGATGGCAGTCTGCCGGTGGGTGTTCCGGCTCCGCGTGTGGACCAGGAACAGCTCACCCTGCTGTGATCTTCAGCGTGAGGAGCACCCTCTTCCCCAGGGTGTCCTTTCGCGCGGTCACTCGGCCCAGCCGCCCTGGGCCATCGTCTGGAACTTCCACTCGCCGCCGACCTTCGTGAGCAGGTCGCCGTAGCGGACCGTCATCCCGTTGATCGTGCCGTCCGTGATGACGAAGACCAAGTTGTCGTTGATGAAGTGCGGCGTCCTGGTGGACTCCATCTGTACATCGCCGCCGAGTTGTGCCCCCATCTCCTTCAGGAACGTCTCGCGGTCCCACGACGTGGCCGAGCCGTCGGTGACCGTGTTGATCGGGAACAGTGCCATGTCGGCCATCGCCTCGACGTCGCCCTTGACCGCGAGCGCGTCCCACTTCGCAAACCACTGCATGACCTCGTCGTACGCCATACCGTACATTGTACGGAACTTAGGCGCTGCCGACCACTGCCGTGGTGTCCTCGCTGGTCACGAGCTTGGCGTCGAGCCCTGCCGCCGTGAAAGCGGCCAGTGCGGCCGGTGCTTGGCGTTCGCTGGTCTCGCTCATCAGCCAGCCGCCGGGTCGTAGCCAGGTCGCTGCCTGCGCGGCCACGCGGCGCATCACCTCGAGGCCGTCCTCGCCGCCGTCGAGCGCTACCCGTGCCTCGTGGTCGCGGGCCTCGGTGGGCATGAACCGGATGTCGTCGGTCGGTACGTACGGCACGTTGGCGACCACGACGTCGATGTGGCCCTTGAGGTGCGTGGGGAGCGCGTCGAACAGGTCGCCCTCGAACACGTTCGTGAGGTTCTGGCGTGCGCACGCCACGGCCACGGGGTCGATGTCGGCGGCGTACACGGTGGCGGTCGGCAGCCGGTGTTGCAACACCGCGCCTACCGCGCCTGATCCGCAGCACATGTCGACGACCAGGGCGGGCTTCAGGTCGGTGGCGAGGTCCACCAGCAGTTCGGTGCGGTGGCGCGGGACGAAGACGCCCCTGGTGACCGCGATCCGTTGCCCGCAGAACATCGCCCAGCCGACGACGTGTTCCAGCGGCAGCCCGCCGATGCGTTGCTTGACCAGTTCTCCAAGGTGCCGGTCGTCGCGAGCGGCTTCTTCCAGCAGAGCGGCCTCTTCTTCGGCGAAAACGCAGCCGGCGGCCCGCAGTCGTTCCACGATGCTCATCGCTGCCGGACGCTAGCAGCGACATTTACAAGCAGGCTTGACTGTTTGTTTGTGGGCCGGAACACTCGGGAGCGTGGAGACGAGGCAACGCCAGGCCGACCGCAGCCGCGGCACCAAGCGGAAGCTGATGGAGGCGACCGTCGAGTGCCTGGTCGAACGTGGCTGGTCAGGCACCACGACGACCGAGGTGGCCGAGCGGGCCGGGGTGTCGCGGGGCGCGCAACTGCACCACTTCCGGACGCGCGGTGAGCTGGTCGCGGCGGCCGTGGAGCACGTGGGCGCGGAGAGCGTCGAGGTGCTCAAGGCGCGGGCGCAGATCGCGGAGAAGAGCACGCACGCCGTGGTGGAGCTGATCGCGGACTTCCACGCCAGCGACCTGTTCACCGCTGCCTTGGAGCTGTGGGTGGCCGCGCGGACTGATCCGGAGCTGCGCGAGCAGGTGCTGGAGCTGCAGGCGCGGCTGGGGCGTGAGGTGTACGGGCTGGCGTTGGAGCTGCTCGACGTCGACGACACCAGACCGGGCGTGAAGGACGCCGTGCAGGCAACCCTGGATCTTGTGCGCGGGCTGGCTCTCGCGAACCAGCTCGCCGACGACGCCAAACGCCGTGCGCACGTCGTGCGCTACTGGGCGAGGATGCTGGAGGAGCAGCTGTGATCACGGAACTGCTGGCCGACCTCGACGCCGAGTCGCGGGAGCTGGACGACATCGTGGCCGGCGCGGAGGACTGGTCGGTGCCGACGCCCGCCGAGGGATGGACGGTCGCGCACCAGATCGGCCATCTCATGTGGACGGACAAGGCGGCGATCCTCGCGATCACCGATCCCGAGGCGTTCCAGGCCCAGCCGCTGACGGCGGACATCGTCGACCGGACCGCGGCTGAGGCCGCTGCCATGCCGGACCTGTTGGAACAGTGGCGTTCCGGCCGCGTGGCGCTGCGGGAGCACCTGGCGGCGGCCTCCGGGAAGATCCTGTGGTTCGGGCCGCCGATGAGCCCGGCGTCGATGGCGACCGCGCGGATCATGGAGACGTGGGCGCACGGGCAGGACGTCGCCGATGCGCTCGGTGTCGTGCGGGAGCCGACTTCGCGTCTCAGGCACGTGTGTCACATCGGGGTGCGGACGATGGGATTCGCCTTCCTGCTCAACGGGTTGGCGGCGCCGGAGGCCGAGGTGCGGGTCGAGCTGACCGGGCCGGGCGGGGAGTTGTGGACCTGGGGGCCTGAGGGCGCTGAGAACCGGGTTTCCGGGCCCGCGCTGGACTTCGCCTGGCTGGTGACGCAGCGGCGGAACCGCAAGGAGCTGGCGGTGGAGGCGGTCGGGCCGGTGGCGGAGGAGTGGGTGCCGATCGCGCAGGCCTTCGCGGGGCCTCCTGGCGGTGGCCGGTGATTCGGATCGGCAACGCGTCGGGGTTCTACGGGGATCGGTTGTCCGCCATGCGCGAGCAGCTGGAGGGCGGCCACCTCGACGTCCTGACCGGCGACTACCTCGCCGAGCTGACCATGCTCATCCTCGGCCGCGACCGGATGAAGGACTCGGGTCTCGGGTACGCCAAGACGTTCCTGCGGCAGATGGAGGACTGTCTGGCGCTGGCGCTCGATCAGGGCGTCAAGATCGTGGTCAACGCCGGTGGGCTCAATCCTGAGGGGCTGGCGCGCAAGCTCGACGCCAAGGTCGGGTACGTCACCGGTGATGATCTCAAGGCGCGGTTCCCGGAGGCGTTGACCGCCAATGCCTACCTGGGCGCGTGGGAGATCGCGGAGTGCCTGAACCAGGGCGCGCAGGTCGTGGTCACCGGGCGCGTCACGGATGCGAGCCTCGTGGTCGGGCCCGCCGCGGCGCACTTCGGGTGGGCGCGCGACGACTGGGACCGGCTGGCCGGGGCGACGGTCGCCGGGCACGTGCTGGAGTGCGGGACGCAGGCGACCGGCGGGAACTACTCGTTCTTCACCGAGATCGACGCGACCAGGCCCGGGTTTCCGATCGCGGAGATCGACGAGGACGGGTCGTGCCTGATCACCAAGCACGCCGGCACGGGCGGTGCGGTCACGGTCGACACCGTTACGGCACAACTGCTCTACGAGATCGGGGCGCCGGAGTACCTGGGGCCGGACGTCACCACGCACTTCGACACGATCCGGCTGACGTCGGACGAGCGTGGCGTGCGGATCAGCGGCACCAAGGGGAGTCCGCCGCCGGACACGTTGAAGGTGTGCCTGAACACGTTGGGCGGCTTCCGGAACTCCACGACGTTCGTCCTCACCGGACTCGACGTCGGCGCGAAGGCCGAGCTGGTCAAGCGGCAGCTGCACGACGCCATCGGTGAGGAAAGCCTGACCTGGACGTTGGCGCGCACCGATCACGCGGACGCGGACACCGAGGAGCGGGCCAGCGCGTTGTTGCACGTGACGATCAAGACGGCGGATCCCAAGCGGGCCAAGGGGTTCAGCCGGGCGGCGATCGAGCTGGCGCTGGCGAGCTATCCCGGGTTCCACGTGACGGCGCCGCCGAGCGACGGGACGCCGTTCGGGGTCTACAAGGCGGCCTACGTCCACCGCGACGAGGTCAGCGCGAAGGCGGTGTTGTTGTGAGCGGGGCTGTGAAGAGAGCGCTGGGAACGATCGCCGGTGCGCGCAGCGGTGACAAGGGCGGCGACGCGAACCTCGGCGTGTGGGTTCGCTCGCAGGAAGCCTACGAGTGGCTCAACGGGTTTCTGACTACCGAGAAGCTCAAGGAACTGCTGCCGGAAGCCGGGGAGGTCAGCCGGTACGAGTTGCCGAACCTCAGGGCGCTCAACTTCGTGCTGCACGGGCTGCTCGGTGACGGCGTGGCCAGCAGCACGAGGTTCGATCCGCAGGCGAAGGCGCTGGGCGAGTGGTTGCGCGGCAGGGAAGTCGAGATCCCGGAGGAGCTCCTGTGATCACGAAGACTGTGATTACGAAGGACCTGTACGAGCGGAAAGAGCTCAGGGCGCTCGTCCGCGACTTCACGCGCAAGGAGATCGCGCCGCACCTCGGCGAGTGGGAGAAGCAGGGCGAGGTTCCGCGTGAGCTGCACAAGAAGGCGGCGGAACTGGACCTGCTCGGCATCGGGTTCGAGCACGGCGACCTGCTCGACTCGGTCGCGCTGACCGAGGAGATCATCCAGAACGGCGGGTCGTCGGGGCTGATGGCGGCGTTGTTCACGCTCGGCATCGCGATCCCGCACATCTGGCAGACCAGGAACGACGACCTGATCGAGCGGTTCGCGAAACCGGCCATCCGGGGCGAGAAGATCGGCAGTCTCGCGGTCACCGAACCCGGCGCCGGATCCGACGTCGCGGCGATCAGGACCAGGGCGGTCAGGGACGGCGATCACTACGTCGTCACCGGCGAGAAGACGTTCATCACCTCCGGGTGCCGGGCGGACTTCGTCACGACCGCGGTGCGGACCGGCGGCGAGGGCTACCAGGGCATCTCGCTGCTGGTGATCGAGGACGGGTTCACCCGGCGCAAGCTCGACAAGATGGGCTGGCACTGCAGCGACACCGCCGAACTGCACTTCGACGACGTGCGCGTGCCGGTGGAGAACCTGGTGGGCGAGGAGAACCAGGGCTTCGCGCTGATCATGCAGCAGTTCCAGGTCGAGCGCGTCACGATGGCGGTCGAGGCTTATGCGACGGCGCAACGGGCGTTGGACCTGACCGTCGAGTGGACCCGCGACCGCGAGACGTTCGGCAAGCCGCTGATCAAGAACCAGGTGGTGCGCCACAAGCTCGCCGGGATGGCGCAGAAGATCGACCTGGCGCGGACCTACACGCGGGAGGTCGCGGCCAGGATCAACCGCGGCGAGGACTGCGTCACCGAGGTCTGCTTCGCCAAGAACGCGGCCGTTCAGGCGTGCGACGAGGTGGTCGACGCGGCGGTGCAGTTGCACGGCGGCATGGGATACATGCGGGAGTCCGAAGTGGAGCGTCACTACCGGGACGCCCGCATCCTCGGCATCGGGGGCGGGGCGAGTGAAGTGATGACCGAGCTCGCGGCACGACGATTGGGGTTCGTCTGATGGGCAACAGGGAGGCGCTGCTCGCGAAGATCGCGGGGCTGGACGCCGAGCACGCCAAAGCCCTCGCGGGCGGTGGGCCGAAGTACGTCGAGCGGCACCACAAGCGCGGGAAGCTGCTGGCCCGCGAACGGGTCGAGCTGCTCGTCGACGAGGACAGCCCGTTCCTGGAGCTGTCGCCGCTGGCCGCGTGGGGCACGGACTTCCCCGTTGGCGCGTCGGTGGTCACGGGCATCGGGCGGATCGAGGGAGTCGAGTGCGTGATCGTCGCGAACGACCCGACGGTGCGCGGTGGGTCGTCGAACCCGTACACACTGCGGAAGTCCTTGCGGGCCAACGACATCGCGTTGCAGAACCGGTTGCCGCTGGTCAGCCTGGTCGAGTCCGGTGGCGCTGATCTGCCGACGCAGAGCGAGATCTTCATCCCTGGCGGGCGGGCGTTCCGCGACCTGACCCGCCTGTCCGCCGCGGGCATTCCGACGATCACCGCGGTGTTCGGCAACGCGACGGCCGGTGGTGCGTACGTGCCGGGCATGTCGGACTACGCGATCATGATCAAGGATCGCTCGAAGGTGTTCCTCGGTGGTCCGCCGCTGGTCAAGATGGCGACCGGGGAGGACTCCGACGACGAGTCGCTGGGCGGCGCGTCCATGCACGGCGCCACGTCCGGGCTCGCGGACTTCGTGGCGGAGGACGAGACCGATGCGATCCGGCTGGCGCGCAGGGTGGTCGCCCGGTTGAACTGGCGCAAGCTCGGGCCGGAGCCGGCGCCGGTGGAAGAGCCGCTGTTCGACGCCGAGAGCATCCTGGACATCGTCAGCGAGGACCAGCGGGTGCCGTTCGATCCCCGCGACGTCATCGCGCGGCTCGTCGACGGGTCGGTGTTCGACGAGTTCAAGCCGTTGTACGGCAACAGTCTTGTCACCGGGTGGGCCAGGATGCACGGCTATCCGGTCGGCATCCTCGCCAACGCGCGTGGGGTGTTGTTCAGCGAGGAGTCGCAGAAGGCCACGCAGTTCATCCAGCTGGCGAACCAGAGCGACACCCCGCTGGTCTTCCTGCAGAACACCACGGGCTACATGGTCGGCGCCCAGTACGAGCAGGGCGGCATCGTCAAGCACGGCTCGATGATGATCAACGCTGTGTCCAACAGCCGGGTGCCGCACCTGACGATCACGATGGGTGCCTCCTACGGCGCGGGCAACTACGGCATGTGCGGCAGGGCGTACGACCCGCGGTTCCTGTTCACCTGGCCCAACGCCAAGTCCGCGGTGATGGGGCCCGCGCAGCTCGCGGGTGTGCTGTCGATCGTCGGGCGGCAGGCCGCCATGGCGAAGGGGCAGGAGTACAACGAGGAGCACGACGCCGCCATGCGCAGGATGGTGGAGGCGCAGATCGAGGAGCAGTCGCTGGCGCCGTTCCTGTCCGGGAAGCTCTACGACGACGGCGTGATCGACCCTCGCGATACCAGGACCGTGCTTGGCGTGTGCCTCTCCGCTGTCCACAGCGGACCGATCAAGGGCGCCGACGGCTTCGGCGTCTTCCGGATGTGATGACCCCAGTGATCAAGACCCGATTGATCAAGACGCTGCTGATCGCCAACCGCGGCGAGATCGCCCGCCGGATCATCCGCACCTGCAACGCTTCCGGCATTCGGACCGTGGCGGTGTTCTCCGATCCGGACGCCGATGCGCCGCACGTGCGGGAAGCCGATTTCGCGGTTCGGCTGCCCGGTGCGTCGCCGGCCGAGACCTACCTGCGCGCCGATCTGCTCGTGGAGGCGGCGACCATGGCCGGTGCGGACGCCGTGCACCCCGGCTACGGGTTCCTCAGCGAGAACGCCGATTTCGCGCGAAAGGTCCAGGCCGCGGGCCTGACCTGGGTCGGGCCCGAACCCGACTCGATCGAGTCGATGGGGTCGAAGGTCGCCGCGAAGAAGCGGATGGCCGCCGCGGGTGTGCCGACATTGCCCGAGCTCGATCCGGAGACCGTCACCGAGTTCCCCGTGCTGATCAAGGCATCGGCGGGCGGCGGTGGACGTGGCATGCGGATCGTTCGGGAGAAGGCCGGGTTCGCGGACGCGCTGGCCAGCGCGCGGCGTGAGGCCGAGTCGGCGTTCGGTGACCCCACGGTGTTCTGCGAGCCGTTGCTGGAGCACGCGCGGCACGTCGAGGTGCAGATCCTCGCCGACACGCACGGCACGGTGTGGGCGTTGGGGGAGCGCGAGTGCTCGATCCAGCGCCGGCACCAGAAGATCGTCGAGGAGTCGCCCAGCCCGGCGGTGACCGACGACGTCCGCAAGCGTTTGTTCGCCGCGGCGACGGCGGCGGCGGAGTCGATCGGGTACGTCGGCGCGGGCACCGTCGAGTTCATGCTGAAGGGCGAGGACTTCCACTTCCTGGAGGTCAACACCCGGCTTCAGGTCGAGCACCCGGTGACCGAGCTGGTGCACGGCGTCGACCTGGTCGAGTGGCAGCTCCGGATCGCCGAGGGTGCCGCGTTGCCGGTCGAGGTGCCGGAACCGCGGGGGCACGCCATCGAGGTCCGGCTCTACGCGGAGGACCCGGCGAACGACTGGCGCCCGGCGAGCGGCACGCTGCACCGGTTCCACGTTCCCGGTGACATCAGGCTCGACAGCGGTGTGGAGGACGGCTCGGTCGTCTCCGTGCACTACGACCCGATGCTGGCCAAGGTGATCGCCTGCGCACCGACGCGCAGGGCCGCCGCCCGCAAGCTCGCGACGGCGCTGGAAAGCGCACGGATCCACGGCCTGATCACGAACCGCCAGTTGCTGGTGGACATCCTCGAACACGATGCTTTCCTCAACGGCGACACGCACACCGGGTTCCTGACCGAGCACGACTTCACCCGGACCTTTGACCCGCAACCGTTTGCGCTCGCCGCGGCTCTCGCGCAGGCCGCTGGCCGCAGGATCGGGCACCTGCCGCTCGGCTGGCGGAACGTGCGGTCGCAGCAGCCGAGGGCGAGGTTCCTGTTCGGCGAGGAGCCGGTCGAGGTCGAGTACGACCCCGCGCAGGCCACTCCTGACGTCGTCACCCTGGATCTGGACGGCGTGCGCACGCCGTTCCACGTCGCCCGGTACGGCGATCTGATCGAGGTCGACTCGCCGCGGGGTTCGGTGACGTTGAAGGTCGTGCCGCGGTTCCCCGAGCCGGAGACCAAGCTCGCACCGGGCGCGACCATCGCGCCCATGCCCGGCACGGTCGTGCGGGTCAGCGTCCAGCAGGGCGACCAGGTCGAGGCCGGTGCCGAACTGCTGGTGCTGGAAGCCATGAAGATGGAACACCGCGTGCTCGCCACCAGCGCGGGCACCGTCACCGAACTGCTCGTCGAGAAGGCCCAGCAGGTCAACGCCGGAGACGTCCTGGCCGTAGTGGCCGGGAAGAATGGAGACGAACAGTGAGCTTCGTCGAGTCCGAAGAGCGGATCGCGCTGCGCAAGGCCGTTTCCGAGTTCGGCGCCAAGTTCGGCCACGACTACTTCATCGCCAAGGCCCGCTCGGGGGAGAAGACCACCGAGTTGTGGGAGGAGGCGGGCAAGCTCGGCTACCTCGGCGTGGCCGTGCCGGAGGAGTACGGCGGCGGTGGTGGCGGCATCGGTGACCTCGCGGCGGTGTGCGAGGAACTGGCGGCGGCGGGATGTCCGTTGCTGCTCATGGTCGTCTCGCCGGCGATCTGCGCGACGGTGATCGCGCGGTTCGGCACCGACGAGCAGAAGTCCAAGTGGCTGCCCGGTTTCGCGGACGGCACGCTGAAGATGGCGTTCGCGATCACCGAACCGGACGCGGGCTCCAACTCGCACAAGCTGAAGACCGGCGTCCGGCGGGACGGCGACGACTGGGTCCTCAACGGCGGCAAGACCTACATCTCCGGCATCGACGAGGTCGACGCTGTGCTCGTGGTCGCGATCCAGAAGACCGGGCCGGTGCTGGTGGTCGTCCCGACGACCGCCGAGGGCTTCACCTGGCACGAGATCGAGATGGACCTGGTGGCGCCGGAGAAGCAGTTCACGCTGTTCTTCGACGACGTGCGGCTGCCGTCCGACGCCGTCGTCGGCTCGCCGGACCAGGGGCTGCTGCAGGTGTTCGCCGGCCTCAACCCCGAACGGATCATGGGCGCGAGCATGGCGACCGGTTCGGCCCGGCTGGCGATCAGCAAGGCCGTCGCCTACGCCCAGCAGCGCACGGTCTGGGACAGCCCGATCGGCGCGCACCAGGGCCTCGCGCACCCGCTGGCGAAGATCCACGTCGAGATCGAGCTGGCGCGGTTGATGACGCAGAAGGCGGCCGCGCTGTACGACTCGGGCCGGGACAAGGACGCCGGCGAGGCCGCGAACATGGCCAAGTACGCGGCGGGCGAGGCCATCGCGGCCGCGGTCGACCAGGCGATCCAGACCCATGGCGGCAACGGGCTGACCCGTGAGTACGGGCTGGCGTCGATGCTCGGCATGTCCCGGTTGTCCCGCATCGCGCCCGTGTCGCGGGAGATGGTGCTGAACTTCGTCGCGCAGAACAGCTTGAAACTGCCTCGCTCGTACTGACACCTGCGGGCACACTGCGGGGCATGGGGACCTTCAAGACTTCAGACGGCGTCAGCCTCGCCTACCACGGCCCGTCCGGCCCGGATCCGTTGATCTGCCTGCCGGGCGGGCCGATGCAGGCCTCGTCCTACCTGAACGGCCTGCCGCTCGAACACGTGCTCCGGCTCGACCTGCGCGGCACCGGCGACTCCGAGGAAGCGCCGAAGGAGACCTACCGGGCAGACCGGCAGATCGACGACGTGGAAGCGCTCCGTGAGCACCTCGGTCTCGACCAGCTCAGGCTGCTCGGTCACTCGGCCGGCGCCACCCTCGCGCTTCTCTACGCCGCACGATTCCCGCAGCACGTCAAGGAACTCGTGCTCGTCGCACCCAGCCCGCGCCCGGTCGGCATCGACGTCACCGACGCGGACCGCCGTGAGCTCGCGCTGCAACGCGGTGGCGAACCCTGGTACGCCGAGGCCATCAAGGGGTTCGAGGAGATCTGGGCGGGCAACGTGACGCCAGAGGCGTTCGCGAAGATCAGCCCGTTCTGGCACGGCCGCTGGGACGACGCGGCGCGGGCTCTCGACGATCATCCGCGCAACAGCGAGGCCGCCCAGGAGTACTACGCGGACGGTGTGTTCGATCCCGAGCAGGTTCGGGCGGCGCTCAAGAACCTTGACGTGCCAACGCTTTTGCTCGCGGGCGAAGTCGACGTCGCGCTACCGCCCAAGCGCGCGCAGGAGTACGCGGACCTGTTCCCGCGCGCGCAGTTCGTCGTGCAGCCCGGCGCCGGTCACTTCCCCTGGGTCGACGACCCCGAGGCGTTCGCGGCCGCGGTCCAGCGCATTCCGTAAAGGCCCGGCCCGAAGTCGAGCGCGGCGGCGTGAGCGTAGCCCCACGAGTCCACCGGGGCCGGGCGGGCGCCGCCGAACATTTCCGTTCCCGCCGGGCCGGACGCGAATTGCTCGCACGAAGCGGGAGGGGACTCGGCCGGGAATTTGATCTCCAGCACGTAGTCGTGCACGCGTTCGCCGAACCGCCGGAAATGCGTGTGCTCGACCGTCGGATGTGGATAGATCAATTCGTACTCGATCGCGATCGAGCCGCCGGCGGAGATCGGTTCGTCGAACAACAGCTCCGCGACGAGCACGCCGTTCGTGCGTTCCCTGGCGATCCGGCCGACCCGGCAGGACCGCACGGCGGTCAGCGCGGGCTGCGCCGAACCCGTTTCCTGGCACAGGATCCAGCGGTCCACTCCTGCCGAGGTCGCCTGCATGACCTGGCGGGACCGGACGCCGCGCACACCACCGCAGGACGCGACGTCGACCCGGTCGTGCTGAGCGGTCAGGACCAGCCCGGAACCGTCCCACGGCGCTCGTGCCGACAGCTCCCGCCTGCGCGAACGCCCACGCGGCCGAGGCGGGCCCAGCAGCCGGGACAAAGCCGCCCGCGGTACTCCGAGGACGTCCTCGAGGTGGGCGAGCGCCATCAGCGACTCGGGTCTCTCTGGTCTGCGCCGGCCTGACTGCCAGTAGCTCAGCGCGGTCACGCTGATGGGTGCGCCGCGCACCTTGAGACGGTGCTGCAGCCGTTCCAGACTGAGCCCCCGCACCTGGATCGCGACCCGCAACGCGTCCGCGAACGGACCCGTCACCAAGAGGTCGGCGAGCTCCTCGCGCGGTGGGTAAATCGTCAGCATCCACCCCTCCGTTTCCCGGGGTCAAGCTGGGAAGGCTATCGGCAGCAAAGGGAACGCGGTACAGCCGATCGGCGGTTTCGGGCCGCTGGGAAACCCGGAAAGTTCAGATCTCGGGCCTATTACGCCGCCAATAGTCCCGATTGGGTTCCTGAGCATCCCCTGCGACGAACAGGACTACACAATGCGCAAGACAGCGACCCTGCTCGGCTCGGCGGTCATGATCGCCGCGTTCGCGGCACCGGCCACGGCGGCCGTCGGTGAGATCCGCACGTCTCCCGGCGAGAACATCGCGGGCAGCTTCATCGTCAAGCTCAAGGACAACACGGTCACAGCGAGCGCGCAGACGCTGGGCTCACGGTTCGGTGGCGAGATCGGCTACGTCTACGACGCCGTGTTCAAGGGCTTCTCGGTCAAGATGAGCGACGCCCAGGCCCGCAGACTGGCCGCTGACTCCTCAGTCGAGTACGTGGAGCGCGACCAGGTCGTCAGCATCCAGGCGACCCAGGTCAACCCGCCGTCGTGGGGCCTCGACCGCATCGACCAGCGCAACCTGCCGCTCGACCAGCGCTACACCTACAACACCACCGGTTCCGGCGTGAACGCCTACATCATCGACACCGGTGTCCGCATCACGCACCGCGACTTCGGCGGACGGGCCCGCAACGGCCGTGACTTCGTGGACAACGACGCCGTCGCGCAGGACGGCAACGGGCACGGCACGCACGTCGCGGGCACGGTCGCGGGCGCGCTGCACGGTGTCGCGAAGCAGGCGACCATCCACGCGGTGCGCGTGCTGAACAACTCGGGCTCCGGCACCATCGCCGGTGTCGTCGCCGGCGTGAACTGGGTGGCGGCCAACCACGTCAAGCCGGCCGTGGCGAACATGTCGCTCGGCGGTGGCGCGAACACCTCGCTCGACAACGCGGTGCAGGGCGCCATCACGCGCGGCGTGTCGTTCGCGGTCGCGGCCGGCAACGCCAACACCAACGCGGCGAACACCTCGCCCGCGCGTGTGGCGGCGGCGCTGACCGTCGGCTCGACCGACATCAACGACGCCCGTTCCTCGTTCTCCAACTATGGCGCGGTCGTCGACGTCTTCGCGCCGGGCCGGAACATCACGTCCGCCTGGCACACCAGTGACACGGCCACGAACACCATCTCCGGCACCTCGATGGCGTCGCCGCACGTCGCCGGTGTGGTGGCGCGGTACCTGCAGGGCAACTTCAACGTGACGCCCGCTCAGGTGGCGGCCGCGATCACCTCCAACGCCACCAACGGCAAGGTGACCAACCCCGGCCCGAACACGACGACGAGGCTCCTGCACTGGGCGCCGATCAGCTGATCCCCTGTGAGATGTGCGGCCCCGGCTCCCTGTGAGCCGGGGCCGTTTTCCCTGCAATCGAAAGGAACTTCCCTGTGAGAGCCCTGCTGGGAATCGCCGCCCTGGCGGCAGCGGTCGTGGTCGCTCCGGCGTCCGCGGCCACGTCCTCGTACATCGTCGTGCTCAAAGAGGGCACTCCAGAAAATGTCACAGCATCGTTCGGTGGCACGGTGGAGCACACGTATTCCAGTGTTCTCAACGGTTTCAGCGCTCGGATGACAGCTGCGCAGGTTCGCGCGCTCAAGGCCGACCCGAACGTGTCCTCTGTGGAGCGCGACGGGATCGTGCACGCGAACAGCGTCCAGCTCAACCCGCCCTGGGGGCTGGACCGGATCGATCAGCGCGCGTTGCCGTTGGACCAGCGTTACGAGTACACGAGCACCGGCCGTGGCGTGAACATCTACGTGATCGACACCGGTCTTCGGGTGACGCACGCGGACTTCGGTGGCCGTGCGCGCAACGGGTGGGACACCGTCGACAACGACGCGGTCGCGCAGGACGACAACGGGCACGGCACGCACGTCGCCGGCATCGCCGCGGGCACCAAGTACGGCGTGGCCAAGCAGGCGACCGTGTGGGGTGTGCGGGTGCTGAACGGTTCCGGTTCCGGCACGATCTCCGGTGTCATCGCGGGTGTGGACTGGGTGACGCGCAACGCCGTCAAGCCCGCGGTGGCGAACATGTCGTTGGGCGGCAGTGCTTCCGCGGCTCTGGACACGGCGGTGAAGAAGTCGATCGACTCGGGCGTCTCGTACACGGTCGCCGCCGGTGGCAGCAACACCGACCCGGGAAACTCGTCGCCACAACGGGTTTCGCAGGCGATCTGCGTGGGTGCGCTGACGCAGACCGACACCAAGTCGTCGTCGTCGAACTTCGGGCCGCTGGTGGACATCTGGGCGCCGGGCGTCAGCATTCCCTCTGCCTGGAACACGAGTGACACCGCGACCGCGACGCTGAGCGGATCGTCCATGGCCGCACCGCACGCGGCCGGTGTCGCGGCCCGGTACCTGCAGTTCAACCGTGCCGCCACGCCCGCGCAGGTGGAGCGTGCGCTGGTTACCACGGGCACTCCTGGCACGCCACCCGTCACTCGTATCCTTTACTGGCCGCCTTCCCTGTGAAAGGTCAATTGTTCGATAATGGAAGCGCGTCTTAACCTTTAGGACACCCTTGGCAGGAACCGGATCTCTCCATAGCGTCGAAAGCGTTCGTTCCCCTGCAAAGAACGGAATGCTCACCATGACGCGAAAGATCCGGTTCCTGGCCGGTGCCGGCGCGGCGACCCTCGCCATGTCGGTTCTGATGGTTCCCAACGCCTCCGCCGCGGAAGGCGAGGTGCTCTCCCTCGGCTCGCCCGAGAAGATCGCCGGCAGCTTCATCGTGAAGTTGAAGGAGGGCAAGGGCAACTCGCACGCCCTCGCTTCCCGGTTCGGCGCGAAGGTCGAGCGCGACTACACCAGCTTCGGCGGCTTCAACGTGAAGCTGACGGAGAAGCAGGCCAAGCGCCTCGCCGCCGACCCGTCGGTGGAGTTCGTCGAGGCGGACCAGGTCGTGCACACGCAGGCGACGCAGACGAACCCGCCGTCGTGGGGTCTCGACCGCATCGACCAGCGCAACCTGCCGCTCAACCAGTCGTACAGCTACACCTCGACCGGTTCGGGCGTGACCGCGTACGTCATCGACACCGGCGTGCGCATCAGCCACTCCACTTTCGGTGGCCGCGCTGCCAACGGCCGTGACTTCGTGGACAACGACAACGTTGCCCAGGACGGCAACGGCCACGGCACGCACGTCGCCGGCACCATCGCGGGCTCGCAGTACGGCGTCGCGAAGGCCGCGAAGGTCGTCGCCGTCCGCGTGCTCGACAACAACGGCTCCGGCACCCTCGCCGGTGTCGCGGCGGGCATCGACTGGGTGGGCGCCAACGCCGTCAAGCCGGCTGTCGCCAACCTGTCGCTGGGTGGTGGCGCCAACGCCACTCTGGACACCGCCGTGCGCAACGCGGTCGCCAAGGGCGTGACCTTCGCGGTGGCAGCGGGCAACTCCAACGCCAACGCGTCCGGCTTCTCGCCGGCCCGCGTGACCGAGGCGATCACGGTCGGTTCCACCGACCGCACGGACGCCCGCTCGTCGTTCTCGAACTTCGGCGCGGTGCTGGACATCTTCGCGCCGGGCCGCGACATCACGTCGTCGTGGAGCACCAGCGACACGGCCACCAGCACCATCTCCGGTACGTCGATGGCCACCCCGCACGTCGCGGGCGCCGCGGCCCGTTACCTCTCGACGAACCGCGCGGCGACGCCGGCTCAGGTCGCCTCGTACCTGATCGCGCAGTCGACGCCGTCGAAGGTGACGAACCCTGGCACCGGTTCGCCGAACCGCCTGCTGTACCTCGCGCCGACCGCGTGAGCTAGCCCTGGGTGAGACAGCTCTGTGAGAAGGTCGCGGCTCCGGTCGCGGCCTTTTCCTTATGCTCTGGTCCATGTTGGAGGGCTTGAACTCCGTTGCGTGGCACGAGATCGACCACGCCTACGGCCCCGCGCTGGACACGCCGGGCCACCTGAGGGCGTTGCTGTCCAACGATCCTGAGGTCGTCGCACAGGCCGTCAAGGATCTCGACAGGACGGTCCACGAGGAAGGCGGCTTCGTGTGCCCGGCGGCCACGGCCGTGCTGCCGTTCCTCGTCGAGGTGCTGCCGGTGCTCGAACCCGGTCCGCGAGCCGCGCTGCTGGACATGATCGAGCGCATCGCCGACGACGGGGAGAACGCCGAGCAGGTCGACCCCGGCTGGCCCGCCGCGTGGGCCAGGGCCAGGCCCGCGATCCGCCCTGCCTGAAAATCTGTCGGTGCCTCCAGCTAGCCTTGACGGCAAAGCTGACTTCGTCTACAAGGAGCCACCACCGTGTTGCGCACGCACGAGGCCGGATCACTCCGGGCCGAGCACGCCGGGCAGTCCGTCACCCTCACCGGGTGGGTCGCTCGCAGGCGTGATCACGGCGGTGTCATCTTCATCGACCTCCGCGACGCCTCGGGTGTCGCCCAGGTCGTCTTCCGCGAGGGTGAGATGGCCGAGCGCGCGCACCGGTTGCGCAGCGAGTACGTCATCAAGGTCACCGGCGACGTGAGCAAGCGCCCCGACGGCAGCGAGAACCCCGACCTCGCCACCGGCGCCATCGAGGTCTACGTGACCGACCTCGAGGTGCTCAACGAGGCGGCGCCGCTGCCGTTCCAGGTCGAGAGCGAGATCGAGGTCGGTGAAGAGGCCCGTCTCAAGCACCGCTACCTCGACCTGCGCCGCAGCGGCCCGGCCAAGGCCATCCGGCTGCGCAGCGAGGTCAGCCGGATCGCGCGCGAGGTGCTGCACGGGGAGAAGTTCGTCGAGATCGAGACGCCCACGCTGACCCGCTCCACGCCGGAGGGCGCGCGTGACTTCCTGGTGCCGGCGCGGCTGCGTCCCGGCTCCTGGTACGCGCTGCCGCAGTCGCCGCAGCTGTTCAAGCAGCTGCTGATGGTCGGTGGCCTGGAGCGCTACTACCAGATCGCGCGCTGCTACCGGGACGAGGACTTCCGCGCGGACCGCCAGCCGGAGTTCACCCAGCTCGACATCGAGATGAGCTTCGTCGAGCAGGACGACGTCATCGGGCTGACCGAGAAGCTGCTCGCCGCGATCTGGAAGGAGACGAAGGACGTCGAGCTGCCGTTGCCGTTCCGTCGCATCTCCTACGCCGAGGCGATGGCGAAGTACGGCTCGGACAAGCCGGACCTGCGTTTCGAGCTGGAGCTCACCGAGCTGACCGAGTACTTCAAGGACACGACGTTCCGCGTGTTCCAGGCGCCGTACGTCGGTGCCGTGGTCATGCCGGGTGGCGCCTCTCAGCCGCGCCGCACGCTGGACGCGTGGCAGGAGTTCGCCAAGCAGCGCGGCCACAAGGGTCTCGCGTACGTGCTGGTCCAGGAGGACGGCACGCTGGGCGGCCCGGTCGCCAAGAACCTCACCGACACCGAGCGCGAGGGTCTCGCGAAGGCCGTCGGCGCCAACCCCGGTGACTGCATCTTCTTCGGTGCGGGCGAGGCCAGGGACGCGCGCGCCCTGCTGGGTGCGGCCCGGGTCGAGATCGCGCACCGCGTCGGCCTGATCGACGAGAACGCCTGGGCGTTCGCGTGGGTCGTCGACTTCCCGATGTTCGAGTCCGTCGACAAGCTCGAGGCCGGCGACGTCGCGGTCGGTGGCGGCAACTGGACCGCGCTGCACCACGCGTTCACCTCGCCGACGCCGGAGTGGATCGACAACTTCGAGACCGACCCCGGCAACGCGCTGGCCTACGCCTACGACGTGATCCTCAACGGCAACGAGCTCGGCGGTGGATCGATTCGTATCCACCGCGCGGACGTGCAGCAGCGCGCGTTCGGCGTGATGGGCATCGGTGCCGAGGAGGCGCAGGAGAAGTTCGGCTTCCTGCTCGACGCGTTCAAGTTCGGCGCACCGCCCCACGGCGGCATCGCGCTCGGCTGGGACCGCCTCTGCATGCTGCTCGCGGGGGTCGACTCGATCCGCGAGGTCATCGCGTTCCCGAAGAGCGGCGGCGGCTACGACCCGCTGACCGCGGCTCCGGCGCCGATCACCGCGCAGCAGCGCAAGGAGGCCGGCGTCGACGCCAAGCCTCAGGAGAAGTCGGACAAGTCCGAACAGAAGGCCTGAGTGCTCCGGTTGCGGGTGGTCTGCCCGGCAGACCAGACCGAGGCCGCGCTGAAGATCCTCCGCGACCACGCGGGAGCCACCCACCTGGTGGTCCTGCGTGGCGCGGCGGTCGCTCCGGAAGGCGACCTGATCACGGCGGACGTGGCGCGCGAGGCGGTCGACGAGATCGTCATCGCGCTCTGCGACCTGCACATCGACCACACCGGCGGCGTGACGATCGAAACGATCGACACGTCGCTGTCCGACAGCGCCGACCGCGCCGAGGAGAACGCGCCGGGTGAGGGCTCGGACGTGATCGTGTGGGAGGAGCTGATCGCCAAGTCCGGCGAGGAGTCCCGGCCCAGCGTCACCTTCCAGGCGTTCCTCACCATCGCCTGCCTGCTGGCGGCGGTGGGCGTCGCGACGAACTCGCCGGTCACGATCGTCGGCGCGATGGTCGTCGGCCCGGAGTTCGGGCCGCTCGCCGCGATCGCCGTCGGACTCGTCGCGAAGCGGTGGGACCTGGTCAAACGGGCATCGATCGCGCTGGCTGTCGGGTTTCCGCTGGCCATGGTGATCACATCGGCGCTGACCTGGTTCGGCGAGCTCGGCGGCCTGTTCGACAAGGCCGCGCTGATCAACGGCCACGAGGTCGACTTCGTCTACCAGTTCGGACCGTTCTCACTGATCGTGGCACTGCTGGCGGGCGCGGCGGGCATGCTCTCGATGACGTCGGCGAAGTCGGCGGCGCTGGTCGGCGTGTTCATCTCGGTCACCACCGTTCCGGCGGCCGGGTACGCCGCGCTGGCCGCGGTTCTCGGAGTGTGGGACAGAGTCGGGCCCGCAGTTGCCCAGTTGGGCATCAACTTGATCGGTATTGTCGCCGCGGCCACGCTCGTCCTGTTGATCCGCAGGCGCCGGGCAACGGATGGTGTTTCCACACGTCCACTGTCCAAGGGGTGATCCGGAAACAGCGCGAGCCGTTATCAACGAGTAGTGGTGGTCGCAGCCTGGCCGGATTAGCGTCGGTCCGGCTCACGGACATGGGGAGTAGGGTCGGAGGGGATGAGCGTGGAGATCACCGCGGGCCCTCCCGACACGACTTCACCTGAGATCGCCGAAGCCGTCGAGGCAGCCGAGCGGGTACTGACCAAGCGTTTGGGCGCACAGGTGCGCCTCGCGGACCCCGAGGCTCTCGGGGGTACCGGGCGTTCCGTCGTCATTCGCGTGAGAGTGGCCTCCTCGCCGTTCTCGATGCCCCGCACGCTGGTGGTGAAGCGCTATCCGGCGGCGAGCGGCGACCGCGACCCGTGGGCGCACGAGGCCGTAAGTCACCAGTTGCTCACCGCGCTGCCGTCCGAAGAGCGCGCCACCCCAGAGCTGTTCGCACACGACGCGGCTGCGCGTCTGGTCGTGCTGGAAGACCTTGGCCGTGCGCCGCGCCTGTCGGAGAAGCTGCACGCACCGGACGCGCGCGCCGCGGAACGCGGACTGCTGTCGTGGGCACACGCCATGGGCCGGCTGCACGCCACCACGGCCGGTCGCGACGCCGACTTCGACGCGTTGATGCGCCGGGCCGGTGCGCAGTGCTGCCAGGACCCCATCGCGGTCGACGTGCACGCGGCGATCGTGGGCTTACCGGGGCTGCTCGAGTCCACGCTGGGCGTGGGAACGTCCTCGCAGGCCACCGAGTTCGCCGCCGACGCCGCACGGGCGTTCAGCACCTCACGGCGGCGTGCGTTCAGCCCGTCGACGTCCTGCCCGGACAACCACCTGGTCACCTCGAAGGGTGTCCGGTTCGTCGACTTCGAGGGCGGCTGCGTCCGCGACATCGTGTTCGACGCCGCGGCCCTGCGCGTGCCGTTCCCGTCCTGCTGGTGCGGATGGGGTCTGCCACCGGGCATGTCCGAGGCCATGGTCGCCGCGTGGCGGGCGGAGGTCGGGTCGGTGTGGCCCGAGATGGACGACGACGCGGTGCTCCTGCCGCGGCTGCTGGAGGCCCAGCTGCTGTGGGTGTGGCTCGCGACGTGGCGGGCGCTGTCCAAGCCGATGCCGGTGCCGATGCCGGTGATGACCAACGTTGTCAGCGCGCCACCGCGCAGCGTCGTGCTGGCCGGGCGCTGGGTCCGGTTGCGGTCCGACGCGCTGATCCTGGGCGAGAAGACGGTCGCCTCGCACGCCGACGCGGTGATCGGCGCACTGGCCGACCGCTACGGCGCTGAGGTGCTCGAACTCCCGCTTTACCCAGCATTTCGCTGAACCGTTCCCGCACGGTCATTCCGAGATCACCGGGCCCGCTGATCCTGAGTCGTGTGCTGGTGTTACTCGGTGACTCGACCGCGGTCGGGATCGGCGACCTCGTTCCCGGCGGCTGGCGCGGGTTCGGCCCCATCCTCTCGTCCGCCTACCCGGACAACGGTTACCGCAACTACGCCGTCTCCGGCGCGCGGCTGGCCGACGTCAGACGCACCCAGCTGCCGCAGGCGTTGCGCGAGAAGCCCACCGCCGCGGTCGTCATCGCCGGCGTCAACGACACGCTCCGCTCCGACTTCTCCGCGCGGCGGATGCACGAGGACCTCGACCACGTCTGCCGCGAGCTGACCGCCGCCGGGGTCTCCGTGGTCACCGTGCGGTTCCACGACCAGGGCCGCGTGTTCAAGCTGCCCGGCAAGCTGCGGCGGGTGCTGAAGGACCGCATCGACGAGTACAACCGCGTGATCGACGTCGTGGTCGCGCGACACGGCGTCCGGTGCGTCGACCTGCACACCATGCCCGGCGCCTACGAGCTGGAGACGTGGGCGGTCGACCGGCTGCATCCGTCCGAGCGCGGTCACCGGATGCTCGCCAAGGCGTTCGCGGCGGAGTTGCGCGCGGTCGGGCACGCGGTCGGCGAGGTCAGCCTGGAGTGCTCGGGCGGGCGCGAGCTCACGGTGTGGCACCACGTCGCGTGGCTGATGCTGAAAGGGATTCCGTGGCTGTGGAAGCGGGGCGCGGACCTGCTGCCGTTGCTGTGGATGGACGAGACGTCGGCCGAGAGGTACCCGAACAGCGCAGGGCCGGTGCCGGGAGAGGTGCTTCCCGCCGACACCGGCCTCGCCTGAGAAACGCGGGAGTCAGGCAGCGGCACTCAGGTCGTAGATGGTCTCGCCGCCCGCGGTGACGGCCTTGAAGTTCGCGGTCACCCACTCGCCGATGTCGCTGCTGCCACCGCCGGGGCCACCTCGTCCACCTGCGACGTAGTAGCGCACCCTGCCGTCGGCGACGAGTGCCTTGAACTCGTCGAGGGTGGGCGCGGGATCGCTGCCGTTCCAGCCGCCGATCGCGATGACCGGCCGTCCCGACGACAGCTGCAACGACGCCGCACTCTGCGCGCCGACCGTCGCGGCCGCCCACTGGGTGTCCGTGGTCTTCAGCAACTGCACGACCTCCGTGGACGAAGTGCCCTCGCGCATGCCGCCGCCTTGCTGGGTGCGCGGCCCGGACAGGGGGATCGAGCCGCTGTGCGTGGTGGCGGCGGTGGCGAACGCGTAGCCGGAGGTGCCGAGCAGCGCGGCCACGACCAGTGCGGCGGCGGTCCAGCGGCGGGCGTTCACGCCGAACACCAGCGCGAACACCACGAGCGCGGTGACGGCCAGCAGAACCCAGCGCAGCCAGGGCATCCAGGTCGGCGTGCGGTCGAGCAGGATGTAGCCCCAGACGCCGGTCGCCGCGACCATCGCCGTCAACGCCGTCCGTGCCGGGAAATGTGCCCGGCCGCGCCACAGCTCACGTCCGGAAACACCGACCAGCGCGGCGATTCCCGGTGCCAGCGCGACGGTGTAGTAGGGGTGCGTGATGCCGCTCATGAAGCTGAACACCAGACCGCTGACGAGCGTCCAGCCACCCCAGATCACCAGCGCCGCACGGGTGCGGTCGGTCCGCGGCGCACGACGGCTGAACCACAGCCCGGCGACGAGGCCGATCAACGCCGCGGGCAGCAGCCAGGAGATCTCCGGGCCCATGCTGGCGCCGAACAACCGGCCGATGCCCGTCTCGCCACCGAAACCGATGTTCCCGTTGCCGCCCATGGAGCTGCCACCCGGTCCGCCGCCCGAGTCGCCGAAGATGCGGCCGAGGCCGTTGTAGCCGATCGCCAGTTCCCACAACGAGTTGTTGGTCGACCCGCCGATGTACGGGCGGCTGTCCGCAGGCCACAGCTCGACCAATGCGATGAACCACCCGGCCGAGACGACCACGGCGAGACCGGTGCCGAGCAGGTGCAGCAGCCTGCGCGGCAACGAGGTGGGCGCGGCGATCAGGTAGGCCAGCGCCAGTGCGGGCAGCACGAGGAACGCCTGCAGCATCTTGGTGAGGAACGCGAGACCGATCGCTGTGCCCGCGAGCGCCAGCCACACCGGGCTCGCCTTTTCCAGCGCCCGCACCGTGCAGTACGCGGCCGCGACCATGAGCAGCACCAGCAACGCGTCCGGCAGGTTGAACCGGAACATCAGCGTGGCCACCGGTGTCAGCGCGAGAGCCGCACCGGCGAACAGCGCCGCTCCGGGGCCTGACGTGCGCCTGACCGTCGCGTACAGCAGCGCCACCGCCGCCACACCTTCCAGCGCCTGCGGGGCGAGGACGGTCCAGCTGGAGAAGCCGAACGCCTTGGCGAACAACCCGCTCACCCACAGGAACGCGGGCGGTTTGTCGACGGTGATCGTGTTGCCGGGGTCGAGCGACCCGAACAGCAACGCCTTCCAGCTCTGCGAAGCCGCCTGGGTGGCCGCGGCGTAGAACTCGTTGCCGTAGCCGGACGCCGTGAGGTTCCACAGGTACAGCACGGCGGTACCGGCCAGCAGGCCGAGGAAAGCGATGCGGTGCAACGTTTTCGGGTTCACCTTCCGGCGTTCGGCCGGAGCCGGCGCCGCGGCGGGCGCAGGTGCGAGTGTGGCGGTCATGCTGCGTCCAGTTCGTAGAGGGTGGCACCGGCGACGGTGGTCGCGGTGAAGTTCTCGGCGACCCACGCGGCGATGTCGTGGGCGGCGTCGCTGCCCGTCTCGCCCTGCATCATCCGGCCGGCGGCGACGTAGTAGTGGATCTGTCCACTTCGGACCAGCTCCTGGAACTGCTCCAGGGTCGGCGCGGGATCCGTGCCGTTGAAGCCGCCGAGCGCCATCACCGGCTGTCCGCTGCCGAGCTGGAGTCCCGCCGCGTTGTTGGATCCGATCGTCGCGGCGGCCCAGCGGTACTCGCCCGCGTTGTCCCGCAACAGGGTCACGACCTCGGCGTCCGGTGTCGTCGCGTCGAGCAGGCCGCCGCCCATGCCGCCCATCCGCCCGTTCGACGGGCCCGCGACGGGCAGTGCGCCGGTGTGCGGGGTGGTGACGGTGGCGAACGAGTACGTGGTGGGGCCGAGCAGCGCGGCGACGAGCGCGACCGGGATGGCCCAGCGCATCGACAGCACCAGGCCGACCGCCGCGATCAGCCCCGTCATCAGCACCAGCGCCGCGACAGGGGTGGAGAAGGAGTTGATCAGCACGTAGCACTGCAGCGCGCTCAGTGCGACCGAGCCCGAAAGCACCGCCGCCGCAACGGGTTCGCTGCGGCGTTCCCAGAGTTCGGTGGCCCCGATGCCGGCGACGGCGGCGATCGCAGGTGCCAGCGCCACGGTGTAGTAGGAGTGGATGATCCCGTTCATGAAGCTGAACACCCCGGCGGTGACCACTAGCCAGCCACCCCACAACGCGAGCGCGGTGCGGGCGCGGCCCTTCGTCAGCCACAGTCCAGCGATCAGCAGCACCACCGCGGCCGGCAGCAGCCACGCGATCTGACTGCCCATCTCCGCGCCCAGCAGGCGGCTCCAGCCGGACGAGCCCCAGCCGCGGCCACCGCCGACGCTGCCGACCTCGTCACCGGTGATCCGGCCGAGTCCGTTGTAGCCCAACGCCAGTTCGAGCACGCTGTTCGTCTGCGAGCCGCCGATGTACGGCCGGTCCGGCGTGAGTTCGACGGCGACGATCCACCAGCCGCCCGCGACGATCATCGCGCCGAGTGCGCCGGTCAGATGCAGGATCCGCCTGCCGATCGTCGTCGGTGCGGCGATCAGGTAGACCAGCGCGAACGCGGGCAGCACGAGAAACGCCTGCAGCATCTTGGTGAGGAAGCCGAACCCGACGGCCGCGCCGGCGAGTGCGAGCCAGAACGGGCTGGCCTTCTCGACCGCCCTGGTCACGCAGTAGGCGCCCGCGATCAGCAGCAGGACCAGCAGCGCGTCGGGGTTGTTGAAGCGGAACATCAGCACCGCGACCGGGGTCAGCGCGAGCACGGCACCGGAGATCAGCGCGGCGGCGGGGGAGAACCAGCGGCGCACCGTCGCGTACAGCAGCCACACGCTGCCGACGCCCATCAACGCCTGCGGCACCAGGATGCTCCACGCGTTGACGCCGAACAGCCGGGCGGACAGGCCCATCACCCACACCGAGGCGGGGGTCTTGTCGACGGTGATCGCGTTGGAGGCGTCCGACGAGCCGAAGAACCACGCCTTCCAGCTCGTCGCACCGGCCTGGGCGGCGGCCGAGTAGTAGGCGTTGGCCCAGCCCGAGTCCCCCAGCCGCCACAGGTACAGCGCGCCGGTCGCGATCAGCAGGACCGCCAGCGCCAGGCGTTCTCGTCTCATGGCGACGAGAGTCGCGGCCTAGCCTGGGTCGGTCGTGTGCTCTCGCTGTGAACGACCTGTGTGCAAGGCTGTGACATTCAAAGACACCGTGAAAGTGGTGTGCCCAGGTTCGCTTGCCACGGACACATCTCCGTTGTGCGCGCCGACGACGGCGGACACGATCGACAGGCCCAGTCCGGTGCTGCCCGCCGCGCGCGACCGCGAGCTGTCGCCGCGCGCGAACCGTTCGAACACTTCCAGGCCTTGTGGAATGCCCGGCCCGTCGTCCGTGACGGTCAGATCGACGCGTCCGTTGTGGACGGACAGTCCGGTGGTGATCGTGGTGCCCGGCGGGGTGTGCGCGCGGGCGTTGGACAGCAGGTTGCCGAGCACCTGGTGCAGTCGTTGCACGTCACCGGGAACGACCACGGGGTCGCTCGGCAGTGTGAGTTTCCAGTTGTGGTCGGGACCCGAGATCCGGGCGTCGCCGACCACGTCGAGCACCAGCCGGGAGAGGTCGACGTCCTTGCTCTCCAACGGACGGCCCGCGTCCAGCCTGGCCAGCAGCAGCAGGTCCTCGACCAGCGAGGTCATCCGCAGCGCCTCGGACTCGACCCGGTTCATCGCGTGGGTGACCTCGGGCGGCAGGTCGGCGCCGGTCCGTCTGGTCAGCTCGGCGTACCCGCGGATCGCGGCGAGCGGGGTGCGCAGCTCGTGCGAGGCGTCGGCGACGAACTGCCGGACCCTCGTTTCGCTGTCGTGCCTGGCTTTCAGGGCCTCGTCGACGTGGCCGAGCATCCGGTTCAGGGCGAGGCCGACCTTGCCGACCTCGGTCGCCGGATCGGTGTCCTCCTCCGGCACGCGTTCGGCGAGCGCGACCTCGCCTTCGTGCAACGGCAACTCGGAGACGCGGGTGGCGGTGTCGGCGACCCGGTCCAGCGGCACCAGCGCGCGCCGCACGATCACCCGGCCGGCCAGCGCCACCGCCGCCGCTCCCGCGACGATGAGCCCGGCGAGGATCCAGACCATCTGCCAGACGATGTCCGTGATGGGTGCCAGTGGCATGCCCTTGACCCGCATGCGGTCGGTGAGCACGCGGAACTCGCCCGCCTCACCGAGATCGACCGTGTGCAGGCCGGCGGGGACGGCCTCCAGGGCCGCGATCTGGTCGTCGCTGAGCGGGCGCGGCTGTTGCCAGCCGGGCAGTTCGATCGTGCCGTCGATGGTGCCGCCGGGCCCGATGATCGCGTTGAGACCGGGGGAGGAGTACGGCGAACGGGGCGGCGGTGGCCGGAGGTTCGTGATCTCGCGGTCCAGGTTGCTCATCAGGAACGCGTTCAGCGCGAGCACCGAGATCCCCCCGATCACCAGGCACAGCGCGGTGAGCAGGACGATCTGGCCCGAGACGAGCTTCGCCCGCAGGGTTCTAGGTCGCAGGCTTGAGGACATACCCGGCGCCTCGCATCGTGTGGATCATCGGGGTGCGCCCGGCGTCGATCTTCTTGCGGAGATAGGAGATGTAGAGCTCGACGATGTTCGCCTGGCCGCCGAAGTCGTAGCTCCACACCCGGTCCAGGATCTGCGCCTTGCTCAGCACCCGGCGCGGGTTGCTCATCAGGTAGCGCAGCAGTTCGAACTCCGTCGCTGTCAGGTCGATCGCGGCGCCGCCGCGGTTGACCTCGCGCGTCTCCTCGTTCAACGACAGGTCTCCGATGACCAGGCGGGCGCCCGCGTCCGCGTCGGTCATACCGGTGCGCCGCAGCAGTGCGCGCAGCCGCAGCACGACCTCCTCCAGCGAGAACGGCTTGGTCACGTAGTCGTCGCCGCCCGCGGTCAGCCCGGCGATGCGGTCCTCCACCGCGTCCTTGGCCGTCAGGAACAGCACCGGCAGCGTGGGGAAGTCCGCGCGCATCTTGCGCAGCACCTCGAAACCGTTGAAGTCCGGCAGCATCACGTCGAGCACCACGACGTCCGGCCGGAAGTCGCGCGCGGTCCGCACCGCCGTCTGCCCGTCGAGCGCAGTGCGGACGTCCCACTTCTCCATCCGCAACGCCATCGACATCAGCTCGGCCAGAGTGGACTCGTCGTCCACCACGAGCACCCGCACCGGCTGCCCGTCAGGCCTGCGGAGTTCGGTTTTCATCGCGCGCATGGCTCCCATCGTGAACGCGGATCCTGTGTACCAGCTGTGAGCGGGTCGCACAGCTCAGGCCTACGCCAGGCACAGGTTCGGCACAGGCAGCGCCGACACGGTGGCTGACATGACCGAACAACAGCCCCCGGAGTGGGGCGCACCAGCACCCGCACCCCAGCCCGCGGCACGCCCGGCGTGGACCGCGAAGAAGACAGTCGCCGCCGTGGCCATCGCCGTCGGCATCGCGGCGGCCGGTGGCGTCGCGATCTACGCGGTCAGCGGCACGAACCAGCAGACCGGGACCATGGGCGGCCCCGGTGGCATGGGAGGAGCGCCGGACGGCAACGGCATGCGGCAGGGCGGACCCGGCTTCGGCCTCGGGTCCGGGTCTGCCACGCACGGCGAGTTCCAGACGGGTGAAGTGACGTCGATCAGCGACACGTCCGTGGAGGTGAAGTCGACCGACGGTTACACGAAGACGTACGTGATCGACGCCGACACCGTGGCCGAAGGTGTCGAGAAGGGTGACACGGTGACGGTGATCGCCACCACAGAGGACGGCAAGTCGGTCGCTTCGAGCGTCGTCGAGCCTGGTCAGCGCGGTCAGCAGGGTCAGCAGGCCCCTCCGACGAGGTAGTTACGGGTCAAGTGTGAGTGGTTATGGTCGGGTACATGCCCGACCACAACCGGAGGTGAGCGGTCTGCGCACGTTCACACTGACTGTGTTGGGCACGACTGACCTGCACGGCAACCTCTTCAACTGGGACTACTACCGGGACCGCGAGTTCGACGACTTCGCGCACAACGACGTCGGGCTCGCGAAGATCTCGACGTTGGTCAATGACGTGCGCACGGCTGTGGGGCGGCAACGGACGTTGCTGCTCGACGCCGGTGACACCATCCAGGGCACGCCGCTCGCGTACTACTACGCGAGGGTCGAGCCGATCACGCGCTCGCACGTGCACCCGATGGCGGCCGCGATGAACGCCATCGGGTACACGGCCGCGGCGCTGGGGAACCACGAGTTCAACTACGGCCTGGAAGTGCTGCGGACGTTCGAGCGGCAGCTGGACTTCCCGCTGCTGGCCGCCAACGCGCTGGACGTCGCCACCGGTCTGCCCGCGTTCCCGCCGTACGTGATCAAGACGGTGTGGCGGACGGACGGGCCGCCGTTGCGGGTGGGCATCCTCGGGCTCACGAACCCCGGCATCGCGGTGTGGGACCGTGCTCACGTCGAGGGCGTGCTGACGTTCCCCGGCCTGGTGGAGCAGGCGCTGCACTGGGTTCCGGAGGTGCGGTCGAAGTCCGATCTGGTGATCGTGGCCGCGCATTCGGGTGCGGATCTCTCGTCGTCGCTGGGTGATCAGGTGCCGTTCCCGGAGAACTGCGCCGAACTCCTGGCCGAGACCGTGCCCGGCATCGACGCCGTGCTGGTCGGGCACGCGCACGTGGAGATCGCCGAGCGGTTCGTCACGAACAAGGTCACCGGGCGGCAGGTGCTGCTGACCGAGCCCTTGTACTCGGGCAAGCGGTTGTCGCTCATGGAGTTCGACCTGCGGTACACCACCCGCTGGGAGCTGGTCGGATCGCGGTCGTCCGTGCTCTCTTCCGCCTCGGTGGAGGAGGATCCGCGGATCGTGCGGCTGTTGCGGCACGACCACGAGAAGGTCGTTTCGTACGTGAACGCGCACATCGGCACTTGTGCGTCCGCGATGTCGGCTTCCCGATCGCGGTTCGAGGACACGCCGGCGTTGCGGTTCATCAACCACGTGCAGGCGTTGGAGGTCTCGAAGTCCACGTCGTTGCCGGTGGTGTCGTTGTGCGCGCCGTTCAACCGGGCGGCGGCGATCCCGGCCGGGGAAGTGTCGATCCGGGACGTCGCCGGGCTCTACATCTTCGACAACACGCTGGTGGGCGTGCGGTTGACCGCTGCGCAGCTGCGCGACTTCCTGGAGGAGTCCGCGCGGTACTTCCTCACGGTCAGTGGTCCGGGTCCGTTCTCGGCCGCCGAGGTGTCCGCCGACGTGCCGGACTACAACTTCGACATCGCCTACGGGTTGTCCGCGCCGCTGACCTACGACATCGACATCTCGCAGCCCGTGGGGTCGCGAATCGTGGGGCTGGCGTACGACGGCGTGCCGGTTGGGGACTCGTTCGAGTTCGCGGTGGCCGTGAACAACTACCGGCAGGCCGGTGGCGGCGACTTCCCGCACATCGCCTCCGCGCCCGTGCTGCACAACCAGCACCAGGAGATCCGTGAGCTGCTGATCGACTGGGTCAAGGCCGCGGGGGAGCTGAACCCCTCGGACTTCACCGGCTCCGACTGGCGCCTGGTGTCCGGCGGCGTGCCCGTCATGGTGTCCACGAACGAGTGAATTCGGGCGTGTTGACCTCGGTGTTTCGCCGCGGGTGGTGGCACGGGATCGCCCGGATGAGATAGGTCAGGCGCGTGCAGTTGCTGCAGCGCGTCTTCGTGGGCGCTCTAGTCGTGCCTGCGTTGCTCGCCACCGCGGGTCTCGCGGCCCACCCCGCTCCGGACGT
Source organism: Lentzea miocenica (assembly GCF_033949945.1). Lineage (NCBI taxonomy): Bacteria > Bacillati > Actinomycetota > Actinomycetes > Pseudonocardiales > Pseudonocardiaceae > Lentzea > Lentzea miocenica. The sequence continues at coordinate 65,696 of NZ_JAXAVW010000019.1, forward strand.
CGCACCCGGCCACCTGGTGCTCGCCGTGCGGTCGTCCGAGATCGTGCTGGCCGGCACCGCCGCGTCCGCCGCCGAACGCCAGGAGGTCGTCGACGCCGTGCGCGCGCTGACCGCCGCCCACCGGATCACCGACATGATCACCCCCAACGCGGCCGAGCGCATGCCCGTCTCGCCTTCGGCTGCCGCGGACCTGCTGGGCGCCGTGCTGGACCAGGGCGTCACCGACTTCACCGGCGTGGTCCACAAAGGACACCTCACCGCATCGGCCCGCGTAGCTGACCCGGACCGCGCGGGCGCGCTGAGCGACGCCCTGCGCGCCGCGGTCCCCGGCATGCGCGTCGACGAGGACTTCACTTCGGACTAGGAGCTGTTCGTTGTTCGGGTTCTTCTTCCAGATGTTCCTGCTGTGCGCGGGCGCCTTCCTCGCCGGCGTGGTCCTGACCTGGCTCACCATGCGCGCCCGCCCGACCCCCGAGTCCGAGGCCGCCCCTCTGTCGATCATGGAGGAGCCCACGCCGGTCGCGCCCGCGATCAAGGCGAACTCGCGCACGATGATGTTCCACACGCCCGAATCGCCCTACTACAAGCGCATGAAGGGCGACGCCTTCTTCCACTCGCCCGAAGACGCCCGCCGGGCCGGCTACACGATGTGGACGCCCCGCCCACGCGTGCCCGCCACCGCGTCTTAGGCGCTGCGAAGCCTGGGGGGCGCGGCGTCTCGTAGGCTCGGCGAGTGATTTCCGACGTGATCAAGCCTGGGCTGGACGTGCTCTTCTGCGGCATCAACCCCGGCCTCGTGTCGGAGGCGACCGGGCACCACTTCGCGCGGCCGGGAAACCGGTTCTGGCCCGCCCTGCATTTGTCCGGTTTCACGCCTCGGCTGTTCGCGCCCGCCGAGCAGGAGGAGCTGCTCGCGCTCGGTCTCGGCATCACGAACGTCGTTGCCCGGCCGAGTGCCAAGGCCGATGAATTAACAATTGACGAAGTGAAGGCCGGTGGGCTGGAGCTGACCGAAAAGGTCGAGCGGTATTCACCGAAGGTTCTCGCGGTACTGGGCGTGACGGTGTACCGGGCGGCGTTCGGCCGCAAGAAAGCGCAGGTCGGGCCGCAGGTGGACCTCATTGGCGGGGCTCGGGTGTGGGTGCTGCCCAATCCGAGCGGGTTGAACGCGCACTGGCAGCTGCCGGCGTTGGGCGAGGAGTTCGGCAGGCTCAAAGCGAGCTTGTGAAACGGAACAGAAGTTCACATTCATGCCCACTGAAAGTGGGCTGGACGGAGTGTTCTCTGGTCTGGTTGCATCCGGATCTGCGTCCATTCGAGTGTCATCACCCAGAAGTGGAACCGGATAAGGCCGGGCTGCGTCAGAATTTGGCAATGCCGCGCAGAACTTGGTGAATCTTCAACACTGGTGGGGGCGCAGTGGAGGTAAGGATTCTGGGGCCGGTCGAGCCGTCAGTGCCGCCGAAGCCCGCGCAGATCCTAGCTGTCTTGGCGGTCGAGTGCGGGCGGATCGTGCCCGTCGAACGGCTCATCGATCTCATCTGGGGTGAGGAGCCGCCACCGCAGGCGCGCAAGTCGCTGCAGGTGCACATCTCGAGCCTCCGCCGCGCCGGGTTGCCGGTCGAGCATCGGGCGGCGGGGTACGTGCTCAACACCGAACCCGAGAACGTCGACCTGCACCTGTTCCGCAAGCTGGTCGCGGCGGCCGGTGACGAGGCAGACCTCAAGGTCAAGGCCGACGGGCTCAACGCGGCGTTGCAGCTGTGGCGTGGCACGCCCGTGGTGTTCGCACAGACGCTCGACGTCCAACGGCTCGCGGCGGCTGAGGCGTTGGTCGACGTCGAGCTCGCGCTGGGACGGCACGCCGAGCTCATCGAGAAGCTTGGCATGTTCGTCGCCGAATATCCGCTGGCGGAACGGCTGCGGGGACAGCTCATGACCGCGCTCGCCAGGGCCGGGCGCCGGGCCGACGCCATGCGGGTGTTCCGGGAGACGCGCAAGGTGCTCGTCGACGAGCTGGGCGTGGAGCCCGGCGAGCAACTCCAGCAGCTCTACCGGGACGTGCTGGAGGGCGCGCGGGACAGCCGGCGCAACTACCTGCCGCGCGACGCCGGGGACTTCACCGGGCGGGACCGGGAGCTGAGCCGGCTGCTGGACGGCGACGGGGGCGTCTGGTGGATCGAGGGGCCCGCGGGCGTGGGCAAGTCGGCGCTGGCCGTGCACGCGGCGCATCGGCTGGCGGACCGGTATCCGGACGGGCAGCTGTTCGTGGACCTGCACTCACCCTCCGGGGCGCTGGACGCGTTGCTGCGGGCGATGGACGTGCCGAGCGAGCGGATCCCGGAGTCGGCCGAGGAACGCGCGGCGCTGTGGCGGGCGACGGTCAGCGGGCGGCGCGTGGTGATCGTGCTCGACGGCGTCACGAGCGTGTCGCAGGTCAGGCCGCTGCTGCCGGGTAGTCCGGGGTGCCTGACGCTGATCACGAGCCGCAGCCGGTTGTGCGGGCTGGAAGGCGTGCGCCGCATCCCGCTGGACGTGCTCAGCGGCGACGAGGCCGTCACGCTGCTCAAGCGGATCCTCGGCGACGACCGGGTCGCGACCGAGCCCGATCAGGCCAGGGAAGTGGCGCGGCTGTGCGGGTACCTGCCGCTCGCGGTGCGGATCACCGGCGCGCGGCTGGCCGGGCGGTCGCACTGGCCGGTGTCCAAGCTCGTCAAACGGCTCTCCGACGAACGCAGCAGGCTGGACGAGCTGGTCGCGGACGACCTCGCCGTGCGGTCGAGCCTGGAGCTGACCTATCGGGCGCTCGACGAGAACGTCCGGGCGGCGTACCGGATCTTCGGGTTCCTCGGGCTGCCCGAGGTGCCGAGCTTCCTGTGGGTGCACCTGCTCGACGAGGACGTGCTCGACCAGCTCGTCGACGCCCGGCTGCTCGACGTCATCGGCAGCGCGCGGTACCGGATGCACGAACTGGTGCGGCTGCACGCCCGTGAGCTCGCCGAGGCCGAAGACTCGCCACAAGAACGCGAAGACGTGGTCAGAAGGGCGGTGGTCGCCGCACTGTCCACGGTGGACGGACTGACCGAACAGCTCTTCCTCGCCGTGCCGCGCATGCAGGACTCCCTCGGCGTGGTCACGACAGCGGTCCGTCCCGCGGACAAGGACGCCTGGTTCGCGCGCGAGGAGTCGCTGCTGACCAAGCTCGTCGAACGCGCGGCGGAACTCGGGCTCGCGGAGATCGCGTCACAGCTCGCCGAAGTGCTGGTGTTCGCCTGGTTCGGGCTCCGCAACCGGTACGAGGCCTGGGAACGAACACACACAGCGGCGCTGGAAGCCGTGTGGCAGACCGGAAACGTGCGACTCGAAGCCGTCCTGCGGTGCAGCCTCGGGCAGATGCACTACAAGCGCGACAACCTCGTCGAAGCGCGCTCGTGGTTCGACACCGCGCAGACGTTGTTCGTGAACCTCGGCGACAAGCACGGCGAGGCCGTCGCGATGAACGGCATCGGCATGGTCTGCCGCGACCTCGGCGACTACCGGTGCGCGCTGGAGGCGCTCGGCAGAGCCCGTGAGCTGCTGGAGTCGCAGGATCCGGAAGGCCTCGGCCACGCGCTCTACAGCATCGGCTCCATCAAACGGGAACTCGGCGACGACCAGGGCGCGTTCGACACCCTGAAGCACGCGGAATCCGTCTACCGCCAGGCGAACAGCCGCAGAGGCGAGGCGCTGGCCGCCCGCGGGATCGGGCTCGTGCATCGTGCCCGCGGCGAGCTGGACCTGGCCGAGGAGCACATCGTGCGCGCCTACGAGATGGTCGCGGGCACCGGTGACGAACTGCTCGGCTGCTACACCGCCCAGGCATGGGCGAAAGTGCTGCTGCGCAAGGGTTTGCTCGACCCGGCGGAGGAACTGCTGCACACCGCGCTGAACGGCTGCCGCGACGTCGGAGACCGGTTCGGCGAGGCGCTCGTCCGCCGCACGCTGGGGGAGTGGCGGCTCGCGGCCGGCGACCACTCCGGTGCGCGGATCGTCCTGACCGAGGTGCTGACCTCGTGGAACGACCTCGGCCTGCCGCTGTGGCGGGCACGCACCCTGCGAGACCTCGGAGCGGTCCACGCCTGCCTGGGGGACTTGGCAGGCGCGGACCGCCTTTGGGACGAGGCCGCCGGGCTGTTCACGCGACTGGGCACCCGTGAAGTGGGGGAGGTGCGCCAGTGGCCAGCTCAATGGGGCCTCGCGATCAGCTGATGATCAGCCGGTGATCTTGTTGTACTTCCACGGCAGGTAGCCGCCGCTCTTCAGCGTCGCGAGCGTCACGGTCTCGTGGTCCATGTCCGTCGCGGTGCTGCCCTCTTCGTAGATCCACACCGAGGTGTGCGCCGTGTTGGCCCACTTCTCGAACAGCTTCACGTGGCCGTTGCGCAGGATCATGTCGCCCGGCTTGAGGTTCGCCCACGAGATCCTGGTGGCGACCTCGTCCAAAGTGGACGTGTTGCGGCTGGACGTCAGCTTCCACGCCATGGACACGAAGCCAGAGCAGTCAGTGCGGTACTTCTTGCCGTGGTTGACGTCCCACGCGTAGGCGGTCTGGCTGTACGGAACCTTGCGGTCCCACCAGTTCTTCGCCCGGCTGATGACCTCGGTGCGGGTGATCTTGCCGCCGTACCCGGCCGCCGCCTGGACCTGCGAGATGGAGGTCTCCTGCTCGGCAGGACCCTCCGGCGCCGCCTGAGCGATACCCGTGATGCCGGACAGCAGTCCGAGCGAGAGTGCGGTCGCCGCGACGGCGTGGCGAATGCGCATCGTTGTTGCTCCGATCGATTTGGTGTTGACGACCGGGACTGTCCACGACCGCGCCAAAGATCGGCCAAAGGTCGGTTTAGGCGTCTCTTTACCGCTCCTTCCTAGCTTCTGCCCACCTTGCTTTGGGCATAAGGAGAGAGCATGTTCGTTCGCACGATCGCAGCCGTGATCGCGATGTTCGCCGCTCTGATCATGGGCGCGTCCGTCGCCTCGGCGGCCCCGGCCAAGTACACCCACGCGCAGGCGACCGCGCAGCTGCGCGCGGCCGGCATCACCTGGTCGTCCAGCGGCGGCTGCAGCGACCGCAACCGTCCGAACTGCACGTCGTTCGAACAGGTCAACCAGACGTCGATCGCGGGCGCCAAGACGTTCAAGAGCGCGTCGGGCTGTGCGCTGAACATCACCGGTGGGACGGAGACCGGCCACGCGTCGGGCACCTACTCGCACTGGAACGGCTACAAGCTGGACTACTCCCTGTCCAGCTGCGTCACCAACTACATCAAGAGCAGGTTCTCGTCCATCGGTGGCAACAAGTGGAAGTCGAATTCGGGCAACATCTACTACCTCGAGTCGAACCACTGGGACGTCACGTACTACAACTGCGGCGGTTGCTGAGTTGACCGCGGGGCCGGTAGTAGTTGTCGGGTGACCACACTCGGCGCCGTCTACCGGCCCCAGCTTCCGCCTGAGAACCTGCGTTCCGTCGTCCTCGCCGCCGAGGAGTCCGGGGTGGACTCCCTGTGGCTGTGGGAGGACTGCTTCCTGGAGAGCGGTGTCGCCTGCGCTTCCGCCGCACTGGCCTGGACGGAACGGTTGAAGGTCGGCGTCGGGCTGCTGCCGGTGCCGTTGCGCAACGTCGCGCTGACCGCGATGGAGGCCGCGACGCTGGACCGGTTGTTCCCGGGGCGCGTGTCGATCGGCGTCGGGCACGGCGTGCAGGACTGGATGGGTCAGGTCGGCGCGCGGGTGTCGTCGCCGCTGACCTTTCTCCGCGAGTACACCGACGCCCTGAAGGCACTGCTGGCGGGCGAACGGGTCACGCGCGACGGCCGGTACGTGAAGCTGACCGGCGTGGCCCTGGACTGGCCGCCGGCCAAGCCCATGCCGATCTACGTGGGCGGGCTCGGCATGAAGACGCTGGACCTCGCCGGTGAGGTCGGTGACGGCACGATCCTGGACGCGTCGGCCGATCTCGACCGCGTCCGGACCATCAGCGCCTCCCGCGAGCACCCAGTGATCGTCTACGTCGAGACGGACTCGCGGGACCGCGCGTTCGTCACCGACCTGGTCGCCTCGGTGGCCGAAGCGGGCGCTACCAGCGTGATCTTGCAGCAGTCCGCCACGAGCGAGGATCCCGAAGGATTCGTTCGTTTCGTGGGATCACTCGATGGAGTGAGTGCATAGCGCTGGAGATAACGGCGGATTCCTCCTTGCGATGGAACGGTCATGGGCCTTTCGTCGGTGTTCGGGGAGGTAAGCATGCTGGGGCGCAAGAACCGCCGGATCGCTGAGCTGGAGCGGGCCGTGGAGGGCCTGCAGGAGCTGCTCGCTCGAATCGGTGACGCCCGAACAGCGCAGACGTACGCGCTGGAGGAGGTCGACCGCGCCGGCGCCGAGCTGAGCGCGCTGCGTCACCGCATCAAGAGCGCGCGGGCCGAGCTCCAGCCGCTGAAGGAGGAGCTGACCTTCCAGCGGGCCGGCGTCTTCCGCACCGACGCGTCCGTGGACCACCAGGCCCAGCTCGACCTGATCCACGACGAGATGAAGACCCTGATCAAGAACGGAGCCGCGGTCGAAGGTGGCGGGCAGGTCACCTACAACGGGTCGGACGCCACCGGGCGCCGGCTCGTCGACGACTGGTCGGCGCTGATGCTCCGCTCGTACAACTGCGAGGCCGAGAACTGCCTGCGCATGTTGCGGGCCGGTGGACTGGACGCCGCCCGCAGGCGGCTCGATCGCGCGGCGTCGGCGATCGAGCGGCTCAGCGGCACGTTCGCCCTCCGGATCTCGCCGCGCTACCAGGCGTTGCGGTCCTACGAGCTGGAGCTCAGCGCCGACCACCTGCAGCGCAAGGCCGAAAGCCGCCGCACGCGCCGGATTGCCTCCTGACGCCGGGGGTACCTCCAGGGCGTGGCTGAGGTCTCTCTGAACGTCGAAGCGCCCATCGGCGCCGTGTGGTCAGTGCTCGCCGACGGCTGGTCCTACGCGGGCTGGGTGGTGGGCGCGTCGCACATCCGCGACGTGGACACCGGCTGGCCCAAGTGCGGCACGCGCATCCACCACAGCGTGGGGCCGTGGCCGTTGGTCATCCAGGACACCACCGAGGTCGTGCGGTGCGAACCGGGACAGTTGCTGGAACTGGACGCACGGCTGTGGCCGGCCGGGGCGGCGCGGATCACGTTCACCCTCCGCCCTCGCTCGGAGTCGATCACGCACGTGCACATGGCCGAGCGCGTCGTGCGCGGCCCGTCGACGATCCTGCCGGCATTTGTGCAGGACATGCTTCTGATTCCACGTAACAAGGAAACCCTCCGGCGCCTCGACGCGCTGGCCAGGGGACGCTCGTGAACTCCCTCGCACCCGGCGTCAGTAGATCGCTTTGTGCGCGCCCTGGATCAGCGTCCGGTACAGCTCGCCCGCCGCACCCCAGCGGGTGAGGGCCGCACGGGCCGCGTTCGCTCCCGCCGCGCCGTGCACGCCGCCGCCCGGCCAGGCTGAGGAGCCGGCCAGGTAGAGGCGGTCGAACGGGGTGTCCGCGCGGGCGAGACCCGGTACGGGCCGGAAGATCAGCTGCTGGTGGATGGCCGCGGTGCCACCGTTGACCGTGCCGATCTCGTCCGGGCCGAGCACCGATCGCTTGAGGACGCGGGAGCGGAAGCCGGGAGCGCGCTCCTCAATCATCAGCTCGAGGCGGTCGGCGCGGCGCTTCAGGCGGTCCGGGGTCCAACTGCCCTTGAGGGGTACGTGGGTGTACGCCCAGGCGGCCTCGGTGCCGGCGGGGGAGCGTGACGGGTCGGTCGTCGTCATCTGGCCCATGACCATGAACGGGTTGCGCGGGACCTTGCCGCACGCGAGTTCGTGGGCTGTGGTGGCCATGCCGTTGACGTCGCCGCCGAGGTGGACCGTGCCCGCCTGCGCGGCTTCCTGGTTGGTCCACGGGATCGGGCCGGACAGCGCCCAGTCGACCTTGATCGTGTCGCCGTCCCACTGGAACCGCTTCAGGTCCTCGGTGAGCTTGGCAGGCAGGGCGTCGCCGCCGATCAGGTCCAGGTACAGGTTCGGTGCCGGGATGTCGGCCAGGACGGCACGGCGTGCGCGCACTACGGAGCCATCTGCCAGACGCACGCCAACGGCGACACCGCGTGCGTGCAGCACTTCGGTTACACGAGCGTTCGTCTCGATGCGTCCGCCGAACCGTCGCACCAACGAAGCGCTCAGCTCGCCGGCGCCGCCACGGGGCACGGGATTGCCGACGTCCTGCCCGAGCATGGCCAGCAGCCAGCCGAAGCCCGCGCCGCCGGCCTGGTCCGGGCCGAGGTCCGTGTGCATCGTGTTGCCCGCCAACAACACACGGGCGCCCTCGCCCTCGAACAGTTCTTCGCCCAGACGACGTGCCGGCAGCGTCAACATCCGTGCGAGCCGCAGGGCGTCACCGACGCCCGCAGCCTTCAAGAGAGACAGGCCGCCACGGACCGGCGGGAAGGGACGCAGCAGTGAGTCCAGCACGGCGTCACGCACCGTGCGCCAGCGTGCGAACTCGGCCTGCCAACGGTCGGCGTCAGCGTGTGCGAACGCGCCGACCGACTTCGCCGTCGTTTCGACGTCACGTGACAGCAACGCCACACGGTCGTCCGGCAGCACATGAGCCAGCACGGCAGGTGCGTGTTGCCACTCCACGTCGAGGTTCAACGCGCCGAGGACGGGCGAGCCGAGTCCGAGCGGGTAGAACGCGCTGTAGACGTCGTTCGTGAAGCCGGCAGCGGTGATCTCGGCCGACGCGACGGCGCCGCCGGGTGTGGCGCGCTGCTCCAGCACCAGCACGTCCCAGCCCGCGTCCGCCAGCAGCGTCGCGGCGACCAGGCCGTTCGGGCCGGAGCCGATGACGACCGCGTCGACCTCGTTCACGCACGCCTCCCCATTGCTGTGACGACCTCGCGCAGCACATCACGCGCGTCGCGTTCGGGCCACCATTCCAGATCATCGTGCGCGCGGGTGGTGCGCACGAGAGGCGCCTGGTCGGCCATCCGGACCCACTCCGGCGTCAGCGGCTGCAACCCGACCCGCGCCGTCGCCCCCGCCAGCTTCTCGGCCAGCGGGTACGGCACCGCGATCCGGCCGGCACCGACGAGTCCGGCGATCATCGGCGCTGTCAGCACCGGTTCGGCGGCGAGGTTGAAGGCACCCAACGCCCTGCGGCGCACTATCTCCACGATCGCGCGCGCCACGTCGTCGGAGTGCACGAGTTGCAGGCGCAAGTCGTTCCACAGCGGTATCGGCAGCCACGGCAACATCGCCGGTGGGAGCCAACGGCTGAGCAACCAGCGTCGCAGCTGCGGTGCCGCGGACGCCTGAGCGATGCCGCACGGCCTGATGACCGCGTACGGCAACGGATAGCGGCTGAGCATCTCTTCGAGCTTGACCTTGTGCGCGCTGTACGTGCTGCCGGGGATGCCGGTGAGCGACCACGACTCGTCGACGCGCGACCACCGAGCCGCCGGGGCGTAGGCCGCGACCGATGACGCGCAGATCAGGTGACCGATCTGTTCTTTGACGCACGCGGCGAGGACGTGTTCGGTGCCGTCGACGTTCGTCTCGCGGTGCGTCGGTTTGATCGCCCACGCCAGGTGGATCACCACGTCGGCACCGCGGATGGCGTCGGACAACGAGGACAGCGCGCGCACGTCCACGCCGACGTCCTCGAAATCGAGGTGGCGGCGCAGGGCGGTGCCGACGTTTCCGGAACCGCCGGTGACGACGATCCTCACTCGAGCACCCTGCGGATCGCGTCCCGCGCCTTGTCGACCACGGCCACGACCGGCCCGAGCGCCAGGTTCGCGATCGGGCTCTCGACGCCGGGGTGCGGGCGGGTCGGTGCGATCGCCTCGGCGGCTTCCACCGCGCGACCCATGCGTTCGAGACGTTCCTGGTCGTGCGCCTTGCGCAGCAGCGGGAACTCGGCATGTTCCTCGTGGTCCGCGTGAGCGAGCACGTCGTCACGGAGCTGCACGAGCAGAGTGTCGAAGCCCTCGGCGTCGGGCCCGATGTCGTTCATCGTGCTGAGGAGTTCCTTCGCGCGGTGTTCCTCTGCCACGCGTGCGTCCACGATCGGCTCGCCGCCGCTCACGCGCGCGACGGCGGGGTGCACGATCTCCTCCTCCGCGGTCTCGTGGATGGAGAGCAGTCGCACGAGCCGATGCCACGCGTCTTTGCGTTCGTCGCCCGTTGCGGTCTCCACCTCGGCGAACAGCGTGCGGATGGTCTCGTGCTGCTTCTGCAGAAGTGTGATCACGTCAGCCATGCCGTCCGTATACCCGGAATGTGAGCGATCACGCCGTATCTCATTTCGTTCGGCACCGAAGAGCTAGCACAGTCCGTAGTCGAGCGGTAGTCACATGAACCTTACGTATCTGTGTTCCGTACCACATAGAGAGGCATTATGTGACTACGAAATCAATACTGAGCTACCGCTTAGTATGCCGAGCTCATTTGGACAAGGACTGCTGCATGCCCCTCCGCCGCCGTGTACTGCCCACCGCCTTGGCGCTCGCCGTGCTCGTCGCCGGCTGTGGCGCGAAAGACGACAAGAAAGTCCAGGTGAAGACCGGGCCGGGCGTTACCGACGACACGATCTCGCTCGGCATCCTCACGGACATGACAGGTCCGTTCAAAGCCTCCGCGCTGACCCGCATGAAGGGCTACGAGCTGTACTTGAAGCAGGTCAACGACCGCGGGGGCATCTGCGGTCGCCGGGTCGAGCTCAAGCAGAAGGACCACGCGTACGACGTGCAGAAGGCGCTCGACGCCTACTTCGACCTGGAACCTCAGGTCCTGGGCCTGCTGGAACTGGCGGGCACGCCGATGACCGCGGCCATCGAGCCGGACATCATGCAGACGCGCACGCTGACGGCGCCCGCGTCGTGGGCCGCGTCCCTGCTCGGCAACCCGCACATGATGATCGTGGGTACCACCTACGATCTCGACGTCATCAACGGGCTTGATCACTACAAGCGACGCGGTGTCATCAAAGAGGGCGACACCATCGGCCACGTCTACGTCCAGGGCAGCTACGGCGACAACGCCGTGGAAGGCAGCCGGTTCGTCGGGACGCAGTGGAACATGAAGGTCGCCGAGCAGCCGATCGGTGAGACCACGGCCGACCTGGCCCAGCAGATCGCCGCCCTGAAAGCGCAGAACGCGAAGGCCGTCGTGCTGAGCACCACGCCGGCCCAGACCGCCGCCGCGGTGGGGGTGGCCGCGGCGCTGAAGTGGGACGTGCCGTTCATGGTCAACGTCGTCGGCTTCGACACCGCGATCCTCGACTCGCCCGTGGGCGCGGCCGTGGAGAAGCAGGTGTCCGTCGTGACGTCCGTGGCGCCGTTCACCGGCACCCAGGCCGGTCCGCGCGAGGTGGCGGCGGCGTTCAACAAGCACTACCCGAACGACAAGCCCGCGATCTACGTCGACCACGGCTACACGGTCGCGATGGTGTTCCTCGCGGTCGTGGAGAAGGCCTGCCAGCACGGGGACCTCAGCCGGGACGGTGTGCTGAAGGCGTTCCACGAGACCAACGGCCTGGACACCAAGGGGCTGACCTCGGCGCTGCACTACTCGCTGGTGGGGCGGCCGTCCGCGACGCAGTCGTACGTCACCAAGGTCGACCGGTCGGCGCCCGGCGGTCTGACGACCGTCGAGGAGCTGTTCGAGTCCGAGCTGGTGAAGGCGAAGGGCACGCGCGCCAAGTAGACCGAACGAAAGAGGCCCCTCCCGACGCCGGGAGGGGCCTCTTTCGTTGGATCTACTTGCCGAATCCGGCCTTGCGGAGCGCGTCCGCCATCGACCCGCTGGCCGCCGGCGGCGCGGAGCGGTTCTGGCCGCCGCGCTGAGGCTGCCCGCCGCGCTGCTGAGGCCGGCGGTCCCGGCCGCCGCCCCCGCCCTGCTGCTTCGGGGCGGGCTTGCCCGGTTCGTCGGTCAGGCGCAGCGTCAGGCCGATCCGCTTGCGGGCCTCGTCGACCTCCAGCACCTTCACCCGCACCACGTCACCGGACTTCACGACGTCGCGCGGGTCCTTCACGTAGGTGTTGGACAGGGCGGAGATGTGCACGAGACCGTCCTGGTGCACGCCGATGTCCACGAACGCGCCGAACGCGGCCACGTTCGTCACGACGCCCTCCAGCACCATGCCGGGCTTGAGGTCGGCGATCTTCTCGACGCCGTCCGCGAAGGTCGCCGTCTTGAACGCCGGGCGCGGGTCGCGTCCCGGCTTCTCGAGCTCCTTCAGGATGTCCGTGACGGTGGGCAGACCGAACTGCTCGTCCACGAACTTCTCCGGCCGCAGCTTCGTCAGCACGGCCGTGTTGCCGATCAGCTCGGCGCCCGCCTCCTGCTGCATCTTCCGCACGACCGGATACGCCTCGGGGTGCACCGACGAGGCGTCCAGCGGCTCGTCGCCGTCCCGGATCTTGAGGAAGCCCGCGCACTGCTCGAACGCCTTGGGGCCGAGCCGCGCCACGTCCTTCAACGCCTTGCGGGACCTGAACGGACCGTTGGCGTCGCGGTGCAGCACGATGTTCTCCGCGAGACCGGCGGTGATGCCGGAGACGCGGCTCAGCAGCGGCACGGACGCGGTGTTGAGATCCACGCCGACCGCGTTCACGCAGTCCTCGACCACGGCGTCCAGCGAGCGCGACAGCTTCGCCTCGGCCAGGTCGTGCTGGTACTGGCCGACGCCGATGGACTTCGGGTCGATCTTCACCAGCTCGGCCAGCGGGTCCTGCAGCCGGCGCGCGATGGACACCGCGCCGCGGATCGACACGTCGAGCCCCGGCAGTTCCGCGGACGCGTAGGCGGAGGCCGAGTAGACCGACGCGCCCGCCTCGGACACCACGATCTTGGTGAGCTTGAGCTCCGGGTGGCGCTTGATCAGGTCGGCCGCCAGCTTGTCCGTCTCGCGCGACGCCGTGCCGTTGCCGATCGCGATCAGGTCGACGTTGTGCTGCTTGGCCCACACCGCGAGCTTGGCGATCGACTCGTCCCAGCGGTTCGCGGGCACGTGCGGCTGGATGACGCCGTGCGCGACGACCTTGCCGGTGGCGTCGACGATCGCGACCTTCACGCCGGTGCGGTAACCGGGGTCGAGACCCATCGTGGCGCGCGTGCCGGCCGGGGCGGCCAGCAGCAGGTCGCGCAGGTTCGAGGCGAACACCTTCACGGCCTCGTCCTCGGCGAACTGGCGCAGGCGGCCGCGCAGGTCGATGCCCAGGTGGACGAGGATCCGGGTCCGCCACGCCCAGCGCACGGTGTCGGTGAGCCACTTGTCACCGGGGCGGCCGCGGTCGTCGATCCCGAAGCGGGAGGCGATGCGCACCTCGAACGACGAGGGGCCCTCCTCCTTCGGCTCCTCCGGCTCCAGGACGAGGTCGAGGACCTCCTCCTTCTCGCCGCGGAACAGCGCCAGGATGCGGTGCGACGGCAGCTTGGAGAAGGGCTCGTCGAACTCGAAGTAGTCGGCGAACTTGGCGCCCTCGGTCTCCTTGCCCTCGCGGACCTTGGAGACGACCCTGCCGCGCGTCCACATCTGTTCGCGCAGGTCACCGATGAGGTCGCCGTCCTCGCCGAACCGCTCGACCAGGATGGCCCGCGCGCCCTGCAGGGCGGCCGCCGCGTCGGCGACCTCCTTCTCGGCGTTGACGAACTTCGCGGCTTCCTCCTGCGGGTTCAGCCCCGGATCAGCCAGCAGCGCGTCGGCCAGCGGTTCGAGACCGGCCTCCCGTGCGATCTGGGCCTTCGTGCGGCGCTTCGGCTTGTACGGGAGGTAGATGTCCTCGAGCCGCGCCTTGGAGTCGGCGGCGAGGATCTGCGCTTCGAGCGCCTCGTCGAGCTTGCCCTGTTCGCGAATCGAGGTGAGAACCGCCGCGCGGCGCTCCTCCAGCTCGCGCAGGTAGCCGAGCCGCTCCTCGAGCGTGCGCAGCTGCGCGTCGTCGAGACCGCCGGTCGCCTCTTTGCGGTATCGGGCGACGAACGGGACGGTCGAGCCGCCGTCGAGCAGTTCGACCGCGGAGCTCACCTGCCCCGCGGCCACGCCGAGCTCGTCAGCGATCTTCTGGTGGATGAGCGTTGTCACAGCGCGCCATTCTGCCCGCTGTCCGATTCGACGTGGCACGGTGTCCTCGTGACCATCGCCGAGGTCGTTCCGTCTTTGCTGTCGGGCCTGGAAGTGCCGGGTGCCGACAACACGCTGAACCTGCCGGTCGCCCGGCGTGTCGTGCTGCTCCTCGTCGACGGACTGGGCCACGAACTGCTGCGCGCGCACGCCGAGCACGCTCCGTTCCTGTCGTCGCTGCCCGGCCGGGAGATCTCCGTCGGTTTCCCGTCGTCGACCGCGACCAGCCTCGCCTCGATCGGGACCGGGCTGCTCTCGGGTGAGCACGGCATCGTCGGCTACACGTTCGCGGTCGGGGACGAGGTGCTCAACTCGCTGACCTGGTCGCGGGCCGACGACCGGCACCACGACCTGCGCAAGACGCTCGTGCCCGAGGTCGTGCAGCCGCACCCGACCCTGTTCGAACGCGCGGCGGCGGCCGGTGTCGCGGTCAGCGCGGTCGCCCCGCTGTTCCACCGGGGCAGCGGTCTCACCAGGGCCGTGCTGCGCGGCTCGTGGTTCCGCGGCGCGGCGGGGTTCGGCGACCTCGCCCTCGGTGCTCTGGCGGCCATCGCGGAGGACCGTTCGTTCTGCTACGCCTACCACGCCGACCTCGACACCATCGGGCACCTCTACGGGCCGGGTTCCGAGGAGTGGCTGCTGCAGCTGGAGTTCATCGACGCGCTGGCGTCCAGGATCGCCGCGCGCATGCCGCCGGACTCGCTGCTCGCCGTCACGGCGGACCACGGCATGATCACCGCGGGCGAGCGGATCGACTTCGACACCGAACCCCTGCTGTGGCAGGGAGTCCGGGTGATCGCGGGAGAACCTCGGGTGCGGTACCTGCACACCGCGAGCGACGAGGTCCTGGACGTGTGGCGCGAGTACCTCGGCGACCGCGCGGACGTGCTGGCGCGGGACGACGCGGTGGACGCCGGGTGGTTCGGCCCGATCAGCCCGCTGGCCGTGGACCGCATCGGAGACGTCGTGGTGGCGATGAAGAAGTCCGCGGTGGTCGTGCGCAGTCAGGCGGAGCCCATGTGGACCGGCATGCGCGGCTTCCACGGATCGCGCACGCACCAGGAAACGGCGATTCCGGTGCTCTTCCACGTCTCGCCTTAGGATCATCCGACGTGACGATCGAACTCCCCGGACCCGTCGCCTTCGTGCTGGGCGGCGGCGGAAGCCTCGGCGCCTCGCAGGTCGGCATGCTGCGCGCGCTGCACGAACACGGCATCAAGCCCGACCTGGTCGTCGGCACGTCCGTGGGCTCGGTCAACGGCTCGCTGCTGGCGCTGGACCCGGAGAAGGCCGCGGAACGGCTCGCGGTGATGTGGGAGGGCATGACGCGCCAGCGGGTGTTCCCCGGTGGCCCCATCGCGCAGCTGAGGTCGTTGCGCACCAACAAGACCTACCTGTTCCCGAACACCGGCCTGGCCTCCGTGCTGGCCGACGGTCTCGACGGGAGCACGTTGTTCGAGGAGCTGACGCTGCCGTTCGGCGCGGTGTCGGTGGACTGCGTGACCGGTGAGGCGGTCAACATCACCGAGGGCGAGCTGGTCCCGGCGATCATGGCCAGCGCGGCGATTCCCGGTGTGTACCCGCCGGTCCGCATCGGTGAGCGGGTCCTCTACGACGGCGGTGTGCTGGCGAACGTGCCGATCCGGCAGGCGCTCGCTATGGGCGCGAAGTCGTTGGTGGTGCTGGACTGCGCGTTCCCTGGTCACCTGCCGACGGTGCCGGAGACGCTCGCCGAGACCCTGCTGTTCTGGGCGACCCTGGGCATGCGCAACCAGGCCGTGCTGGAGGTCGAGCTCGCCTCGCAGCACGCGCCCGTGCTGTACCTGCCGGGGCCGCCGGTGCAGGCCGTGACGCCGCTGGACTTCTCGCACACCGCGGAACTGGTCGAGGCCTCCTACCTGGCCTCGACCACGTTCCTGACGACGCTGGAGATCGCCGGTGCGGGGTTGTACGGGCATCCGTCACACGGATAGCGCCGCTGCGAACCGGCTGGCGGGGCGCGGCAGGCCGTAGTGCCTCGTGACCGGGATCGGTCGGCTCTTCAAGCGGGATGAGCGTTAGACATCGGCTCGTTTGGAGCCTTTATCGATTCGGTTCGGCATGTAAACGTGTCATACCTCCGAGGACCTCTTGAACTCGCGCAGCCAGGTGGCGTAGACCAGTGCGCGGTAACACCGAGCACGTCTTCCTACCGCCGCGGGGAGCGTCCACCAGGAGGCTGGCTCGTGCGCAAAACGTTGCGTCGTCTCGGCGTGTTGATGACCGCCGCTCTGCTCGTTGTCGGCGTGAGCTCTCCGGCGCGTGCCGAGGTGCTGCATCCGCGGCAGGACTGGCTGCGGGCGTCCACCTCGGGGTTGTTCCTGCACTGGGGAATGCGGACGAGTCCGGGCTACACCAGTTGCAGCGCTTGGGAGGCCGCCGTCACGAACGGCGGTTGGACCGCGAAGTACTGGGTGGACGAGGCGAAGAAGTTGCACGCGCAGTACCTGGTGCTGGCGTCCTTCCACAGCAGGCTCGGGTATGCGCGGGCGTGGCCCTCGGCGATTCCCGGTAGTTGTGCGACGAAGCGGGACTTCCTCGGTGAGCTGATCGATGCGGCATCAGCCGAGGGGTTGAAGGTCATCAACTACATGACCGACGACCCGCAGTGGCACAACGAGGGCGGGCACGAGTGGCTCGACTCGGCCGGGTACTCGAAGTACAAGGGCAAGACGGTCAACCTGCAGGAACGGCCCGGTTTCGGGCAGTTCAGCTACGACAACTTCGTCGAGGTCATGCAGCGGTACCCGAAGCTCGCAGGGTTCTGGATCGACAACGACAACGCCTACTGGGAGCAGAACGGCCTGTACGAGCGGATCCGGCGTGATCGTCCGGACATGGTCCTCAGCAACAACAACGAGGACACGGCGATCATGGACACGATCAGCAACGAGCAGAAGACCGGCATGACCCCGAACTACGACTACCCGCAGGCGGTCTACACGGCGGCGCCGCGGTTGATCGAGGCGTGCTTCAAGCTGCCGAGCAGCGGCGCGTGGTGGTACTCCGGCAGCAACTCCGCGGTCGACTACAAGCTGACGCTGGGGCGGCTGATCACCAACGCCGGCAGCGACGTCAAGGCGCTGATGGCCGAGACCGCGATGGTCAACGGCAAGTTTCCGGGGAACCAGGCTTCCTTCAACAACTTCACGAACACCTACCTCGGCGACATCTGGGAGTCGATCGGCGGCACGTACGGCGGCGGCTACCTCAACGGCGGGCTCAAGCCGGGTTTCTGGAACGACGGCGCGCACGGCGTCACGACCGTGTCCAAGGCCAACCCGAACCAGCACTACGTCCACGTGATCACCAAGCCGTCCGGCAGCACGTTGAAGGTGCGGGACAACGGATACAAGGTCAGCCGTGTCACGAACCTGCGCACGGGTGCCGCGGTGAGCTGGTCCCAGGCAGGCGGCACGATCACGCTCAGCGGTATCTCCAGCTGGGACCAGTACGACACCGTGTTCAAGGTCGAGACCGCCGGGCGCGAAGGAGTCATCCCGCCGTCGACGTACACGATGAGCGCGTCGGCCTCGGGTTCCGGCCACCCGGCCTCGCACGCGGCCGATGGCAATTACCAAACCTATTGGGACGCAACGGGTGCGGGCACCGTGTCGTTGCGCTTCGACCTGGGCTCGGCGAAGAAGGTCTCGTACGTCGCGCTGAACCAGCGCGAGGACTCGACGACGTATCCGTCCTCAAATTCGGCGCGCATCAAGAACTACAACGTCTACACGTCCAACGACGGTTCCAATTGGACGAACGTGAAGTCCGGATCGCTGGCGAACCACCGCGGTGTGCAGTTCATCGACCTGCCGGCGAACACCACGGCGCGCCACATCCGGGTGGAGAAGACGTCCACGCAGGGCAAGGCGCAGCTGCGGATCGACGAGGCGTGGCTCGGCTCCGCCCACCCCGGCGCCGGCGGCGGCGAGCCCACCCCGGAGACGCGGTTCGAGGCCGAGAACGGCGTTGTGTCGCAAGGAGTCGTGGAGTCGAACCACGCCGGGTTCTCCGGCAGCGGGTTCGTCAACTACGACAACGTCGCGGGATCCGCGGTCGAGTTCAAGGTGCGATCCGAGACTGCCGGGCCGAAGCAGGTGACGCTGCGGTTCGCCAACGGCACGGCGGTGAACCGGCCGCTCGACATCACGGTCAACGGCCAGCTCGCCGTGGACGAGCAGTCGTTCGCGGGCACCGGCGCGTGGACGACCTGGCAGTCGGTGACCGTGACGCTGAACCTCGAAGCCGGCGAGAACACCGTCAGGGCCACCGCGACGACCGCGAACGGCGGCCCGAACCTCGACTACCTGGAGATCTGAGCCGCGCGCCGCGTAAAACTGGTGCCAACACACACGCGGCGGGCGGACACGAACAGGTATGACAACCGAAGACCCTGACGACCGCGCGTTGTGGTCGCAGGCCGCTGGGGGCAGTGCGCGTGCCTTCGGGGTGCTGTTCGACCGGCACGCGAAGGCGGTCTACAACCACTGCTTCAGGTTGACCGCGTCCTGGGCCGAGGCCGAGGACCACCTGCAGGCCACGTTCCTGCTGGCCTGGCGCAAGCGTGCGGAGGTGCGGCTGGAACGCGAGTCGGCGTTGCCGTGGCTGCTCACGGTGGCGGCGAACGTGGTGCGCAACGACCAGCGGTCACTGATGCGGCGGCTCAAGAACGTGCGGCGGGTCGGCGAGGAGCGGCCGGTGCCCGATCACGCTGACCAGGTGGTGGAGCGGCTTGACGACCAGCGGCAGATGAAGGAGCTGCTCAAGGTCGTGGCGAAGCTGCCGCGCAACGAGCGTGAGGCGCTCGCGCTGTGCGTGTGGTCCGGGGTGTCGTACGCGGATGCCGCGGCGGTGCTCGGCATCACCGAGGGCAGTGTGCGGGCGCGGGTCAGCAGGGCCAAGTCGAAGCTCCAGCAGCACCGCGAGCTCGTGCACACCGGGGAGGACCGATGACCAGCATGCTTCCACCCACTCGCGACCTGCCTCCCGGCCGTCACACGCAGATCCGCGCCGAGCTCGAACGAGCGGTCAGTGGCCGCCGCCGGTTGTCCCAGCTCACGGTGCCGATCCTCGCCGCCGCTGCCGCGGTGGCCGTCGTGGCGGCGGGCGTGGTGCTGCTCAGGCCAGGTCCGACGGAGCACGTGCCGGCCGTCCACATCACCACGTCCCCGACGTCCGCACCGGCGGTGCGCGACACCTTCGGCCTCACGCCGGAGCGGATCGAGGCGATCGAGCAGGGCTGTGCCACGGCCGAGAACATGTCCGGCAAGCCGACGATGTACCAGTTCGGTCGCGAAGACGCAGGTCCGTGGGCGTTGGTCTACACCGACCGGGCCGTCGTGTCGTGCGATCTCGGCCGCGGTGGAGTGGAGTACTACACGTTCCGTCCCAGCGAGGTCTTCATCAACTGGCTGCCGGGACACTTCTCCGTGGACGTGGTCAGCAGTGCTCTTGGCGGCGATGTCACCTCGTCCATCCCGGAGCTGGCGGGCGCCCCCGGCTACCGCGTCGTCGCGGGTCGCGTCGACTCGTCCGTCGCCCGGATCACCTACCGGGCGGAGGAGGGCAGGACGGTGGAGGCCAAGATCGTCAACGGCACCTATGTCGCTCGCATCGCCTACCCGTCGAACTGGGGCCCCGGCGCGCAGAACGTCCCCATGGAGGTGCGGGCCTACGACGCGGCCGGCAACCTGCTCGGAACCAACGCCGAGCTGGCCGGCACCTGCTACTACGCCCCGGACACCAAGGATGTCGTCCATGGCGAGCAGGGCGTCTCGGCGGACAGGTGCAAGCCCGCGACACCGTGGCGCTAACGGGGGCTACCAGCCGGTAGCGTCAACCGACATACTGGTTGGTATGACGACTGTGGCGAACTTCGGCGGCACCAGCCACTACGCGGACCTCGACGGGCCCGTGCACTGGGTCGACTTCGGCGGACCGGAAGACGGTCCCCGGATGGTCCTGGTGCACGGGCTCGGCGGCTCGCACCTGAACTGGGCGCTGCTGGCGCCGTTGCTCGCGCGGAAGGCGCGCGTGGTGGCCGTCGACCTCGCCGGGCACGGTCTGACCAACCCGGAGGGCCGCCAGACCACGGTCCAGGCCAACGCGGCGCTGCTCGGCCGGTTCGTCGAAGAAGTCGTCGGCGAACCGGTGATCCTGGTCGGCAACTCGATGGGCGGGATGATCTCCCTGTTCCACACCGCCTACAACCCCGGCCTGGTCAGGGGTCTGGTGCTGGTCGATCCCGCGCTGCCGATGGTGTTCGGGACGCGGCCGGACCCGACGATGATCGGCACGTTCTTCATGTACTCGGTGCCCGGTCTGGGGGAGCGGTTCCTGGCCAGGGCGAAGACCGCATCGGCCCGTGCGCAGGTCGACCGCCTGCTGGAACTGGTCTGTGCGGACCCGTCGGGCATCCCAGAGGAGCTCAAGCAGGCCTCGGAGCACCTGATCGGCGAGCGCGCGAAGGTGCGGGGGCTGGACGCGGCGTTCCTGGCGGCCGCGCGCAGCACCGTGTTCACGACGTCCAAGCGCGGCGCCTACTTCGCGGCGATGGCCAAGGTGCGAGTGCCGGTGTTCCTGATGAGCGGCGACCGGGACCGGCTGGTCAACGTCGCCGCGGCCCGGTACGTGGCCCGCAGGCACCCGCACTGGCGCTACGACGAGTACGCGGGCATCGGTCACGTGCCCCAGATGGAGATCCCCGAGGTCGTGTCCCGGAGGGTCTTGGACTGGATGGACGCCAACCGCTTGAGCACCTCCGCGAGCTGACCGAGCGTGAGCCGCTCCCGCAGGACGGGGGCGGCTCCGGTCAGCACGAAGTGGTCGTCGAGCTGCTCGACGCCGGTCAGCTGGATGCCGCGCGGTAGTTCGGGCACGGCGAACACGCGGGCCGGCAGCCACTTGTGCAGCCGCACGTGCAGCTCTGTGCCGACCAACTGGACGGTCAGCGGGAACCAACTGACCGGTTGTAACTCCGGAATGTCCGAAAAGTTCACCTCGACGCGGAACTCCACGGGGGACGACACCAGCACCGCGGGCGGGTTCACGTGGACGTCCCGGCACACGACGGTCGCGCGGCGAGCACGCCAGCGCGACCATCGCACGTCCTCCAGCTCGATGCGGACGTCGTCGACCTGACCGAGCGCCAAACCGACGGCGCCCAGCCGTGCGTCGAGTCCTACTACGGTCAGCTGCAGGTCGTGCGCGCCTGCTTGAACCGTCAGTTCGTGTCTCAGGCTGTGGTCTCCGGCTTCACGCCGTTCGTCGCCGCCTTGGACGTCGCGCGGACGGCACGCGGCTTGGGGGCGGGCTTGGCGGCTGCGGGCTTGGCTGCGGCGGGCTTCGCGGCAGCGGGCTTGGCGGCAGGCTTCACCGCGACCTTCTCTGAGGCCTTCGCGGCCGCCTTCTCCTCGGCCTCGGCGGCCAGGGCGACCATCTCGTCGAAGCCGGCGCGGATGCCGTCGGCGAGCAGCTGGACGTCCGGCACGCCGTCGAAGTCGGCGTTGATGCCGAAGGTGAACCTGTCCAGATAGGAGAAGATGCCGACGGTGATCCGGATCGTGGAGGCGATCGGCACGTACGGGAACATCTCCACCAGCGGGCGGCCGAGCATGTAGAGCGGGATGCGCGGGCCGGGCACGTTCGTGGTGACGGTCTGCAGGATCTGCTGCGGGAACCGCATCGCGGTCCGCGAGCCCAGCGCCATCAGCGTCGGCGCGGCGAAGTTCGACAGGTTCGTGATGACGTCCGCACCGGCGGCCTGGCGGGAGCTCTTCAGGTCGTCCATCTGCGCGCGGATCGACGCGAGGCGCTTGACCGGGTCCGCCTCGCCGACCGGCAGGTTCACCAGCACGGCGCTGACGCGGTTGTTCAGCTCGTTGTGCTGGTCGGACTTGCGCATCGACACGGGCACCATGGTCCGCACGACCATGCCCTCGGTCAGCTCGCCGCGCTTCTCCAGCAGGTCCCGGAAACCACGCGTGATGGCCGTGAGGATGACGTCGTTGACCGTGCCACCGGCGGCCTTGCGAACCTGTTTGATCTCAGCCAGGTTCGCGCGCGCCCACACCCAACGGCGGTGCGGCCCGATAGGACCGTTGAGCGACGTCGCGGCACGCGTGACCAAACGACGCGCGGTACCGGGAAGCGAACCGAGAACCGTCTTGCCGAAGTCCACGATCTCGTTGAGGGACCGCATGTTCCGCGCTAGAGCGGGCAACGCGGAGAGGTGCTGCACGGGCGTGACCACCGCGTCACGCACACCGTCGACCACCAGATCGAGCGTCGACGGCTGCGGCGCCGGCTTCCACTCCTTCGGCTCCGGCAGCGCGCTCTCCTTCTTGAAGTCCAGGATGAGCTGCAGCATGTCCGAACCGGACACTCCGTCGATCATGCAGTGGTGGACCTTGGAGATGATCGCCCAGCGACCACCCTCCAGGCCCTCGACCAGCCAGGCCTCCCACAGCGGCTTCTTGTCGTCGAGCTTCTGCGCGAAGATCCGGCCCGCGAGGTTGCGCAGCTGGTCCTCCCCGCCCGGCGACGGCACCGCGGTGTGGCGCACGTGGTAGAGGATGTTGAAGTGGTCGTCGTCGACCCAGACCGGACGGCCGACGTGGAACGGCAGTGCCTTCACCTTCTGCCGGTAGCGGGGGACCTGGTCCAGCCGCGACACGAAGAGACGGATCACGTCCCCGTAAGACGGCGCCGGGCCGTCGAAAACCAGGACGGAGCCCACGTGCATCGGCACGTTCTCGTCCTCGATGAAGTAGAAGCTGGCGTCCAAACTGCTCATCCGATCCACTCGAAAAATGGTAGAGGAGCTTTGCGTCTGAATCGACGTCCATGCAGGTGAGAGGCACTGCACAGGTGTGAGGTTGCCAACGTGTTACCTGGACGTGGCGAATCGAGACTCGAAAGTACTGGCGAAAAGATCGTTCACGAAACATCATGGACTCACTGGGCAACGCCGCCCAGGGACGCCGGCTCGGGGTTGTCGACGTGTGGGGAGGCTCCTATGTCTGCCGTACCTTCGGACGAGGTCTTCGACTTCGCTGCTGCTGCTCCTCCCCTGCACCTCGTCAGAGGAAGCGCGCCCGGACTGTTCTGGTACCTCACCGAACCCACCCGCTGCGCGCTCGACGTGAGCGAGTTCGTCGCCACGCGTTCGATGCTGCGCGGTGCACCGTCGGGTGACGGTCACCCGGTGCTGGTGTTCCCCGGCCTCGGCGCCGCGGACTCGTCGACCGTGATGCTGCGCCGGTTCCTGTCCGGCCTGGGCTATCAGGTGAACCCGTGGGGCCTTGGCCGCAACATCGGGCCGACCCGCAAGGCCGTGGACGGCATGCACGCCTTGGTGAAGAAGGTTTCCGACGCTTACGGCGGACCGGTCTCCATCGTGGGCTGGTCGCTGGGCGGGATCTTCGCGCGCGAGATGGCGCGGGACCACCCGCACCGCGTGCGCCAGGTGATCACGCTCGGGTCGCCGTACAACATGAGCGATCCCGTGCAGTCCCGGGCGATGCCGGCGTTCGCCCTGTTCTCGCGGCTGCACATCCCGAAGGACGAGTTCCCGCCGCTGGAGTCGACGCGGCCGCCGATCCCGGTGCCCGCCACGTCGATCTACTCCAAAACGGACGGGATCGTGTCCTGGGAGTCGTGCATCGAGGAACCGGGGCCGCGCAAGGAGAACGTCCAGGTGTCGTCCTCGCACCTGGGATATGGCTTCAACAGCACCGTTTTGTGGGTGGTCGCTGACCGGCTGGCACAGGCGGAGGGCACGTGGGCGCCCTTCGCCGCGCCGCCCGGAATGGCGCGGATGTACCCGCGGGCCGCGTGACGTACTAGCAGGGCCTCGGGACCAAATCGCGATCCCGCCGGACTCGATCGCCCGCGCCATCGCGTTCGCGATCGAGCAGCCGGCCGACGTCGACGTGAACGAGATCGCCGTGCGACCGGCTGCCCAGGGCTAGTTGTTCAGAGCCAGGAACTACTTCGTCATCGGCTTGCCGTTCGCCGTGACGTTGGTGAACTTCAGGCCGTCGACGTTCTTGACGGTGTTGGTGGTGGAGCTGACGGTGAACTTGGAGTCCCGCAGCTCCAGCCCCTTCACGTGCTCCTGCGACAGGCCGGACACGTCGAGGACCTTGGAAGCCTTGGTGCTGCTGCAGTTCGACACGTAGAAGGGGCCGAACTTCGGTACGTTGCCGCCCGTCTGCGAGTTGTACGTCGTGGTGACGTAGACGAAGGCGCGCGCGAACGTGCCGGAAACGCTGTCCAGGTTGATGTTCTGCGAGAAGCCGCCGCGCTTGGTGTTCGACTTGACGTACAGCGCGAACTTGGTGGCGTTGACGCAGTTGAGCTTGTAGCCGTAGACGTTGCGGATGCCGCCGGTCTGCTCGGAGCCGCACGTGATGGCGCCCCAGTTGCCGTTCATGCGGCAGTTGACGACGACGAGGTTCTGGCACGGCACGTTGACGCGCCGGCCGTCCTCGTCGCGGCCGGACTTGATGGCCACGTTGTCGTCGTGCGCGCCGAGATCGCTGTTGGAGATCACGACGTGGTCGCACGATTCCGGGTCGCACGCGTCCGTGTTGTTGGCGGAGGTCGTGGGGTCGGTGTGCACGTCGTCGACCGTGACGCTCTTGCACAGCGTGGGATGGATCTGCCAGAACTTCGGGTTCTTCAGCGTGACGCCCTGGATCAGCACGGTGTCGCACGAGTAGGGCTCGATGAACGTCGAGCGCATGTTCTTGCCGGAACCCGGAACCACCCGCTTCTCCGGTGGGGTTCCCTTGGCCACCAACGACTCCAGGTACGAGCGGTCGCTGCCCTTGTTCCACGAACCGGTGGCGCCCGCGTCGAGCGTGCCCTTGCCGGTCAGCGCGATGTTGGTCTGCTTGTACGCGTAGACCATGGGGGAGCGGTTCATGCACTCGATGCCCTCGTAGCGCGTGAGCACCGTGGGGAACTTCGAGGCGTCGCCGGAGAACTTGAGCAGCACGCCGTCCTCCAGGTGGAAGTCGACGTTGCTCAGCAGGTGGACCGCGCCCGTGACGTAGGTGCCCTTCGGGACGATCACGTGGCCACCACCGGCCGCGTTGCAGGCGGCGATGGCCTTCTTGAACGCTTCGGTGTTGTCGGTCTTGTTGTCGCCCTTGGCGCCGTACGCGGTCGCGTCGAAGTTCTTGTCGGGGAACGACGGGAGCTTCGTGTTGCGCACGATCTCGTTGGCGGCCGGCCAGGGCAGGTCGGGGATCGCTGCCGAGACGACCGCGGTCCGCCGCAGCGGATCAGCGACCGCGGCTCGTGCCAGCACCGGTGTGGCGATGGCGGCCACGACGGTTGACTTCATCAGCAGTCGACGGTTGATCCTGCCGTCCATTCGACGTCCTCTTCCACAGTGAGGCGAACGTGGGTGGCGGCGGTGTTGCAGAAAGACTGTAAACGTTTGCGGCGACTTAGTCGAGGAGCCGGAAGGCGGCCACCGCGAGCTTGACCCGTGCCAGGTCGGTGACCTCCAGAACCTTGCCGATCTGTTCCAGCCGGCGGGAGACGCTGCTGTGGTGCAGGTGCAGCAGATCGGCGGCGCGGCGCAGGGAACCGGTGGCGCAGTAGGCGTCCAACGTCTCCAGGTCGTCGGCGGACAACGCGGCGACCGCGGCCACGTCGGCGTTCGCGCGCAACACGTCCACGGGAACCTGGGCGAGCAGCGCCACTGCTCCGAGGGCGGAGTAGCGGACGACGGGTGTGCGGGCGGTGGTGAAGCGCAGGGCGACCTGGGCCTCTGCCCACGCCTGGGACGGGCACGCGTGAGCACCGACCCCGGCGCGAACGCCCGCGGGGAAGTCACCGAGTTTCGTGGCGAGCAGGACACCCGAACCACCCACCGGGGCCGCTTTCACCAGGTGTGACGGGCATACCAGCGCCGCCACGCGGTCCAGCGGCTTGTCAGTGCGCACCGCGGCGACGTGGATCGGCTGGTCAGGAGCGAAACCGAGCAGCCGCAACGCCCGTGCGCGCCCTGCCGCGTCGCTGTCGGCGCTGATCGCCAGCTCGACCAGCGCGGGATCGGCCATGGTGGTCCTGGCAGGGCCGTACCGCTCGACGACGGCCGCCGCGGCGATCGCCAGCCGGTCCAGCAGCACCTCGTCGAGCGGGAGGACGTCGCCCGCGCGTTCCAGCCAGACCTCGCCGATCTCCTCGTCGTCGAGCGTGATCGGGCTCCGGGAGGACGTCGGGTCCGTCGCCGTGGCCTCGGTGCCGCCCGGCGACATGCGGATCACCTTGCCAGTGCTGTGCAACCGGATCCCGGCGACGCACTCGGCCAGCCCCGCCGAGGCCCGTGCCAGTGCGGCGAGATCGACGCGGCGGCGCATGAGCGTGTCGTAGAAGATCACGACCCTGATCGCGCCCTCGACGTGTGAGTCCAGGTTCGACAGCCGGCTCGCCAACGCTTCCACGTGGACGACGATAGCGACGGATGGCGCGCGACCGGAGCGGATTGCGCGACGCACGTCGGCTGAAGAACGGCAGGGAGATCGTGAGGATGGAACGCATGGATCCCGAGTTGGAAGCGTTCATCCCGTTCTTCCCGAAAGCCGAGCTGACCGACGTGGCGAAGGAACGTGCGGTCCTCGCCGAACTCGCCGCCGGCATCCCCGCCGAGACGGGCGGCATGGAGGTCGAGGACCTGCTGGTGCCCGGCGACCCAGAGGTGCCGGTGCGGATCTACCGGCCGCACGACGCGCACGGCACCGTCATCTGGATGCACGGCGGTGGCTGGTGCATCGGTGACGTGGAGACCGAACACCCGTGGGCGTCCCGGGTTGCCGCACGTTCACAGGCGACCGTCATCTCCGTGGGCTACCGACTGGCGCCGGAGAACCCGTTCCCCGCCGCGCTGGACGACGCGTGGACGGTGTTGCGGTGGGCGCACGAGAACGCCGCGGACCCGGACCTCCTCGCGGTCGCCGGGCACAGCGCGGGCGGTGGGCTGGCCGCGGCGCTGGCGCTGAGGTCACGCGACGAGCAGGGCCCGCCGATCCGGTTCCAGCTGCTGCACCAGCCTGGACTCGACGACCGGCTGACCACCTGGTCGGCGCGGCACTTCACCGAAACGCCCTGGTACAACCGCGCCAAGGCGGGTCAGGCGTGGGCGAACTACCTGGGCGGCCGGCCCGCCACGCCCTACGCGGCCCCTGCCCGCGCCGAGGACCTGTCCGACCTGCCGCCCGCCTACATCGCGAGCGCCGAGTTCTGCCCGAACCGCGACGAGAACATCGCTTACGCGACCAGGCTCATGCAGTCGGACGTGCGGGTCGAGCTGCACCAGTGGCCCGGCACGTTCCACGGTTCGCAGGCACTGCTGTCGGCGGACGTGTCGCAGCGGCAGTTCGCGGAGATCGGCGACGTCCTGCGCCGGGCGCTGGCATGAAGGCCGAGCTGGAGGCGATCCACCACGCCGGAGTCCCGGGAGTGTGGGCGGAGGTGCGGGACAACGGGCACGTGTGGCGCGGCGCCGCCGGCGAGGCAACGCCGGACATGCGGCACCGGGTCGGCAGTGTCACCAAGACGTTCACCGCCGCTGCGATCATGCTGCTGGTCGAGCGCGGCAAGATCGGGCTGGACGTGCCCGTGCACGGCGAGAGCACGGTCCGGATGCTGCTGAACATGACCAGCGGCCTGGCCGACTACCGGTTCCTCGCGTTCCCGTCGCTGCTGGAGGGATCCGCGCAAAGCCTGGAGGACAACCAGTTCCGGCACTTCTACCCGCGCGAGCTGATCAAACTGGGCGTCGACGCGCCCGCTGTTCCTCCCGGCACCTACTCCAACACCGGCTATCTGCTGCTCGGCCGGCTGATCGAGAAGGTCACCGGCATGACGGCCGAGCGGTGGATCACCCGGAACGTCGTCGAACGCGCGGGGTTGCGCAACACGATGTTCCCGACCGGAACGCGCATCGAGGGACCGCACCCGCGGATGTTCGAGGCGCTGTTCGGGCTGCTCGATCCGCCGCGTGACTACAGCGTCTACGACATGTCCTGGGTGGGCGTCTCGGCGTCGCTGATCTCGACCATGGAGGACCTCAACCTCTTCTACGCCGCCCTGCTCGACGGCAAGATCGTGTCGCGGGAGTCGTTGGCGCAGATGAAACTCACCGGCCCGGTGGTCGCCTTCGACGGCTCGACGATCGAGTACGGGCTCGGGTTGCACCGGCACGGCGACTTCTGGGGACACGACGGTTCGGCGTGGGGCGCGGGCACGTGGTCGTTCCACAGCGCGGACGGCAAGCGGCAGGTGTCGCTTGCCGTCAATCTTCAGCGCTGGAACAACAAGGCGATCGATGAGGCGTTGGCGGCGTTTCAGCGGAAGGCGTTGCGCGTGTAGGTCAGGCTGAAGCTGCCCTTGTTGGCGAAGTACCTGTCGATCAGCAACGCCGGGTCGGTGGCCATGTAGCCGCGGTAGATCGCTCCGTCGTTCTGGTCGTCCCAGCCCCACGGCGCGTTGGCGGCGTTGTCCTTGCCGTTGTCACCGCGGAAGGTGCCGAACGACGCGTAGGTCTCGGAGTTGTTGCGACGGGCCCACATGCCGTTCGTTTCGAGCGTGTTCACCAAGCGGTAGTTGACGTTCCGGTCGTTGCCGCCGGACGGCACCTCACCGGTGGCGGCGGGGTGGTAGACGACGCCGTCGCCGCCGGGGAAGTTGTTGCCGTCCCACCGGTAGAGGCCGTGGCCCTTGGCCTCCTGCCGGGTGGCGGGGCGGCCGTTGACCAGCAGCAGCGTGCCGTCGATGGTCTCCGAGCCGTTCTGGAACGGCGACCCGGCGGGCACGTACGAGTAGAAGTCGCTGTGCGCCACGGTGACCGCGGCTTCGAGCTGGCCGAACCCGCTGTCCTTGCGGACGGTCAGCAGCATGCCCTCGAGGTCGTTCTCGTGGGTCCTCGTGCTGAACGGGTCGGGCTGGTCGTCCCAGTCACGCGGGTGGAAGAAGCCGTAGACGATGAACCAGTGCGTCGACGTCTCGACCACCGAGTAGTAGGCGGCGCCGGTGAGTTTCGCGAGCTGGGTCTGGTTCTCCCAGTTGTTCAGGCCGTTCCAGTCGCCGTCGAAGTCCACTGTGGACAGGTAGTCGGCGTCGTAGTCCGAGTCGTCGGTGTCCTGGTGGTGCACCGGCGCCCAGTGGAAGGCCAGGTCGTAGTCCGAGACGGCGGCGTGGGCAGGGGTGGCCAGGGTCGTCGTGAAGAGAGCGACGGCCAGCAGGGTGGCGCGGATCAGTTTCACGACGGCGCACGCTAGCTGTAGATGGTGACCGTCAGCCGTGGGTTTGAGCGAAAATCCATCGACTCGTAGGCAACGCGCGCGAGTGGCATCGAGCCGGCCGCCGCGGTCAGCGTCGTCTCGATCTCGTTCCGTTCGTCCTCGGTGAGGTACGCCCAGAACGAGCTGTGCCAGATCACCGTGTACGTGCCGCGCTCGTCCGGCGGCACGAGGTTCTCGCGCAGCCACCGCCCGGCCGGCGAGCGCTCGACCTTCACGCCGACCTTGGCCGCGAGCTCGATGGCGTCGTCGAGGTCCCACCGCAGCGCGTCGTGCTCCGGCGGGATGAACGAGTGCAGGATCATCGCGTGCTTGGCGTCGCCGGGGTCGCGCGGCTGCAGGTCGCACCCGGCCCGTTCGACGATCTCCAGGTTGGGCGGCTGCGGCCCGACGGCGGCCAGGCGGACCGGCGAGTCCTTGTCGCCCCACTCCCAGCCGAGCCCGAACCAGCGGTAGTGGTCCAGGATCAGGTTGAGGCCGGCGCAGGCGCCGAGTTCGAGCAGCCGGACCTTGGGTGCGCCGATCATGGTCAGGCCGCGGAGCAGGAACCCCGCCGTCTTCGGCTGGTGCTGCTGCACCGTGCGGTCCAGCGCCGCCAGGATCTCGCCCGCGTTCTCGACGATCGCCCGCCGTGCCGCGAGCCACGCCAGCAGCGCCGTCGAGTCGGACTCACCCGCCATCGCCGCGGCGTGCGCACTGGCGAACCGCTGACTCAGTTCCGGCGCTTTCCCTGACAGCATCAGCAACCGCACCCCGGCGAGTGCCTGGATGCCGAACAGCGGGCTGTGCACGGCGCTGTGCGAGCAGAGCAGGTCGGCCACCGGCCCGCCGCGGTCGAGTTCGCTCGCGAGTTCCGAGAGGATGCGCGCGGAGACCGGCGCGCTGGTGCGCAACCGCACCGCGAACGTGCGCAGGGTGGAAGCTCCGATACCGGCCGCGGTCACACTTCCTCCCCTCTTCGGCAAGGGACATTACAAGGGCGTGAACGGGTTCCTCCCCATATGAGACCGGGCGTGGCGCTGGAACGCGCTAGGTATCGTGCGGCACGTGAGCGAGTTCCTGGAGCTGTCCGCGGCCGGTCCGGTCGCCACGTTGACGATCAACCGCCCGGCCAAGCGCAACGCGATGAGCTACGAGATGTGGTCGGCCCTGCCAGGCCTTCTCTCCGGTGTTTCCGCTGATGAGAGCGTCAGGGTGCTGGTCATCCGGGGCGGTGAGCACTTCTCCGCCGGTGCCGACATCGCGGAGTTCTCGACGCTGCGGCGGGGTGCTGAGGGTGCCGCCCACTACGGCGAGGCGGTGCACAACGGGGAACGCGCGATCGCCCAGTTCGACAAGCCGACGATTGCCGCGATTTCCGGTTTCTGTGTCGGCGGTGGGTGCGAGATCGCCCTGGCTTGCGACATTCGGGTGGCGTCTGCGGATGCGCGATTCGGCATCACGCCCGCGAAACTCGGCATCGTTTACAACTTCACGTCCACCAAGGCGCTCGTGGACGCGGTCGGGCCGGCGTGGGCGAAGCAGATCCTGTTCTCGGCGGATTTGATCGACGCTTCGACGGCGCTGCGGATCGGGCTCGTGAACGAGGTCGTGGAGTCCTTGGACGCGCGCGTGAAGGAACTGTCCGAACAGATCGCCGGGCGGGCGCAGGTGAGCGTCAGGGGCGCCAAGAAGATCGTCAACTCGATCACCGAGGGCGGGCACGAGGACGACTTCGTGCGGGCGCTGTACGCGGAGGCCGCCTCCAGCGCCGACTACGCGGAAGGCGTGTCGGCGTTCCTGGAGAAGCGGCCCCCGCGGTTTTGAGACGCAGCGGTTCCAGCGTCTAGAACACCTCTGCGGCGATCGTGGTGTCCGCGCCGTGGCCCGTGTGCACCACGGTGTCGCCGGGAAGCGTCAGCAGCTTCTCGCGGATGGACTTCTCGATCGTCGGCCGGTCCGAGAACGACCGCCCGGTCGCGCCCGGTCCGCCCTGGAACAGCGTGTCCCCGGTGAACACCGCACCGAGCGACGGCACGTAGAAGCACACGGCGCCGGGCGAGTGACCCGGCGTGTGGAGCACCTCGATCCGTTCGCCGGCGACGGTGAGCACCTGGCCGTCTTCCAGCGCCTGGTGCGGGATGACGCCGGTGTGCGTCAACGACCAGACGATGTGGTCGTCCTGGTGCAGAGCCAACGGCGCACCCGTGGCGTGCGCGAGATCCGGCGCGACACGGACGTGGTCATCGTGAGCGTGGGTCAGGAGGATCGCCACGACCTTCCGGCCGTCGACGACCTTGAGGATCGCGTCGACATCATGCGGTGCGTCGATGACAACGCACTCGTTGCTGTCCCCGATGACCCACACGTTGTTGTCGACGTCGAAGGTCTCGCCGTCCAGCGAGAAGGTGCCGGACGTGACGGTGTGGTCTACACGAAGCGACATCAGAAGACCACGACCGATCGCAGGACCTCACCGTGGTGCATCTTCTCGAAGGCCGCTTCCACGCCGTCGAGCGGGATCTCCTCGCTGACGAACGCGTCCAGGTCGAACCGGCCCTGCTGGTACAGGTCGACCAGCATCGGGAAGTCGCGCGTGGGCAGGCAGTCGCCGTACCACGAGGACTTCAGCGAGCCGCCGCGCGAGAAGAAGTCGATCAGCGGCATCTCGAGCCGCATGTCCGGTGTCGGCACGCCCACCAGGACCACGGTTCCGGCCAGGTCGCGGGCGTAGAAGGCCTGCTTCCACGTCTCGGGACGGCCGACGGCGTCGATCACCACGTCCGCGCCGAACGAGTCGGTCAGCCGCTGGATCTCGGTCACCACGTCGTCGACGTCGCGCACGTTGATGGTGTGCGTCGCGCCGAAACCCTTGGCCCACTCCAGCTTTCGCGGGTCGGTGTCCACGGCGATGATCTTCGCGGCACCGGCGATGCGGGCGCCCGCGATGGCGCCGTCGCCGACACCGCCGCAGCCGATCACGGCCACCGAGTCGCCGCGCGAGACGCCGCCGGTGTTGATGGCGGCGCCGACGCCTGCCATCACACCGCAGCCCAGCAGACCGACCGCCGCCGCACGCGCGGACGGGTCGACCTTCGTGCACTGTCCTGAGTGGACCAAGGTCTTCTCGACGAACGCGCCGATGCCCAGTGCGGGCGAGAGCTTCGTGCCGTCGACCAGGGTCATCGGCTGTGAGGCGTTGAACGTCGAGAAGCAGTACCAGGGCTTGCCGCGCTTGCACGCACGGCAGGTGCCGCAGACCGCGCGCCAGTTCAGCACGACGAAGTCGCCGGGCTCCAGGTCGGTGACACCGGCACCGACGGACTCCACGACACCCGCGGCCTCGTGGCCCAGCAGGAACGGGAACTCGTCGTTGATGCCGCCCTCGCGGTAGTGCAGGTCGGTGTGGCAGACGCCGCACGCCTGGATCTTCACCACGGCCTCGCCGGGACCGGGATCGGGCACCAGCACCGAGGTCAGTTCGACGGGTTGGCCCTTGCCGCGGGCCACGATGCCCTTGACCTCTTGCGCCACGCTGGGACTCCGTTCCGACTCGAAATCAGATCACTTGATCAGGGTCGTGCCTTCGAACTCGCCGAGCTTCTCCCGGTAGAACTCAATCCCTACACCGTTGGGGTCGCGGATGTACAGGCTGTCCTCGACGCCGCGGTCGGGGCCCAGGTACTCGACGCCGCCCTCGTCCAGCTTGGACTTGATCTCGTCGAACCGCTCGGGGGAGATGGACAGCGCCAAGTGCTGCACGGCGCCGATCGTCTCCATGAACGCGGGGTGGTCGTGACCGGGGAAGTCGAAGAACCCCAGCAGGTTCTTGTTGCCGAGGTCGAAGAAGAAGTGGCTGGAGCCGCGGTAGTCGCGGTTCTCCACCAGCTCGACCAGCGGGAAGCCGAGGAACTCCTGGTAGAAGCGGATCGTCTCCTCGACGTCCTTGCAGATCAACGCGATGTGGTGCACGCCCTGGGTGGGCGAGCCACCCCGTTCGTCGAGCGGCTTCACGAACTGCTCGCGCAGCTCGTCGCGCTTGGCCCTGATGGCTTCGAGCTCGGCACCCTCTGGCTGTGGCATGTGAGCCAGAATAGTTGAGTGTTCAAGCGTTCGCAGGCCTACCCGGCGACGCCCTCGAACTCCACCGCGCGGTCCTCCGGCAGCAGTGTGGCCTGGAGGTGTGCCACGCTCGTCCCGAGGGCCAGACGTGCGTCCGGCAGAAGAAGATCACCCGGATGCTGCGCGTAGATCTTCAGCGACGTGATGTCGTGCAGGCCGAATCCGTCGTCGACGCCCCAGTTCGCCAGGTTCACGGCGCTCATCAGGTCCTCGGCGTCGTCCAGCGACGGCGCGGAGAAGTAGAGCCGCCCGTTCAGGTAGACGCCGCGGGCACCGCTGGGCGAGATGATCGTGACCGGCTCGCCCGTGCGGCAGGCCAGGAAGTGGAACGCGATGCCGCCGCCACGCGAGCCGACGACGGTGGCGGCGGTCAGGCCGCTCCACGTCACCGGCCGCCGTGCGAACGCCTCGGCCTGGCCCAGCAGGAACTCGCGGTAGATCCGCGGGTTCAGGTCCTGGAGGTAGTTCCACATCCGGAAGACGTGGTGGTAGCCGAGTTTCCCGGCGAGTTCCAGAGCCGCCCGGAACGCGAGCCGCCCCGCGTAGGTGTGCTCGTCGCACGGCGGAATCCGCCCGGCGCAGAACAGGTACTCGCCGTCGTGCGCGTAGGTGATCGCCTTGTGCTCACCGGACTCCACGCTGTGCGCGCTCGTCCAGACCTCGGCGAAGCCGAGACCGGGCTCGGCCAGGTGGACCGTCAGTTCCGGATGCCCGGCTTCCAACACGGGGTTGAAGGACGTGCCGGCGAACCGCACGACACCCAGCCGTGAGCGAGCCGGGTCGTCCGGAACGGCGGTGAGCGGCTCGAACGCCGAGAAGAGCGCACGAGCCCGCAGTTGACGAGTCATCACCGGTCAGATTAAGTCGCGAAACGATTTCGGAGAACCGTCGCGTCTCGTTTCGCCGACTGGATTGAGCAGGACTCAATCCTCTTCGTCGCCGGGCCATTCGCCGGTCAGCTTCTGGAAACTCTTGGCGCCACCGCGGTCGATCGCCGCTTTCACCAGGCCGAAGATAGCTCCCTGCAACGCCGCGGCCAGCAGGACCTCGCGCCAGGTGCGGTTCCTCATCGTGGCGCTCGGCGCTTCTTCGTCGCCCGCCACGAGTTTCCACACCTGACCGAAGATCGCGGTGGCGAGGAAACCTCCCAGCGCGCCGAACAGCATTCCCAGTGGGCGGTACAGGAATTTCATCCGTTCCTCCTGGAAATCTTCCAGATGATGAGGACGAGCGTGATGAGCACGGCCGCGACAGCGGCGGGATGCCGGCGCGCCTTCTCGACCTGCACCGCCACGGGCTCTGGCAG
Organism: Lentzea miocenica; assembly: GCF_033949945.1. Taxonomy (NCBI): domain Bacteria; kingdom Bacillati; phylum Actinomycetota; class Actinomycetes; order Pseudonocardiales; family Pseudonocardiaceae; genus Lentzea; species Lentzea miocenica. The sequence continues at coordinate 100,644 of NZ_JAXAVW010000019.1, forward strand.
CGAGTCGATGGCGTCGTTGGTGGCCTTGGTCATGGAGTCGATCGCCTCGGTCGTGGCGGTGGCCACCCTGACCTTGGTGTCGTGCGCCTGCTCCTTCACCCGGCCGGGCACGTCGACCTTGTGCGCCAACGCTTCCACGGTCTCACCCAGCTCGCGGCGGGTGCGCTCGACGTCGCGCTGCAGTTCTTCCTTGGGATCGCTCATCGGTGCGCCTTCTCCTTGATCGTCGCGATGTCCTGCTGGACGTTGTCCATCGCCTGCCGCGGCACCGGGGGAGCGGCCTGCTTGACCTGACCCTTGCCCACGAGCGCGAAGATTCCCGCGAACAGCAGAAGGGCGGCCGCGACGATCAACGCGGCCGCCCACGGCGGTACTACGAGCGCCAGCAGCAGGATCAGGCCCGCGACGACGCTGAGCCCGCCCCACCACGCGAACACGCCGGCCGCGCCGAACATCCCGGCGCCGACACCGGCGTGCTTGCCCTTGTCCTTCAGCTCCGCGACCGCGAGACGGATCTCATCGCGCGCGAGCCTGCTCACCTGCTCGGACAGCTGGCTGACCAGCTGTGCGGTCGACGTGTCGGTGTTCATGCACGTCAGGTACCCACACCTCGGCTGGACCAATCAGCGGTCGATCGAGGTGATCAGCCCTGCTGGGCCTGAGCCTCCGCCACCTTGGCGTGGACCTCTTCCATGTTCACCTCGCGCGCCTGCTGGATCAGGTCGTCCAGCGCCTTGCCCGGCAGCGCGCCCGGTTGCGAGAACAGCACGACACCTTCCCGCACGATCATCAGCGTCGGGATCGACCGGATGCCGAACGTGGCCGCGAGCTCCTGCTGCGCCTCCGTGTCGACCTTGCCGAACACGATGTCCTCGTTCTTGTCCGACGCGGCCTCGTAGGTGGGCCCGAACGCACGGCACGGACCGCACCACTCGGCCCAGAAGTCGACCAGGACGATGCCGGAGCCGTCGGAATCGCCGACCACCTCGTCGAAGTTCTCCGTGGTCAGCTCGACCGTCGCCATGTTGGTCCTCCTCGTTTGCTGGGGGCATCCGGACCAACGAACCGGATGCCGATGGAATTCCCCGGGTGCCGCCGGTCACGCCTGGCTTCAACTTTTTGTGGACGTCTTCAACTCGACGTTGTACGGTCCCCGCCATGATGCCGCGCCTGCTCGTGACCTCGCTGCTCGTTCTGGGGCTCGCCGCCTGCGGGTCCACGTCGGACAATCCGCAGACGTCCACGCCGCCGTCCTCCGACCTGGGTTCGGTCAAGAAGGACGACGCGCTCGCCGCGCTGGTGCCGCCCGCGATCGCGTCGGCCGGCACGCTCAAGGTCGGGTCGAACATCCAGAACCCGCCGAACAACTTCTACGACCAGGACGGCAAGACGCCGCTGGGGTCGGAGGTCGACCTGATCAAGGCGATCGCCGCCAAGCTCGGGCTCAAGGCCGAGCACAGCGACATGGCGTTCAGCTCGCTGATCACCAGCCTGGAGACCGGCCGCGTCGACGTGACGATGGCCGCGATGAACGACACCGCCGAACGCCAGCAGAAGATCGACTTCGTCGACTACTTCACCTCCGGCATCACGATCATGGTGCAGAAGGGCAATCCGCAGGGGGTCAAGAGCGTCGAGGACCTGTGCGGCAAGGGGATCGCGGTCAACCTGGGCAGCTCGCAGGAGCAGTTCGCCAAGGAGCAGAGCCAGAAGTGCGTCGCGGCGGGCAAGGCGGAGGTGCAGCTCAGCGTCACCGACAGCGACACCGGCAACCAGAACCAGCTGCGCACCGGCCGCGTCGCCGCGATCCTCAACGACCTGCCGACCGCCGTCTACGTCGCCAAGACCGCCGGTGACGGCCAGTACTTCGAGGTCGTGCCGCTGGCGCCGATCAACGGTGGCCCGTACGGCATCGGCGTGAACAAGCAGAACGCCAAGCTGTCCGAGGCGATCAAGGGCGCGCTGCAGTCGCTGATCGACGACGGCACCTACGACAAGATCCTCACCACCTGGGACATCAAGCAGGGTGCGATCACCAAGGCCGCGATCAATGGCAAGTGATCTCCGCACCAGTGAGCTCCAGCAGTCCGAGCTCACCGTCGTGCCGCTGCGCCACCCCTGGCGGTGGTTCAGCGGTGCGGTGATCCTGCTGGTCCTCGCGGGTCTCGGCTGGGCGATGGCCGAGGCGCAGATCCAGTGGGAGGACGTGCCGGGGTTCTTCACGCACCCCGTGATGCTGGAAGGCCTGCTCAACACCATCGTGCTCGCCGTGGTGGCCCAGGGCGGCGCGATCGTGCTCGGCGTGGTCATCGCGCTGATGCGGCTGTCGGCGAACCCCGTCGCGCGGTGGTTCGCGGTCGGTTACATCTGGCTGTTCCGCGGCTTGCCGGTGCTGCTGCAGATCCTGATCTGGTTCAACCTCGCGCTGGTGTTCCAGAACATCAGCATCCCGATGCTGTTCTCGGTGCCCACCAACGTGGTCATGACCGCGTTCGTGGCCGCGTTGCTCGGGCTCGGCCTGAACGAGAGCGCCTACATGGCCGAGATCGTCCGCGCGGGCCTGAGCAGCGTCGACCCCGGCCAGACCGAGGCCGCCAAGTCGATCGGCATGACCCCGATGACGACCCTGCGCCGAGTCGTGCTGCCGCAGGCGATGCGCGTGATCATCCCGCCGACCGGCAACAACTTCATCAACATGATCAAGGGCACCTCGATGGCGTCGGTGATCGCCTTCCTGGAGCTCATCCACGCCGCGAACAACATCTCCTCGCGCAACCTGGAGATCATGGAAACCCTGTTCGCCGCCGCGGCCTGGTACCTCGTGATGGTGTCCGTCGCGTCGATCGGGCAGCACTACCTGGAGCGTGCTTATGGCCCTCGTTGAGGCGATTGGGGTCCGCAAGTCGTTCGGCCACACCGAGGTCCTCAAGGGCATCGACATGGAGGTCGAGCGCGGCGAGGTCGTCTGCCTGCTCGGGCCGTCCGGCGCGGGCAAGTCGACGTTCCTGCGCTGCGTGAACCACCTGGAGACCATCGACGCCGGCCGGATCTGGGTCGACGGCGTGCCGGTCGGGTTCCGTGCTGCCGGCGGCAAGCTCTACGAACTGCGCGAACGCGACGCCGCCCACCAGCGCCGCGACGTCGGGATGGTGTTCCAGCGGTTCAACCTCTTCCCGCACCGCACGGCGCTGGAGAACGTCATGGAGGGCCCGATCCAGGTGCTGGGCCGGGGCCGCGCCGAGGTGCGTGCGGAAGCGTTGGCGCTGCTGGAACGGGTGGGGCTCGCGGAGAAGGCCTCGGCCTACCCCGGTTCGCTGTCCGGCGGCCAGCAGCAACGTGTTGCGATCGCCCGCGCTCTGGCGATGAAGCCCAAGCTGATGCTGTTCGACGAGCCCACGTCCGCGTTGGACCCGGAGCTGGTCGGCGAGGTGCTCGACGTGATGACCTCGCTCGCCCGCGACGGCATGACGATGATCGTGGTCACTCACGAGATCGGCTTCGCCCGCTCGGTCGCCGACCGCGTGGTGTTCCTCGTCGACGGCGCCGTGGTGGAGAGCGGCACACCGTCCGACGTGCTGGACAATCCGCAGCAGCCGCGCACGCAACAGTTCCTCGCAAAGGTGCTCTAAGTTGATCGACGCCTCGTACCTCGCCCAGTTCCGCGAACCGGAGGGGTATCTGGACTTCGCCCGCTTCGGCCCGCCCTCCACCCCGGTGGTGGCGGCCACCTCGCGCCTGATGGAACAGGCCTCACTGGCCGGTCCCTCCACAGTGGACACCCTGATGCGCGAGGAACAACGGGTGAAGGCCGCCGTCGCGCGTCTTTGCCACTCGGACACCGACCACGTCGCCCTGGTGCCGAACACGTCGATCGGCCTGTTCCAGGCGGCCTTCGGGCTGTCCGGCACGGTCATGTACTCGGCGTCGGAGTTCCCGTCCAACACCTACCCGTGGGTGCGCGCCGGCCTGCCGTCGATCGTGCTGGACGGCCCGGTGCACCCTGCGGCGGTCGCTGTCGCCTTGACCGAAGAGGTTTCCGCGCTGTCGGTGTCCGCTGTGGACTTCCGCACCGGCTACCGGGCGGACCTCGCGGCGTTGCGCGAGGCCGTCGGCGATCGGCTGCTGATCGTCGACGGCATCCAGGGCTTCGGCGTGGTCGACGAACCGTGGGAACTCGCCGACGTGCTGGTGGTGGGCGGCCAGAAGTGGCTGCGCGCCGGGTGGAGCACCGGCTTCGTGGTGCTGTCCGACCGCGCGCTGGAACGGCTCTCTCCGGTGTTGTCCGGCTGGACAGGCGCCCTGGACGCGGGCCTGTTCGACAACTCGGTGCACGAGCCCGCCTCGGACGCCGCCTCCTGGAACATCACCAACCTCTCGCCGGTCGTGTCCGGCGCCTTCGCGGAAGCGCTGGAACTCGTTGAGCTGGCCGGAGTTTCCGCGCTGGACGCGGCCGTGGGCGAGACCGTGGCGGAACTCGAGGAGATCGTCCTGTCGTGCGGCGGCAAGATCGTCTCCGCCCGCGAGCGCCGAGGCGGCATCCTGGCGTTCACCATGCCCGAGGCGGCCTCGGTCGTCGGGGAAGCGTTGAACGGCTTCGGCATCGCGGCCACGGTTCGCCCTGAGCACGTCCGTTTGTCGCCACACGCCACGACGTCGCGCGGCACGCTGGAACGTGTCCGGGCGGCCCTGAAGTCGTTGTCCAGCTCGGCGGCTTCGCCGGTGCCGGCGGCGCTGTCGGCTCTCGTGCCGACGGTCGACTCGCTCGCTTCGGCTCTGGGCCCGGACACCGAGGTCGTGGTGCACGACCTGTCACGCCTGCCGAACTCGATCATCGCGATCGCCGGCTCGCTGACCGGGCGCCAGGTGGGCGGCCCGATGACGGACCTGTTGCTGGGGCTGGTGCGCCGCGGCACGACCACCGACATGCCCGGCTACGAGACGTACGCGCCGGACGGCCGTGCGATCTGGTCGTCCACGACGTTCGTACGCGACGCCGCCGGCGTGGCCGTGGGGTGCTTGTGCGTCAACAAACTCGCCGCGCACGAGGCTTCCGGTCCCGTTGAGTCGTTTCCACAGGACGTGGACACGCTGCAGCGGGTGTTGGTGGAGAAGGCGATCGCAGATGTCGGCGTGCCGGTCGAGCTGATGAAGAAGGTGCACAAGTCGCAGGTCGTGCGAGTGCTGGACGAGGCGGGGTTCTTCCTCATCCGGGACTCGGTGGATCACCTCGCGGGGGTCCTCGAGGTGACCCGGTACACGATCTACAACTACCTCAACGAGAACCGAGGGACTTGAGCAGGGATTTCCAGGCAGGAGACGAGAACGCGAGGACGTCGCCGCTCGCGTTCTTCGAGTCCCTGACCAGGGCGTCGTGGGTGAGTGACACTTCGACGCAGTTGCCGTCCACCGCTCCGCCGCTGTAGCTGCTCTTACGCCAAGTGCGGTCCTGAGTCATGGGGATCCTCTCGCGGTCCGCTGACGTACTCCGCCAGCTTGCTCCGCGATTGTTCCGCACTCAAAGCGACCTCGTCCAGGCGGCTGAAGAACAGCCTGGTGCGTGCGATGGCACCCGGATCCTGCACAAAGACGTTCGCGAGGTTGGTCTCGCTGAAGACGAGCGGCCGCGCTTTCTCGAACTCCCAGAGCACGAAGCCGGAGGCGACGACGGGTGCGTCCGCAGGCACGATCCGGATGGTGTGCGTGTTGAACAACAGCCGTGCGTACTGATCCTCCATGATCTGGTCGTTGCCGACCTGCAGTTGCAGCGCATGCTCATGGACGAAGAACACGCAAGTCGGCCGATCGTGTCGGCGCAGGATCGCCTGACGTTCGGTCCGGTACTGAACGAGGTTCGGGATGAGCTCTTCGGTGACCAATCCCGTCATTCGGTAGATGCCATCGGCGTACTCCGGCGACTGCACAAGGCCGGGCACGGCAAGCATGTCGTAGCTGGTGATCGTCGCGGCCGTGGACTCGGCCATCGCCATGGTCCGAAGGTTGCCGCACACCTGCACGATGTACTCGTCGAAAGCGCGCTCGTAGCGGCGTTTGAAGTCGACGACGAAGTCGATGTCCTTGCCGCACATCGACAAGTACTGGATGAGGTCGATCTCGCTGGCGCGTGCCTTGCCGTGTTCGACGGTGGAGACCTTGCTCGGGTCCCAGCCGAGCTTCTTGGCGAGCTCGTGGCCCTTGAGGCCGGTGCAGGTCTCGCGCAGCCGGCGGAGCTCGTCGCCCAGGTCCCTGCTGTACGCGGTGGATGGAATCATGCGTCGACGCTATGGGTTGTATTCAATCCAAGCAGGTACTCGTTCGGGTGAAAACAATTCCGGGACCGGTTCGCGTTCCGGTGGAGTCTGGGACCTTTCCCGTAACTTTCGTCTTCCCTCACCGTCATCCCGGCTTTACCGTTCCAGGTGTGAGAGCGCTCTCAAAGACGAGATGGCGGGCCGGACTGGCCGCCGTAGCGATTGCCCTGTCGTCATTGGCGACGGTCGAGGCCGCCTATGCGGCCGACGACTACACGCAGAACGTGACCGCGATCGACGCGACTCAAGCCCGGATCAACTTCACGCCGACGACCCCTGCCCTGTACGTCGACGTGCACTACCTGATCTCCGGCCAAACGCAGCAGAACTTCCGGATGACCAACAACGCCGGGACCTGGCAGAAGACCGTCGGGTCGCTGTCGTCCGGCACGGTGATCGACTACTGGTTCACCTACGAGAAGTCCGGGCCGCAGTACGATTCACCGCACTTCAGCTACACCCACAACAGTGCGCCGCAACCGGTCGCGACGCCTACCTTCAGCCCGCCTGGCGGGACGTACGCGACGGCGCAGACCGTGACGATCTCCACGGCCACGTCCGGTGCGACGATCCGCTACACCACGGACGGGTCGACGCCGACGGGGTCTTCGTTGCTGTACAGCGGGCCTATCTCGGTGCCCAGCAACAGGACCATCAACGCGATTGGTATCAAGTCGGGTCAGGCGAACTCGTCTGTCGGCAGTGCCTCGTACGTGATCGGCACGCCGGTCGCGACGCCGACCTTCAGTCCACCTGGCGGCGCCTACACCTCCGCGCAGACGGTGACGATCTCCACCGCGACGAGTGGCGCGACGATCCGGTACACAGTGGACGGGTCGACGCCGACGGCGTCCTCGCCGCTCTACAGCGGGCCGATCTCCGTGCCCACCAGCCGAACTGTGAGTGCGATCGGCATCAAGTCGGGGCTCGCGAACTCCGCAGTGGCCAGCGCGACCTACACGATCGGCACGCAGCAGGGTTGTGTTCAGCCGGACAACCCGAGCTTCGGGCCGAACACGCGCGTCTTCGACCCCGGCATGTCGGCGGCGAGCATCCAGGCGCAGCTCGACACCGACTTCAACAACCAGAAGGACACGCTGACCGCGCAGATGGCGCCGCGGCGGGTCGCGCACCTGTTCAAGCCGGGCACGTACAACGTTCACGACGACGTCGGTTACTACACGTCCGTCTCGGGGCTCGGCAAGAACCCCGGTGACGTCGTGATCAACGGCGACATCACCGTGGACGCGTTCAACGAGTCCGACAAGGGTGTGGCGCTGCAGAACTTCTGGCGCTCGGCCGAGAACATGGCCGTGAACCCGAGCAACGGCACCAACCGCTGGGCCGTCGCGCAGGCGGCACCGTTCCGCCGCATGGACATCCGCGGCAACCTGGCGCTCTACCCGGCCAGCTACGGCTTCGCGAGCGGTGGCTACACGGCCGACTCCCGCGTGTCGGGCCAGACGGCGTCGATCTCGCAGCAGCAGTGGTACACGCGCGATTCCAACTACGGCAGCTGGAACGGTGGCGTGTGGAACATGGTGTTCTCCGGGACTCCGGGTGCGCCGCCGAACACGTTCCCGAGCCCGCCGGAGACGACGCTCGCGACCACGCCGGTCTCGCGTGACGTTCCCTACCTGTACTTCGAGAACGGCGCCTACCGGGTGTTCCTGCCTTCCTTGCGCACCAACGCTTCCGGTGCGTCCTGGATCAACGGTGGCACCCCCGGGACGTCGTTGGCGATGAACCAGTTCTACGTCGTGAAGGCGGGCGACACCGCGGCCACGATCAACGCGGCACTGGGTCAGGGCTGCAACCTGTTCTTCACGCCCGGCATCTACAACGTCAACCAGACGATCAACATCACGCGGCCCAACACCGTCGTGCTGGGCATCGGCTACGCGACGATCGTGCCGCAGAACGGCGTCACCGCGATGCAGGTCGCGGACGTCGACGGCGTGCGGATCAAGGGCATCCTGTTCGACGCGGGCACGACCCTGTCGAGCTCGCTGCTGACCGTCGGGCCCGCGGGTTCGTCGGCCTCGCACGCGGCCAACCCGACCACGTTGCAGGACGTGTTCTTCCGGGTCGGCGGCGCGGTCGCGGGCAAGGCGACCAACAGTCTCGTCGTCAACAGCAACCACACGATCATCGATCACAGCTGGATCTGGCGGGCCGACCACGGCAACGCCGGCACGTGGGGCTGGAACGAGGCGATCGGTGACACGGGCCTGGTGGTGAACGGCAACGACGTGCTGGCCACCGGGTTGTTCGTCGAGCACTACCAGAAGTACCAGGTCATCTGGAACGGCGAGCGCGGACGGACGATCTTCTTCCAGAACGAGATGCCGTACGACGTGCCGAACCAGGCGTCCTGGAACAGGCCGAACGGACAGGCCGGATACGCGGCCTACAAGGTCGGCGACAACGTCACCACGCACGAGGCGTGGGGGCTCGGCAGCTACTGCTTCTTCAACGTCAATCCGTCGGTGCGGGCCGAGAACGCGTTCGAGGTGCCCAACCGGAGTGGCGTGCGGCTGCACAACCTGCTGACCGTGTCGCTGAACTACCAGGGCACGATCACCCACGTGGTGAACAACGTGGGCGGGGTGACGCCGCCGGGGACTGTGCCGGTGAACGTCGTCAACTATCCGTAGTACTCGGATGACGGGCCCGCCGGTGGTTGCCGGCGGGCCCGATTTCGTTTCACGGGTGTGGCGTTGCATGATGCGTGCCATGTCGATCGAGCGGGGCGCCGAGTTCGCCGAGTTCTGGGCTGAACGGCACCTGTGCACGTTGTCCACCGTGCGTCCGGACGGGACTCCGCACGTCGTGCCGGTGGGGGTGACGCTCGACCAGGAGGACGGCATCGCGCGGATCATCACGCACGGCGCGTCGTGGAAGGTCAAGCACGTGCGCAAGGCCGGGTACGCGGCTGTGTGCCAGGTGGACGGACGGCGTTGGTCCACGGTGGAGGGTCCGGCGGTCGTGCGCGACGACGTGGAATCCGTCGACGAGGCCGTGCGCAGGTATGCCGCGCGGTACAAGCAGCCTCGGGTCAACCCGGAGCGCGTGGTGATCGAGATTCAGGTGCGGCGTGTCACCGGAACCGTCTGACCTCGCCGACGTCGCTGACGTCACCGTCGTCGGCATCGGCGCCGACGGGTGGGACGGGCTCTCGCCCGCCGCGCGGCACGCCATCGGCACCGCGAAGGTGCTGATGGGCTCGCAGCGGCAGCTCGATCTGGTGCCGGGGGAGTTCGAACGGGTCACGTGGCCGTCGCCGCTGGTGCCGGCGTTGCCCGCGTTGTTCGAGAAGTACCGCGACGTGTGCGTGCTGGCGTCCGGCGATCCCATGTTCCACGGAATTGGCACGACTTTGGTCCGTTTGCTGGGTTCGCGGGTTACCGTGATCCCGCATCCGTCGTCCGTGTCGCTGGCCTGTGCGCGGCTCGGGTGGGCGCTGAACGACGTCGAGGTCGTGTCGCTGGTCGGGCGGTCAGCCGACCTGCTGCGGCCTGCCCTGACGCCGGGACGCCGGGTGCTCGTGCTGGGCGGTGATCCGGAGGTCGTGGCCGGGATCGCCGGGCCGATCACCGTGCTGGAGCAGTTGGGTGGGCCCGCCGAGCGGGTGTACCAGTGGTCCGGGGAGAACTCGGACCCGTTGTGCGTCATCGCGATCGAGTGCTCTCAGGGCGCGTATTCGCGGGTGCCGGGCTTGCCGGACGACGCGTACGAGACCGATGGCCAGCTGACGAAGCGTGAGGTGCGGGCGATTTCGCTGTCGACACTGGGGCCGTTGCCGGGCCAGCTGTTGTGGGACGTCGGGTCCGGGTCGGGTTCGATCGCGATCGAGTGGTCGCGGACGCATCCGACGTGCCGGGCGATCGCGGTGGAGCAGTCCGCCGAACGGGCTGAGCGGATCGTCCGGAACGCCGCCGCGCTCGGAGTGCCCGGGGTCGAGGTCCACATCGGACGTGCCCCGGAGGCGTTGGAGGGGCTGGAGAAGCCCGACGCGATCTTCATCGGTGGCGGGCTGACCGTGCCGGGCGTGATGCAGACCTGCTGGGACTCCCTGGGAGCCGGTGGGCGGCTCGTCGTGAACGCCGTGACGCTGGAGTCCGAGGCCGTGGTGGCGCAGTGGTACGCGAAGGTCGGCGGTGACCTGGTGCGGATCGCGGTGAACCGGGGGTCGCCGGTCGGCAAGTTCACCGGGTGGCGGCCGCACCTGCCCGTGACGACGTGGAGTGTGACCAAGTGACCGTGCACTTCATCGGGGCCGGGCCAGGAGCGGCCGACCTGATCACGGTGCGGGGGCGTTCGCTGATCGAGTCGTCGCCGGTCTGCCTGTACGCGGGTGCGCTGGTGCCGGTCGAGCTGCTGGACTTCTGCCCGGACGGGGCGCGGAAGGTCGACACGGCTGCGCTGACGTTGGACGAGATCGTCGCCGAGCTGGCCGCGGCTGACGCTGCCGGGCTGGACGTGGCGCGGCTGCACTCCGGGGATCCGGCGGTGTTCAGCGCGATGGCCGAGCAGATGCGCCGGTTGGACGCGCTGGGGATCTCTTACGACGTGACGCCAGGGGTGCCAGCGTTCGCGGCTGCCGCGGCGTCGTTGCGGCGTGAGCTGACCGTGCCCGGTGTCGGGCAGACGGTGATCCTGACTCGGACTTCGCAGCGTGCGACGCCGATGCCTCCTGGTGAGGATCTGGACACGCTGGGGCGTTCGCACGCCACCCTTGTGCTGCACCTTGCCGTGCAACGGATCGCGGCCGTGGTCGCGGAGCTGGTGCCGAACTACGGCTTGGACTGCCCGGTCGCGGTGGTCGCGTATGCCTCGCGGGCTGATGAGATCGTGCTGCGCGGGACGTTGGACGACATCGCTTCGCAGGTCGAGGCCGCTGGGATCAAGCGGACCGCGGTGATCATCGTGGGGAACGTGCTGGGCGCGACGCAGTTCCCGGACAGCCACCTGTACTCGGCCACGCGCGTTCGATGATCCTGATCCTCGGCGGTACGGGGGAAGCGCGCGAGCTGGCTTCCCGCGTGCCCGCGATTTCCTCCCTCGCGGGGCGGGTGAGTTCGCCTCGTCTTCCGCCTGGCGAAGTCCGGGTCGGAGGCTTCGGCGGGGTCGACGGGCTCGTGCAGTGGTTGCGGGACAACGACATACACGCGGTGGTCGACGCCACACATCCGTTCGCGCGGCAGATCACCGCGAACGCGTTCGAGGCTTGTGGACAGGTCGGTGTGCCGTTCCTGATCCTGCGACGGCCCGGGTTCACGCCTGTCGATGGCTGGCACTGGGTGGACAGCGTCGCCGAGGCGGCGCGGAACCTGCCGGGCGAGCGGGTGTTCCTGACCACCGGGCGGCAGGACCTGGCCGAGTTCGCGGCATGTCCGCAGTGGTTCCTGGCGCGGATGGTCGAGCCGCCGTCACCGCCGATGCCCGCCCGGATCGAGGTGCTGCTGTCGCGCGGCCCGTTCACCGTGGACGGCGAGCTGGGGCTGATGCGGTCACGTGAGATCGACGTGCTGGTGACCAAGGACAGCGGCGGGGCGATGACCTCGGCGAAGCTCGAAGCCGCGCGTCAGCTCGGGGTGCCGGTCGTGATCGTGCGCCGGCCACCGCTCCCACCTGCGGAAACGGTGGCCGACGTCGATGCCGCGGTCAGCTGGTTGGGTAACGCCGGGGTGTGAAGACCACGCCTGCCTCGGTCACGATCGTCTGGGACGAGCCGATGATCAGCAGGCAGCGCATGTCGATCGTGCCGGCGTCGAGGCTGCCGAGCGTGAGGACGCGGATCTCCTCCTCCGGGCCGCCGACGTCGCGTCCGACGACCACCGGGGTCTCCGGCTTGCGGTGCTGCAACAAGAGATCGCGCATGTCCGCGACCTGGTGCGTGCGGGCCTTGGACGCCGGGTTGTAGATCGCGATGACGAGATCTGCCTTGGCGGTGGCGGTCAGGCGTTCGGCGATGACGTCCCACGGCTTGAGGCGGTCGCTCAGCGAGATCACCGCGTAGTCGTGGCCGAGCGGGGCGCCGGCCTTGGCCGCCACGGCGTTCGCGGCCGTGACTCCGGGGATGATCCGCACCGGGACGTCCTGGGTCTCGGCGGCGACTTCGAGGACGGCGGTGGCCATCGCGAAGATGCCGGGATCGCCGGAGGAGACGACCGCGACCCGCTTGCCCTTCCTGGCCAGGTCCAGGGCGAACGCGGCGCGTTCCGACTCGACCTGGTTGTGGGAGGCGTGCTTGGTCTGGCCGGGGCGGTCCGGGACGCGGTTCAGGTAGGTGCTGTAGCCGACGAGCTCGTCCGCCGCTTCCAGTTCCTGGCGGGCCTCCGGGGTGAGCCAGGTCCGCGCGCCGGGGCCGAGGCCGACGACCACGACCTCGCCCTTCGGTTTCGCGGGCTTGGACTGGCTGGGGAGCAGGGCCAGCGAGAAGTACGGGACGTCGTCGGGGTTCACGTCGGCCAGCGGCGACATCTTCTGGCGGCCGGTGGTGGCGCGTTCGACGTACCAGGCGCCGTCGAGCCGGCCCGCGGTGTCGAGGGCTGCGCGGACGTTGCGGAAAGTGCGGCCCAGCTTGAGGATCGCGGCCGAGTCGGTGTCGGCGAGGCGGGTCGCGAGCTCGGCGGGCGGCAGGGTGCCGGGCAGGATCGTGAGGACCTCGTCGCGTTCCACCAGCGGGGTGCCGAGAACGGCTGACGCGCCGCTCACGGACGTCACGCCCGGGACGACTTCCCACTCGTAGCGGTCGGCGAGGCGTTTGTGCATGTGCATGTAGGAGCCGTAGAAGAACGGGTCGCCTGCCGCGAGGACGACGACGTCTCGTCCGGCGTCGAGGTGCGCGGCCAGCTTTGCCGCGGCTTCCTCGTAGAACGCGTCGATCTCGCCCTGGTAGTCGTCGGTGTCCTCGGTCGTCACGGGATAGACGAGCTGTTCCATGATCTGCGGATTTGGATCATTTTGGCTGCGGAAGTACGGCGCCGCAATGGTTTTGGCGACTGACTTGCCGTGCCGGGCGCTGTGGAACGCGATGACGTCGGCTTCCCTGATGAGTCGTGCGGCCTTGACCGTCACGAGTTCCGGGTCGCCAGGACCCAGACCGACGCCGTAGAGCTTGCCCGTCATTCTTCTTCGCTCGCAATCGCGTTGATGGCCGCTGCCGTCATGGCGCTGCCGCCGCGCCGGCCGTGCACCACGAGGTGCTCCAGATCCGTTGCGGCCAAAGCCTCTTTGGACTCCTGCGCGCCGATGAACCCGACCGGGATGCCCAGGACCGCGGCCGGCCTCGGTGCTCCCCGCTCGATCAGGTCGATCAGGTGGAACAACGCGGTGGGGGCGTTGCCGATCGCGATCACCGCGCCTTCGAAGCGGTCCGCGAGGAGTTCCAGGGCGGCGGCGCTGCGGGTGTTGCCGATGTCCTCGGCCAGCGCGGGGGTGCGCGGATCCTGGAGGTAGCAAAGGACTTCGTTGTCCGCGGGCAGCCGGCGGCGGGTGACGCCGGACGCGACCATGTTGGCGTCGCAGAGGATCGGGGCGCCGTTGCGCAGAGCCGCGCGGGCGTCGCGGACGACGCTGGGAGAGAAGGCGACGTCGTCGGGCAGGTCGGTCATGCCGCACGCGTGGATCATGCGCACGACGACTTTCGCGACGTCTGCCGGGAACCTGGTGAGGTCCGATTCCGCGCGAATGGTGGCGAAGGACTGGCGGTAGATCTCCGCGCCGTCCTTGATGTACTGCGTCACCTGATCTCCTCGTAGCCGTCGCCGGTCGCGACGAACTCGATCACATCGCCGTGCGGCCGGCCGCAGCGGCGCCCACAGCCCGACCAGTGCACCGCGCCGGGACTGTCGGACCTGCTCCCTAGAATTGAAATTGGGGGTACCCGGCCCGGCGCGTGTGTGTGGTGTGGTGCGTTCAGCCAGGCGCGCGCGTCCGCTCGCACGTCGGAGAGCGACTTCGCGCAGCCGGGGCGTCCGGTGCAGGCGCTGACGCCGTGCCAGGGGGAGGCGGGGTCGGTGATCAGGCCGGACGTGTCGGTTCCCGCCGGCACGACCAGGCTGCGCCACGGCGTCAACCGGATCGGGACGCCTGGTAGTTGGTGTGCGTCCAGCCTGCCCAGGGGGACGCCGGGGGTCGTGGGCGAAGGTGCGACGGGCGTCACAACCGGGGTGAACGAACCGTCGGAAGTGGTGCCGAGGTGCTCGGTGATCTTTCGCACACCGTCGTCCACTTCGGACAGGCGCCAGGCGCTGCCCCGGATCTCCTGGAACAGGCGGGCGGCGGTCACCACAGCGTCGACAGGGTCGGAGACCCTCACTCCTGTATCGGTTCCGGCCACCAGGAACACATCCTCGACCAGGCCGAAATCACCGCCCAGTCCGCTCACGGAAGCGCCGACCGTCACCAGGAAACGTCCTGGCAGCGAGGCCAGCACGGGGTCCGCGCAGAGGGCCGCGTCGATCTCGTCGACCAGCGCCTGGTTGTCCTCCAGCGGCGCCGCGATGATGTTGCGGATGCGTTCGTGGGTGGACGAAGGCAACAGGCCCGCCGCGGCCAGTCGCGCACCCAGCTCAACGCCGTCCGCCAGGCCTCTGATCTGGAGGTTCGCCCGCGAGGTCAGCTCCACCGACCCGGAACCCAGTTCCAGCGCCGCGAGACGCACGACGTCCCACTGAGCAGCGGAAAGAGTGCCGCCGGGAACCCGGATGCGGGCGAGCCCGCCGTCGGCCGCCTGGTGCAGCTCGACGGCGCCTGGGCAGGCATCCGGGGTAGTACGCATAGGTCGGACTGTAACCCGCCGGTTAGGGTGAGCCCGAACGACGAAGCACAGGAGGAAGCCGGTGTGAATCCGGCGCGGTCCCGCCACTGTGACCAGCGAACACGCTGGGAGTCAGGAACTCCGCTTCCGAGTCACCCGCAACCTGGGGCGAGGACCCCACGAGGGATGGAGCCCTGCGTGATCCTGCTGCTGTCTACCTCCGACACCGACCTGCTGTCGGCGCGTGCCTGTGGCGCCGAGTACCGGCTCGGCAACCCCGCCCGGCTCACCGCCGACGACCTGCCCGCGCTCGTCGACGGGGTCAGCCTCGTCGTCGTGCGCATTCTCGGCGGGCGGCGGATGTGGGAGGAAGGGCTGGACTGGCTGCTGGCCAGCGGGCTGCCGGTGGTGGTGCTCGGTGGTGAGCAGCAGCCGGACGCCGCGCTGATGGAGCTGTCGACGGTGCCCGGCGGTGTCTGTGCGGAGGCGCACCTCTACCTCGCGCACGGCGGGCCGGCGAACCTCGCCGAGCTGCACAAGTTCCTCGAGGACACCATCCTGCTGACCGGTCACGGGTTCGCGACTCCACAGGCCACGCCCTCGTGGGGGGTGCTGGAGCGGGAGACGACGAGCGAAGGCCCGACGGTCGCGGTCCTCTACTACCGCGCGCATCACGTGGCTGGGAACACGGCGTTCGTGCACGCGTTGTGCGACGCGATCGAGGCCAAGGGTGGGAGGGCGCTGCCGGTCTACTGCTCGTCGTTGCGCACGGCCGAGCCCGAGCTGCTGGAGACCCTCGGCCAGGCGGACTCGCTGGTCGTCACGGTGCTCGCGGCCGGTGGCACGAACCCGGCGAAGGCGTCCGCCGGCGGGGACGACGACGCGTGGGACGTGGGCGCGCTCGCCGCGCTGGACGTGCCGATCCTGCAGGGGTTGTGTCTCACGTCGAGCCGTGAGTCGTGGGATTCCAACGACGACGGACTGTCTCCTTTGGACACCGCGACCCAGGTCGCGATCCCGGAGTTCGACGGCCGGATCATCACGGTTCCGTTCTCGTTCAAGGAGATCGACTCCGACGGGCTCACCGTCTACGTGGCCGATCCGGAACGGGCGCTGCGCGTCGCCGGTATCGCGGTCCGGCACGGCAGGCTGCGTCACATTCCCGTGGCCGAGCGCAAGATCGCGGTGATGCTGTCGGCGTACCCGACCAAGCACTCCCGCATCGGCAACGCGGTGGGCCTGGACACGCCGGCTTCGACCGTGCGGTTGCTGAAAGCCATGCAGGAGCACGGGTACGACATCGGTGACGCGCTGCCGGGCGTGCAGGAGCTGGACGGCGACGCGTTGATCCACGCGCTGATCGCCGCCGGTGGCCAGGACGTGGACTGGCTGACGCAGGAGCAGTTCGAGAGCAACCCGGTGCGCATCGCCGCGGCCGACTACCGGGCGTACTACGAGACGCTGCCCGAGGACTTCCGCGAGTCGATGCGGGAGCACTGGGGCGAGGCGCCGGGCACCCTCTTCGTCGACCACTCGAAGTCCAAGGACGGCGAGATCGTGCTGGCCGCGCTGCGGTCGAACAACGTGGTCGTGATCGTCCAGCCGCCGCGCGGGTTCGGCGAGAACCCGATCGCGATCTACCACGACCCGGACCTGCCGCCGTCGCACCACTACCTCGCCGCCTACCGGTGGATCGAGTCGCAGTTCGGCGCGGACGCGGTCGTGCACGTCGGCAAGCACGGCAACCTGGAGTGGTTGCCCGGCAAGACCGTCGGCATGTCGGCGTCCTGCGGCACGGACGCGGCGCTCGGCGATCTGCCGCTGATCTACCCGTTCCTCGTGAACGACCCCGGTGAGGGCACGCAGGCCAAGCGGCGCGCGCACGCCACGCTGGTCGACCACCTGGTGCCGCCGATGGCCCGCGCGGACAGCTACGGCGACATCGCACGGCTGGAGCAGCTGCTCGACGAGTACGGCAACATCTCCGCGATGGACCCGGCGAAGCTGCCGGCGATCCGCGCGCAGATCTGGACGCTGATCCAGGCCGCGAAGCTCGACCACGACCTCGGCCTGGACGACCGGCCGCACGACGCCGAGTTCGACGAGTTCCTGCTGCACGTCGACGGCTGGCTGTGCGAGGTCAAGGACGTCCAGATCCGCGACGGCCTGCACATCCTCGGCGAGGCGCCGGCGGGCTCGGTCCGCGTCAACCTCGTGCTCGCGATGCTGCAGGCGCGGCAGATGTGGGGCGGCCAGGTCGCCGCGCTACCGGGTCTGCGGGAGGCGCTCGGGCTCACCACGACGACGCGCGAAGACGTTGACGCCGTTGAGGAACAGGCTCGCGCGCTGGTCCAGGCCATGGAAGACGCCGGCTGGGACCGCGAGGTGGCCAGGACCCTGCACGAATCCGTTGACGTGCAGAAGATCCTGGAGTTCGCGGCCGTCGAGGTCGTGCCCCGGCTGGCGCGCACCACCGACGAGATGACGAACGTCCTGCACGCGTTGGACGGCGGCTACATCCCGGCCGGTCCGTCCGGTTCGCCGTTGCGCGGCCTGGTGAACGTGCTGCCGACCGGCCGCAACTTCTACTCGGTCGACCCGAAGGCCATCCCGTCGCGCCTCGCGTGGGAGACCGGTCAGGCGATGGCGGACTCGCTGCTGGAGCGCTACCGCTCGGAGAACGACGGCGAATGGCCGCCGTCCGTGGGACTTTCGGTCTGGGGCACGTCCGCGATGCGCACGGCCGGCGACGACATCGCCGAGGTGTTCGCGCTGCTGGGCGTGCGGCCGGTGTGGGACGACCAGTCCCGTCGCGTCACCGGTCTCGAAATCATCCCGCTGGAGGAACTGGCAAGGCCGCGCATCGACGTCACGGTCCGGATCTCCGGGTTCTTCCGCGACGCGTTCCCGCACGCCGTGTCCCTTTTGGACGATGCGGTGCAGCTGGTCGCGAACCTGGACGAGCCCGCGGACCAGAACTTCGTGCACGCGCACACGCTCAAGGACCTGGAGGAGCACGGCGACCAGCGCCGGGCGACGCTGCGCATCTTCGGCTCCAAGCCGGGTGCGTACGGCGCGGGTGTGCTGCCGTTGATCGACAGTCGCAACTGGCGCGACTCGTCGGACATCGCCGAGGTCTACGCGGTGTGGGGCGGGTACGCGTACGGCCGCGGGGTCGACGGGATCGCGGCGCGCGAGGACATGGAGTCGGCGTACCGGCGGATCGCGGTGGCGGCCAAGAACATCGACACCCGCGAGCACGACATCGCCGACTCGGACGACTACTTCCAGTACCACGGCGGCATGGTCACGATGGTGAAGGCGTTGACGGGCAAGGCGCCCGCCGCGTACGTCGGTGACAGCACACGTCCAGAGGCGGTCAGGACCCGCACCCTGACGGAGGAGACCTCACGGATCTTCCGCGCCCGCGTGGTGAACCCGCGCTGGGTCGGGGCGATGCGGCAGCACGGGTACAAGGGCGCGTTCGAACTGCAGGCGACGGTCGAGTACCTGTTCGGGTACGACGCCACGACCGGCGTCGTCGCGGACTGGATGTACGAGAAGCTGACCGAGACGTACGTGCTCGACCCGGAGACCCGCAAGTTCCTGCAGACCTCGAACCCGTGGGCGTTGCACGGCATCGCCGAACGTCTGCTGGAGGCCGCGGAACGCCAGATGTGGGAGCACCCCGAGCCGTCCACTTTGGACGCGCTGCGGGCCGCCTACCTGGAGACCGAAGGCGACCTGGAGGACGGCGCCTGATCCAGCTTCACGCAGCAGTGTCCTGGTGAGGGATCAAGGCGAGCGCTCACGTCGTTCGCCCTGATCCCGTCCAGCAGGCCGCTGATCAGGCAGAGGTTCATCCCGCACACCAGCTGCGTGTGCCGCTGCGCCAGGCTGTGGAACGGGCAGTTGCCGAGCAGGATCGCGGTCCCGTCGGTCCGCGGCTCGAACCCGAAGTCCTCCAACGCCTCCGCCACGTCGCCGGAGGCCCGCGCCGCGAGGTCCTCGCCCCACTCGTACGCGCGCCGGTTCAGGATCTCGCGCGCCGGCTCACCCGTGCTCTCCGCCTCCAGCAACGCGTCGGTGAGCAGGTGGCTCGCCGCCTCGTACCGCCGGTCGGGCAACGACACCTCGATCTGCTCCCCGGACCGCCGGTAGAGCTTCGCCGGCCGTCCCGCTCCCGGCCCGGTCCGGCCTGACCGGCGCTCGTGGAGCACGTCCAGCAGCCCCATCTCGACCAGCTTGTCGAGGTGGAACGCGGCGGTCGTGCGCGGCAGCCCGATGGCGGCGGACGCCTCGTCCTTGCTGATGGGCGCGGTCTGGCGCGCCACGAAGTCGTAGAGCTTGCGCCGGTTCGGCTCGTCGAGGGCCGCGACGGCGGCGACGTGGTCGGCCATCTCTAAAACCTACTCCTGTTGACGAAAATCGGCACGCAGCTCTAACGTTAGCCGAAGTTGTCTTTAGAAGGAGGAGTCATGACGGTCCTGACGCGCACGGACCCGGCGACGCAGGCGTTCGTGTTGCTGCGCACGGTCTTCACGGTGGCGCCGATCCTGTTCGGGCTGGACAAGTTCTTCAACCTGCTGGTCGACTGGCCGGTCTACCTGGCGCCGTGGATCGACTCGATCGTCCCCGGCAGCCCGCAGACCGCGATGTACGTCGTCGGCGTGATCGAGATCGTGGCCGGTGTGCTGGTGGCGGTGGCACCGAAGTGGGGTGGGCTGGTCGTCGCCGCCTGGCTGCTCGGCATCATCGTCAACCTGCTGACCCTGCCCGGCTACTACGACGTCGCGTTGCGCGACTTCGGCCTGCTGGTCGGCGCACTGGCGTTGTCCAGGCTGGCCTGCCGATGACCGACCCGGGAGTGCTGCGGAACGATCCAGCGTCACGCCAGGAGTTCTTCACCCTCGCGCACTCGTAGTCTGTGCGGCATGGTGAAAATTCACGCCGGTGCCAAGCTGACACCGTCGTTCCGGGACTTTCTGCCCGTGTGGGTCGCGAGTCGGCCGTGGTACCGGGGAAACGGCGCGCTGTGGCCCATCGGGTTCTTCCGGTTCGAGGACCCGGCGGGGCAGGTCGGTGTGGAGACGCACCTGCTCCAGGACGGCCCGGTGGTGTACCAGGTGCCGCTGACGTACCGCTCCGCCCCGCTGGCCGGGGGAGCGCTCGTCACGACTGCCGAGCACAGCGTGCTGGGTACGCGGTGGATCTACGACGCGGTGACGGACCCGGTGTGGATCGCGGCGATCCTGGACCTGGTCGCGACCGGCGGGGTCTCGGACTCGGCCGCCCGCAGCGGGTTCGGCCCGGTCGTCGCCCGCGGCGCGGTGATCCGCCCGGTGCGGCTGACCCCGGAGACCGCCGTGATCGACCTGGACCGGCGGATCGTCCCGGGAACCCCACCGGGTGACGCGGTGGGTGTGGTCAACGGGTCGTGGTACCAGGACGGGGTGGAGAAGAGCGGTCGTCTCGCGGTGATCCGTCAGACGGGCCCGAAGACGTAGGTGCCGGCGGCCTCGGCGTTGTCACCGGCCCAGAACTCGAGCCACAGCTGGGAGAACTCGTCGCGCGACAGCTTGCCGTCGCCGTCGAAGTCCAGTGCGGCGAAGTCGGTGACGCCGTCGTGCCCCAGCCACGCGCTGATCATCGTCCGGTACTCGCCGGCCGAGATGTAGTCGTCGTGGTTCTCGTCGACGGCGCCGAACATCGCGTCGGCGGTGTCGGTGACCGCTTCCGGCGTCTTCGGGAGCGCGTCCACGATGCTCAGGACGTTGTCGATCGTCACGCGGTCCTGGCCTGCGATCGCCGAGAGGGTCGCCCACCAGCCCATCATCACCCCGGACAGCAGTTCCTCGTCGCCACCGCGCAACGACACCCAGCGCGCGGTGAGCGCGCGGAAGTCGCTCTCGTCCAGGTAACCGTCGTCGTTGGCGTCCATCGCGCCGAACACCACTGCCACTTTGCGTCGTTGCAGGTCGCTAGCCATGCGCAGGACCATAGGCCGAACGTCGCAACGGAAACCATCGGCTGAACGGGTCCGAACTATCCCGCGTCGAGTGCGTCGGACAGACCCAAACGCCCGGACACGCCCAGCTTTCGGTAGGTCCCGGACAGCACGCCCTCGACGGCGTCCGCGGACATCAGCAGCGTGGCGGCGATCTCCTCGTTGGAACGCCCCCGTGCCGCCAGAGCCGCCACCTGGTGCTCGGTCGGGGTGAGCGCCGTCGGTCCGGTCTGGCGCATTCGCCGTGGCCCGGCGCCGGTCGCCACCAGTTCGGAGTAAGCCCGCGCGGCCATCGCGGAAGATCCGCACTTCTGCGCCAGATCCAACGCCTCACGCAGGCACGCGCGCGCACCGGACGTATCGGCCTGACGCCGCACCACGACGCCGAGGTCGACCAACGCGCGTGCCAGTTCCAGGCGGGCGGGGGAGGCGCGCAGCACCCGCACGGCCTCTTCCAGCAGCGTCCGCCCGGCCGCGCCCGCGGTCACCCGGCCCGCCGCGCGCAACGCCATGCCCAACGCCCGTGGCGCGCCCCAGACGCGGGCCAGCTCCACCTCTTCCAGCGCGAGTTCGCGTGCCCGTTCGCCGTCGCCGATCGCCGCGCAGGCCTGGGCCGCGCCGGAACGCCACGCCAGCGGTGCGGGGTTGCGGTAGGGCCAGCCCTCGCAGTGCCGTCCCGCCGCGAGGAACGCCTCCAGCGCCTCGTGGTCGGCGCCGCGCACGGTCAGCATCCGGCCCCGGGTCGTCAGCAGGCTGGCGTACGTCCACGTCCTGCGTGCTTCCTCCGTCGACGCTTCGGTGATCACCGAAGCGGCCTCGTCCGGGTGGCCCTCCTCGAGCAGGATGTCGGCGAGCAGCGCGGCGTGCCACGTGGAGACCGTGTGCCAGCGCCGGTCCTGCCGCAGCTGGTCGTCGGCCAGCGCCAGGTCGGCGCGGGCGGCGACGAGATCACCCTTGCGGCGCTGGACGTTCGCGCGCATGACGTACGTCAGCGCGCGCACCGCGGGAGGCTGGGTGCGGTCCACGTCGTCGAGCAGCGCCAGTGCCGCGTCCAGTGAGTCGGCCAGGTTGAGGATCATCGCGGACGCCAGCGACGACATCGTGTCTTCCGCCGACACGAGCGCGACCGCGTCCACAGCACTGATGTCACCGACCATCACGTGGTGCAGCACCTCGGCGGGCGTGTCGAGCGAGACCGACGAGGGCACGGCCTCCTGCCACGCCAACCCGTGTACCGCCAGATGTGCTTGCGCCCGCGGCGAACCGGAGAGCACGGCTTTCAGCTCGGCCGGGTTTCCCTCGGCGTGCAAGGCGTAAGACAGCGCCACAGCGGATTCCGGATCGTCCTTGTTGGACTCGAAGGCCTCGCGCAACCGTGCGGACGCGCCCGGCAGGTTGCCGACGAGTTCGGCAACGCCCAGCAACCGCAACGCGCGTGACGGGTTCGCCACCGGTTCGCGCAACGCACGCCACAACAACCGCGCGGCGCCGGACGTGTCGCCCCGGTTCACCGCCTCCTGCGCGGCCCGGTCGAGCACCTCACCGGCCCACGGCTCCAGCCCCGGCGAGGTCTCCAGCAGGTGCTCCGCCACAACTCGGTCCGACGCGCCGTGCGTGCGCAACGACCGTGCGGCCCGGAGGTGCAGAGCAGCCCGCGAAGGCGCGGGCATGTCGTCGAGCACAGCCGGCCCGGCCACCCCGAGCATCTCGACCGTCCGGACGGCCTCGGCGAGCTCGACAGGCGAAAGCCGCGTCAACTCGGCCAGGACGCCGGGATGAGGGGACGGTCCGAGCACGGCCAACGACTGAGCCGCGGCCACCACGGCGGCCGGACGGCGGCGCAGCCGGGCCGCCATGATCTCGCCGGTCACCTCCGCGCCGCGTGGCGCGACCCGCCACGCGGCCTCGGCGGTCGGCGGCACCCCGTCCTCCGCCAGCGCCTTCACCAGGCGCGTCACCGTCAGCGGATTTCCGCCGGTCGCCTCCAGACAGGCGGAGACGAACTCGGGAGCCGGGTCAGGGGAGATCAACGCGGCGACGGCGTCCGCGGACAGGTTGTCCAGCGTGATCCGGCCGCACGCCGCCATGATCTCGCTGTGAGAAGGGTCGTCACACCGCTCGCCCGCACCCACGGTCAGCACGACGGCGATGGGCAGGCGCTGGACCCGCAACGTCAGGTAAGCCAGCCACCGCAACGACGCGGCGTCGGCCCAGTGCGCGTCGTCCACCGCGATGAGCAGGCCGGACGTGCCCGCCAGCGCGGCGGCCAGGCGGTACACGCCGTGCAGCACGGCGAAGTCGGCGGCCGGCGCGGTGAGCCGCAGCGCGCCCATCGCCTCGGCGGGCACGAGATCCGGGTCGGTCATGTCGAAGAGCTGGGCCACGATCCCGAACGGCAGGTCGCCCTCCAGCGCACTGCCGCGCGCCCGCACGACGTGCCGGCCGGAGGCTTCCCAGCGGGCGGCGAGGTCGTCCAGCGCCGCGGTCTTCCCGGTACCGGGTGCGCCTTCCACGACGGTCGTCGTGCCCAGCGTCACCTGGTCGCTGATTCCGGCACACCACGCTTTCCGCCGGTTTTCCATGATCTCTCAACAATCCGTGGGTGAATGGATCAGCGGAATTGATGCTAGGAGAAAGAGCGCCACTTGCCCAGGTAAAGCTTCCTGCGCTATGGGCGTCTCAACAGGGTGGCTGCACGTATGATCCGCCGGGCAACTACTCAAATGGGTAGCGGCAGCCGGACGACGACCTCTCATGGTCATCCCAACGGCCTAGGGGTGCTGCTCCGGGGCTGGTCGTGATGCGGTCGTTGTGGTAATGCAGCGCTTGTTCTCCGCCGCCGCGGAGCGAAAGGAAAATGGGTGTCGGGGAATCGGGACGGAGTGTTCCGCGGCCGTGAGGGAGAACAGGAACTCCTCAGCGGTGTGCTGGACGCGGGCACCGGCGTGGTGCTGGTCGACGGCGCCGCGGGAACCGGCAAGACGCGGTTGCTCACCGAGATGGCCGCCGTCGCCACGCGTCGCGGTTTCGAAGTCGCCACGGCACAGGACGAACTGGAACAGCCCTTTCTGCTGGCGCGCCTGGCCGAACGCCAACCGGACGGCCCGACGCTCGTCGTGCTGGACGATCTCCACCTGGCCGAGCCGGGCACCCTGGCCGCATTGCGCGCACTGTTACCCGCCTCCACCCACGAGAAGGTCGTCTGGCTGCTCGCCCGCCGCCGCGGTGAGGGCGCGGACCGCCTGTTCGCCGCCGCCGCGCAGCGCGGAGCCGTGCGGATCGAACTCCGGCCGCTCACGGACGACGTGGTCGCGGATCTCGTCGCCGATCTCGCCGGAGGAACTCCCGACAACGACCTCCGCGCGTTGGCGGCGACGGCCCGGGGAAATCCGGCGGCGTTGATCAGTCTCGTCAACGCGCTTCTCGAAGACGGTCAGGTCGTGGTCACGGCCGAGCACGCCTCGTTGCGCGCCGACCGCTCACCCCGGCACACCGAGTCGCTGCTGCGCGACCGCGTCGGTTCGCTGAGCGGCGGTGCGAGACACCTGCTGCAGGTCGCGTCCGTGCTCGGGCCGCGCTTCGAACCCGGTGACGTCGCGGAGATGCTCGCCTCCAGCACGGCGATCCTGTTGCCCGCCCTGGACGAGGTCATCGGCGCCGGTGTGGTGACGTCGCTGGACGACCGGCTGGCGTTCCGGCACGAACTGGTCTGGCGGCTGGTCGCCGACTCCGTGCCACCGCCCGTGCGGCGCGCGCTGCACCGCGAGGCCGGCGAGATGCTGCTGGGGCGCGGGGATTCCGCAGTCAGCGCCGCCAAGCACCTCCTGCACGGCGCCCAGCGCGGTGACGTGCGGTCGATCGACGGACTGGTCGCCGCCGCGAAGGCCGTGCTGTGGAACGCCCCTGACGCCGCGGCCGAACTCGCGGTGCGGGCTCTCGAACTCACCGACCAGGCGTCTGCTTCGCTGGTGCACCGCACGGTCATCGCCGTGCGCGCGCTGATCGCGGCCGGCAAGCTCACCGCCGCGCAGGCACTCGCGCAGGACGCCTTGTCCCGTCAGGTTTCCCCGGAACCCTCCGCCAAGCTGCGGCACTGCGTGGCCACCACGATGCTGCTGGGCGCGCGGCACGGCGAGTCGGTGGAGATCTCCGAAGCGTTGCTGGCGGAACCCGATCTACCACCGGAACTCGCGCCATGGGTGGAGATCACCAGGATGATGGCCCTGCTCGGTCACGATCGGCGCCGCGCACAGGAGCTGGCCGAGACCGTCGTGCGCAACCACACGGGCGCACCGGGCGACGTGCTGGCAACGGCTTTGGCGGTGCTGGCGGCGATCGCGCGCGACACCGGACTGCCCGGCGCGGCACTGGAACTGGCGCGCGAGGCCGCGCAGTCCGTCACGTCCCACGACCTCTGCGCCTATCCGCAGCTGCTGCTGGCCACGCTGAACGCCGGGCTGCGGGACTTCGCCGAGGCCGACGGCGTGGTGCGGCGGGCGCGCAGCGGGCCGTCCGCGGTGGTGACCAGGGAACTCATGACCGCGGTCGTGCAGGCGCGGATCCTGTTGCAGGCCGGGCGGATCGAGGAAGCGGCGATCGAGGCGCGCGGTGCGCTGAAGGTGGCCGAGGAGACCGGGCACGTGGCGCTGGTGGCGCCCGCGCTGGCCGTGCTGGCGATGGTCGCGATCCACACCGGCGACCTGCCCGCCGCGATCGAGCACGTCGAGCGCTACCGCGACCGCGTCCCGGTCGACGGGATCATCTTCTCGCGCGCCTACTACCAGTGGGCCGACGTGCTGGTCACGTACGTGGCCCACGGTCTGGAGAAGGCGCTCGGGCTGCTGACGGACGAGTATCCGGGGCTGGTGTCGTCCGCGTTGTTCGCGGAGGAACCCCGTGCCGCCGGGTGGTTCGTGCGCCGGGCCCTGGAGGCGGGGGACGAGCGGCTGGCCAAGTCCGTTGTGGACCGCGCGGAACGGCTGGCCGAGCAGAACCCCGGATTCCGTGCGGTGGTGGCGGCCGCGATGCACGCCAGAGGCCTCGCCGACGCCGACGCCGCGCTGCTGGAACTGGCTTCGCAGCAGCACCGCGACCTGTGGGCACGGGCCAACGCGGCCGAGGACCTCGGCGTCCTGCTGACGACCGCGGCCGATCGTGCGGCCTCGGTGAAGGCGCTGGAGAACGCTCTCGGGCTGTACCGGGAGATCGGCGCGTCCCGCGACAGCGCCCGCGTGCTGGGACGGCTGCGCAAACTCGGCCGGCGCCGGCGTGCGGAACCGGTGCGGCCCGCGTCCGGATGGTCCAGTTTGGACGACACCGAACGGGCGATCGCGAACCTCGTGGCGAAGGGGCAGACGAACCGGCAGATCTCCACGCAGCTGTTCATG
This sequence comes from Lentzea miocenica, assembly GCF_033949945.1. NCBI lineage: Bacteria > Bacillati > Actinomycetota > Actinomycetes > Pseudonocardiales > Pseudonocardiaceae > Lentzea > Lentzea miocenica. Next base: position 127,113 of record NZ_JAXAVW010000019.1, read on the forward strand.
TCGCCGCACACGGTGAACTTCCACCTGCGCAAGATCTTCCGGAAGCTCGGGATCAGCTCTCGCGTCGAGCTGGTGATGAGGTCGAGGGACGACCAATAGGGGTCGCCACCCGCTTCGCCTGACGGCGCAGCTGCAGGATGCGGGCCGCGCCGACGACCGCGACCAGCAGCGCGCCGCCGATCGCGCCGAACAACAGCGCCACCCCGAGGGGAAGGCTGAACTCACCCCACAGGAAGTGGATCGTCGCGTTGCCGCCGTTCTGCAGGATGAAGACGAGCAGGAAGATCAGCACGACGATCGCGACCAGCACGGCGATCCACGTACCGCTGATCCGGGTGGGCCGCAGCTTCTTCGGTGCGGCCGCTGCCGGGGGTGTGGGCGCGGTCGGGATCGGCTCGGTGATCGGCGTCTTCGGGGTCTCGTCGCTGGAGGTCGCCACAGGGACGATTATCGGCGACCAGGCGTGATTCCGCGCGGTGGCAAAAGGGTTACAACCTGCGCAGGCCGGACAGGACGCGCTCGAGCAGCGCCATGTTCGGCTTGTCGCCCGGCTCGTGCACGGCGACCAGGTTCAGCGTGATGAGGTCGCTCAGCAGCACGCGCGTGACGCCGAGCGGGATCTTCATCAGTGCCGAGATCTCGGCGACCGACCGCGGCTGCAGGCACAGCCGCATCATCGCCGCCTGGTCGTTGTTCGCGCGGTACAGCCGGTCCTCGTCCGTGGAGAGCAGCGTTTCCAGGCGGAGGTCGTGGCGGGCCGTCGTGCGGCCGCCGGTCCGGGCGTAGGGACGGATGAGCGAGCTGTCCCGCGAGGGAGTCGGTGGTTCCTGTTCCTGCATCGGCCACTCCGGTGGCGGTTCCGGTGGGCGTTGGCGCAACGGTTGCTGACGGGGCAGTTGTTGCGTCTCCGCGCCTTTGGAGTCGTCGCTTCTGTCGGCGCGCAGTCGTCTACGGGTCGCCGGGGACCCGAAACGAGCCCCCGTGTAACCGATTTCCGTCGCTTCCTCGTCGTGCACGTGCTCAAGCTATAACGAAGACGCCCAAATGTATGTCGATCACGTTGCCTTTTTGTTCCTCAAGTCGAATCTGACCTGGATTGCAGTGCCCGACGACGTCGTTTGGGTGCGCACGAGGTCCGCCAAACGGTTCACCAGCAACAGTCCGCGACCACCTGGATCGTTTGCGTGAACGGGTGTACGGCCGGCCAGCACATCGGTGATGTGGCCGTTGTCGTTGACTTGGCAAACAATACTTTCGCTTTCCGCCCAGACGCGGACCGTGCTCTCGCCGCCGCCGTGCCGGACGCTGTTCGTCGCGAGCTCGGTGACCGCCAGCGCGAAGTCGTCGACGCGGTCGTGCGCCAGCCCGAACTTCACGGCCTGCTCTCGTGCGAACGTCCGCACGGCGGCCATCGCACCGGCGCCTACCAGCGTGCTTGCCGCATCCGCCGGGGTTGCCAGCGGCAGTGAGTGAGCGGCGACGACGACCCGCGCGGGGTGGAAGTGGTCGCTGGGACGGTGACCGCTCGCGTCGATGACGACCGGGTGGGTCTTCTCGGCGTCGGCCAGGATGTCATGGTTGAGGGCCGAGATGTCGTACGGGCACAGAATGCTGAGGTCACGGCCGCTGAAGGCGTAGTTGACCAGGGCTTCGTGCAGCGCGCACGCCGGGTACTCGACGTCGGTGCGCAGGTCCCACACCGGCTCGCTGATGATCCGGACGGGCCCGCGGTGCCGGTCGGCGAACGCGCGGAGGTCCGGGATGATCCGGCCGGGGTTGCGGCCGGCGTCCGCCATGTCGATGAACGTGACGAGGTGCGCGAACCCGCTCAGCGCCTCCTTGAGCAGCTCCAGGTTCCGGTCGGGCACCGCCACGGCGACGGGCTCGGCGTTCGCGAGGCCCTCCATGACGAACGGGACGGTCCCGTCGATGTAGGACTCCTCATCGGAGTAGAACAGCGCCGGATGTGCGAACGTCATGTGCCACCTCTCGTCAACGTCCCAGGATGCGCACCTGGTGCGTTGCTCAAACCATCATTTCTTGACCCTCACACCGTGTCAGCCCCTACACAGGAGCAGTCATGTTCACCATCGGAGACTTCGCCCATCTGGGGCGCGTGTCGGTGCGGATGCTGCGCCATTACGACGCGGTGGGATTGCTCCCGCCGGCTCACGTGGATCCGTCGTCCGGCTACCGCTTCTACACCGCGGCCCAGCTGCAACGACTCAACCGGCTGGTCGCGCTGAAGGACCTCGGTCTCACGCTCGACCAGGTTCGAATCGTGCTCGACGAAAAGCTTTCCGTCGAGCAGCTGCACGGAATGCTTTCGTTGCGCCGCGCCGAGCTGCGACAGCAGATTCTTGCGGACGAGTCGCGGTTGCGGCGGGTTGAGGCACGTCTCCGCGCCATTGAAAGGGAAGGCGCCATGCCTACCGACGACGTTGTTGTGAAGCCCGTTCCGTCCGCCCGTGTCGCCCGGTTGACCGCGACCGCCGCGTCGTACGGGCCCGAGGACATCGGTCCGGTCATCCAACCGCTGTACCCGGAGCTGATGACCCGGCTGGACCGCGCCGGCGTGCCGATCACCGGGTACGGGATCGCCACCTACGAGCCCGCCGACGGTGACGCCGTGGTCGTGCACGCGGGGGTGACCGTGTCCGTCGAGCCGTCGGACGCCTACGAGTTCGAGGTCGTGGACCTGCCGGCGCTGACGTCGGCCGCGACGATCGTGCACCGGGGGACGATGGACGACGTCGACGTCACCTACCAGGCCGTGGCGGGCTGGATCGAGGCGAACGGGTACCGGCAGAACGGGTTCGCCCGCGAGGTCTACCTGAACTACGGCGACGGCGACCCCGCCGAGTGGACCACCGAGCTGCAGCTGGAGATCACCAAGCCGTAAGGGCGATCACGACGGCCAGCCCGAGCAGGCCGACCGGCAGCGAGGCGACCGCGGCGAGCCCGCCGGTGAGGAGCGGGCCGCCCGCGTCGCCGAGTTCCCTGCCGACCTCGGCACTGCCCATCGTCTGGCCCATCCGTTCGTCCGGAGTGGACCTGGCGAGAGCCGCGAACGCCAGCGGGGTCACGATTCCGGATCCGGCTCCGATGAGGACGGCCGCGACGAGCGCACCGGCGAGACCGGGGATCGCCGCCGCGGCGGCGAAACCCGCTGCCGCTGTCAGGACGCCGATCCGCGTGCCACGGCGGGTGGCGATGCGTTCGGCGTCCAGAGCCCTGCCGACGCGCGGCTGCACGAGTGCCGCGGTGATCGCGAGGAGCGACACCGCGGCACCGGTGACGATCGGGCCGTGCTGGGCGGCTTTCACCGGCAGGAAGCCGACTCCGGTGGCCAGTGCCGCGGTGGACGCGGCCAGTGCCGCCGTGGGCCGGAGGAAGTCGCTGTGGGACAGGCGCTTCACGAGGTCGGTGACGGTTTGCCGTTGGCGGGGCAGGGGTTCCAGGTTCGGCACCGCCACGAACGCCCACGCGGCCACGGCCACCGCGAGCGCCGCCATGGTGAGGAACAGGACGTCGAAGCCGCCGAAGTGGATCAGCAGGCCGCCGAGCAGAGGGCCGACTGTGTAGCCGATGCCCTTCCACGCGCCGTACCGCCCGAACGCCCTGCCGCGCGCGTTGCCCGGAGTCAGCCGGGCGACCATCGCGCTGGCCGCCGGGGAGAACGCGGCCGCGGCGACACCCTGCCCGAACCGCGCCACGGCGACGTTGTCGATCAGCACGAACGCGCTGCTGGCCACGGCGAAGGCCAGCAGGCCGCCCAGCAGCACCGGGCGTGGGCCGATCCGGTCGGCCAGCGTGCCGAAGACCGGTTTGAGCAGCACCTCCGCGCCGTCGTAGATGGCGAGGACGAGACCCAGTGCGAGCAGGTTCGTCTGCAGGAAGCCAAGACCGGAAGCGACGCCGTGGGCGCCGAACGCGGTGACGAAGCCTGCTGCGCACAGCGGAAGGACGTTCTTCACACTAGTGATCGTCCTGGTGGATGCGACGGTGCAGCGACTCCATGCGGTCGTCCAGCTGTGCCGCGATCATCGCCGACGACATCAGCTCGTCCACGAAGTCGGCGGGCGGGCTGTCGTCGTACTTGTAGAACAGCTTGTGCTCCAGCGTGGCCCAGAAGTCCATCGCGATGGTCCGCAGCTGCACCTCGACCTTCACGTGCTCGACCCGGTCGGACAGGAACACCGGGATCTCCACGATCAGGTGCAGACTGCGGTACCCGTTCGGCTTCGGGGCGGCGATGTAGTCCTTGGTGCGCAGGATCTTCAGGTCGTGCTGACGGGCGAGCATGGCCGACACCCGGTACACATCGGACACGAACGGGCAGATCACGCGCACGCCGGCGATGTCGTCCAGGTAGTCGCCGATGCGGTCGACCTCGAGCGGGAAGCCCTTGCGCCGCAGCTTCTCCAGGATGCCCTCAGGCTTCTTCACCCGGTTCGTGATGTGCTCGATCGGGTCGTGCTGGTGGACGTAGTCGAACTCCTCGCTCAGGATCCGGAGCTTCGTCATCAGCTCCTCGATCCCGAACTTGTAGACGAGCAACCGCCGTTCGAGGTCGCGAAGGAGGCTCAGGTCGTCGGCCAGGTCGGTCACGACTCCAGAGTACTGACCACGCGGATGCCCGGTCGTTCGGGGAAAAATCACGGACAGATCCTGGTCAGTTCGACATCAGAACTGCGCGACGGCCTCCGGCGCGTAGCCGTAGAAGCCCGGAAGACCACCCGTGTGGAGGAACACCACGGGCACGTCGCTCCGTGGCGCGACCTCGCGGAACTTGACCGCCGCCTTGCCCGTGTAGACCGGGTCCAGAATCACGCCTTCGGTCTCGGCGAACAGCTTCAGCACGCTCCACATCTCCGGCGTCGGCACGCCGTAGCCCGGTCCGATGGTGTCGTCGGTGACGGTGACGTGGCCGAGTTCCGGAGCCGGCTTCCCGAGGAGTTCTGCGGCCGCGGTGGCGAGCGCGTGGAGTTCCTGCCGCGCGTCCTGGGCGGTGTGCGACACGCTCGCGGCGTGCACGGTGCCGGGCCAGCCCAGCAGCTCGGTGCCGAGCGCGATGCCGGCGGCCGTGGCGCCGCTGCCGTCCGGCACGACGATGGTCGCCTTGTCGATGCCGCGCTCGTTGAGCTGGCCGACGAGTTCGACGGCCGCCGCGACGTAGCCCAGCGCGCCCAGGCCGTTCGACCCGCCGACGGGCAGCGTGACGGCCTTGTCGTGGTTGACCTTCTCGTAGGCCCGCACGGTCTCGTCGGCGTCCGCGCAGATCTGCACGTTGGCGCCGAACATGTGGTCCAGCACGACGTTGCCGGACCTCTCGTACGCGTCACCGGTCATCGGCACCTTGGCGGTGAGCACGAGTTCGCACCGCAGCCCGAGCTTCGCGCACGCCGCGGCCGTCTGGCGCCCGTGGTTGGTCTGCAGCGCGCCGAACGTGATGATCGTGTCCGCGCCCTGCTCGATCGCCTGCCCGAGCAGGAACTCGAGCTTGCGCAGCTTGTTGCCGCCCGCGCCGAGGCCGTTGACGTCGTCGCGCTTGATCAGGACAGGCGGGCTGCCGAGCGCGGCCGCGAGCCTCGGGGCGTCGTCCAGCGGGGTCGGCCAGCTGCCCAGTGCGACTCGGGGAAACGCGCTCAGGTCCATGCCGGGAGCTTATTGCTTCTCCGGGCGTCAGACTTCCCGGCCGAACTCGGCGTACCGCGTGGTACCGCTCTCCAGGGCGGCGATCGCGAGGGTGAGCCGCCGATGCAGTGACGGATAGATCTTGGGGCGGGCCTCTTCCAGCGTCAGGTAGACCACGCCGGACAGTTCGGGATCACAGGCCGCGGCATCGTCCACAACGCCGCCGTCGAACACGAACTGGTGGCAGTCGCGCCACACGCCGTTGCGCGGCGTCCAGTCCACGACGAGCAACGGTCCCAGCGCGACCGAGAGCCCCAGCTCCTCCCGGATCTCGCGCACGGTCGCCGCCTTCGGGGACTCGTCGTCCTCGGTCATGCCGCCGGGGATGTCCAGCACCGGCTTGTACGTCGGCACCACGAACAGCACGCGTCCGGTGGAATCCCGGATCAGCGCGCCACCGGCACACGTCTTGGTGGGACGCCGCGAAGCCACGCCCGGCTCGTACTCGAGCTCGGCCGGACCCTCGTCCAGAACATCGGCGGCGAATGCGGCGGGGTCTCCCGCGTGCTGAGCTGACACGAGTTGATGATCACACCACAGGGTGAATCCCGCACGCGCTGTGCAGGGGTTAAAGCCTGGTGAGCGGATGTTCCGAAGATGACGGAATGCAACCAAACGATCGAGGAGTACGCTTGGCCCTGTAACTCCGTGCGATCAATCGCCGATGTCCAGGCAACATCGGTGGAGGTGACGCCAATGGGGGCAACCGGTGCCGCCAGACGTAGAGGCGATGGTAGATCGGCCCCGTGGTCGGTGGTCGGGCTCACTGTCGTTTTCGTCGTGGTGGCCCAGGTCCAGTTCGCCATCGCGATCGCGGAATCGGTCCTGTGGCCGGTCGCGATCGGCGTGCTGCTGCTGGCCGCGGCGGTCGCGTTCGTGAAGACGGCACGCAGGCTGCGTTGGGAAGACAGCGACCCGTACGAGGCACCGCCCGAGGTGGCCCAGCCGCTTCCGGCCGTCGAGTACGAGAGCCACGTCGACGCCGACGGAAGCCTTGCCCGTGCTGTCGGGGACGTGGTCCACGCGTCCAGGCGCTGGCGAGCCTGACCGCCTCGTAGAGCGGAGACCGGGTCAGACAGGGTGGCCCGGTCATGTAGCCGTGTTCGCGGTCCTGGTCTCCTCTTCGCCTGACAATGGGCGCATGCCGACGTCTGCCGAGTGGCTCGAAGTGCGCGCCCACCTGCTGGAACACCGCCACGCCCTGGCGCTGAAGGCTGTTTCGGAGTACCCGGACGTGCCCAAAGTCGCCGGCACGCCCCTGCTCACGGCCCCGCACTGGACGCCGCCGTCCCCGATCCCGCTGGCCGATCTCTCGCTGGAGCTGCGGGGCTCCGGGGAGTTCCCGCGCGTGCGATCCGAGCTACCGGATGGCTTCGGCAGCTACTCGGAGGCGATGGCCGCCCTCGCCGCGCCGTCCGTGTTCCAGAACCGCGAGACCTACCGCCTGCTCGACTTCACCGACCGGCACCTGACGTTCGGCATCGGCTCCTACTTCGACGGCATCGACGTGGGCGAGGCGTGCGCGCACGAGTACGCGGCCAGCACGCTCGGCCATGCCTCCGAGCTGCCGCTGCGTGCTTCTGTCGGCAACCCGTGTGACCTCACGCGCCGTCCGGCCAACGTCGCCATCAGCACTCTCACCATCCGCCGTTCGCCTGGTGAGTCGACGTTCTTCCTGCACTGGCGCGACCCGAAGCGCGTCGGCCACGCGGGCGGGATGTACCAGGTGCTGCCCGTCGGCGTCTTCCAAGGCGCTCAGGACAGCGACTTCTCGTTGTGGCACTGCATGATCCGCGAGTTCGCCGAGGAGCTGCTGGGCGTGCCGGAGATCCATTCCGCCGACTACGGGAGCTGGCCGTTCGCGCGGCAGCTGACTTCGGCGGCTCGCGTGTTCTACCTCGGCATGGGCGTGGACCCGCTGACGTTCGCCACCGACATGCTGACCGTCGCGGTGATCGAGGCTCCCGAGTTCGACGAGCTGTTCGGCGAGCTGGTGTCGCACAACGACGAAGGCCGCGTGCTGGAGGGGCTTCCGTTCACCGCTTCGAACATCGAGCGGTTCGTGCACCACGAGCCGACTCAGGCGGCCGGTGCGGCGTTGTTGTCGCTGGCGTGGCAACACCGCGAGACGCTGCTGGGTTAGAAGGGATTCGGCAGGTACGCCCACGCCGTCGTCGCCGGGTCGAGCCGCATCAACGTCAGCGGTTTGGCCGGAATCGGGTCGTGCAGCAACGCGTGCCGATCGGGTGTGTCCGGAACCGCCTTCGCGACCGCCTGCCAGAGTTCTGCCGCCGGTGCGTCGAGCGCGGTGACGAGCCCGGTCAACGCGGTCGCGAAGAAAGTGGCGAGCGTCTTGGCGCGCAGGCTTTCTGGGCTCGCGTGCAGGCGTTCTGGCAGGTTCGCGCGCGGGCTGACCCGGATGTCGGCGAGGTCGCGGTAGATCAACCGGCTCGGCCTGCCGTTGACGAGGCCGATGACGAGGTTCTGCTCGTGCGCCTCCAACGCCACCCCGCGGGCGAGCAACGTCATCAACGGCGGCACGGCCAGTTCGGCGAACTCCGCGAGCCACGTGACCGGGTCACCGAGGCCGCGGACAGGGGGAGGGCCGCCGTCGACCGGTCGCGCGGACAACGCGGCCAGCGGCAGCAGGGTTTCTTGCGGGTGTGGCACGGGTTTGTCGCGCAGGATCACGCCGAGCGCGCGGTCCGGTTCGCCGTCGGTGAGCACCGCAGCCGACGCCCGGTTGTGCTGCAACTCGATGCCTTCGACCGTTGCGCTGAGGAAGTCGGAGACGGTGGTGGCCGTGGCGATCGAGCCGCCGGAGATGTCCCGCACGGCCGAGGTGATCTGCGCGCTCAGCGTCGTTTTGACGTGCCAGGCGCCGGTCGACAGGGTCCGCAGCGCCATCAACGGGCGGGCGTCCAGCGTGCCGGTCGTGGGCATGTTCAGCAGGTCGGCCTGCCACGGGTGCAGCGGCAGGAGGATCTGCGAGCCGTCTCTCAGTTCGGCGGGCCAGTCGCCGAACACGACGTGGTTGCCGGTGGGGTGCAGCCGCAGCGCGACGACCGGGCGGTGCTCGGGGCCGTACGCCAGGTGGTCGCGGGCGGTGAAACCGGTGCGGTTGCGGCAACACGGGTGCAGCGGATGGCCGTCGACCACGCTCTGCTCGTGCTCCTCCAGCGACCGTTCGAGGAATGGAGTCGTGAGCGGGCTCGTTGTGCGGGAGAGCGCCAGTCCGGCCACGCTGTGGGCGACCTCGGTGATCAAACTCCCGGAGTCGCGCCAGCGCAGCGCGGTGAGGAGGTCGACCGGGTGGACGTACTCGGCTTCTGCGCTGCTGACCTGCGGCAACGGTTCGATCGCGAGGGCTCGGCGCAGGCGCGCGAGGATCGCCGCGCGGGCTCCCGGCAGTGCCGCGAGAAACCGCTCGGCGCGCTCGCCGTCCAGGGCTGCGGCGAATTCGGTCTCGATCGGCGTTTGCGTCAGAATGATCAGATCCTGACACATCGCCAGAGGGAAGCGGACACCGGTGGAAACGATCACTGATCCCGACGGCATCACCTCGACCGCCCTGCTGAACTGCCTGCGCCGCGAGGTGGGGGAGCAGCGGCCTGGCGGCACGATCCGGCTGCCCCGCACCGACGTGCTGCTGCGGGCGCGGGAGGGCCGTTGGCTGTCGGAACCCGAGATGTTCTCCGGATCGTGGCAGCCGGTTTCGTGGCAGGAGCTCGCGGTGCTGATCACCAAGGAGCTGGGGGATCCGCCGGTCGGTTTCCTCGACGAGATCGCGGGGTCGCGGTCCGCCATCGCGGCCGTTCTCGCCGCCCGCGCCGCGCCGCCCTCCGACCTCTACCAGCGCTCCGAGCAGGCGTTGATCGCCGGCCACCGCTATCACCCGGCGCCGAAGGGTCGTGGGGGCCTGCCCGCGTCGGAGTGGCTGCCGTACGCGCCCGAGGTGCACGCGCGATTTTCGTTGGTACACCTGGAAGGTGAGTTCGTCGACGACGGCGAGGTGCCGCTGCCCGCCGGTGTGTTGCCGGCACATCCTTGGCAGCTCTCGTTGCTGGGACGCTCTGGGCCGGTGGCCGATCACGAGGTGTGGCCGACGTCGTCGGTGCGCACGGTCTACGACCCGGCCGCGGATCTGTTCTACAAGTTCAGCCTCGACGTGCGGATCACCAACGACGTGCGCCGGTTGTGGGCCCACGACCTGAGCTGGATCCCGCCGCTGGCCCGGCTGCTGAGACCGGTGTTCGCCGACATCGCGTCGGTGTGTCCCGGTTCGGCGTTCCTGATCGACCGCGGCTACCGGACTTCGCCGGATTCCTTCGAGGGACTTGCGGTCGTGGTGCGTGACGGGGTTCGCCAGCACACCCTGCCCGGCGTGACCCCGTTGCTGGCGGCCGGAATCAGCGAGGGGTTCGACGGCAATCCGTTGGACGGCCTGGACGCCGATGGCGCGCTGCTGTGGTTCCGGCAGTACGTCTCGGTCGTCGTTCCTCCTGTGCTGCACGCGTTTTTCGCGCACGGCGTGGTGATGGAGTGCCATCTGCAGAACGTCCTGGTCGGTGTGGACTCGTCCGGTGCGCCGGTCCAGGCGATCTACCGCGATCCCGAAGGCATGCGCCTGTTGCCGCGTCACGCCCAGCTGTTGTCCGAAGTGGACGGAGAAGGCCGGGGTGTGTCCGAGGCGAAGGGCTGGGAGCGGCTTCAGTACTGCCTCGTGGTGAACCACCTCGTGGAGATCGCCGGCGCGGTGCTGGATCGTCACCCCGGGCTGGACGTGTGGGCTGAGGTGCGCGCCGTTTTCGTTGCGTATGCAAGGGATCACGGATGTGAACCGATCCTGTCGTTGCTGGAGAGCCGGTTCGTGCCGGCGAAGGCGAACCTGCTGCTGCGCTGGACGCGAGCCGAAGGCGCGGCGAGCCGGTACGTCGACTACCCGAACCCGTTGTACCGGAACTAGGACCGTCCGTTGACGCCGTGTCAGCAGCGCCAATAGCGTTCGGGGCATGACACGTCTGCTGGCGTTGCTCGTGCTGATCTCGGCGATGTTCGTTGGTGCACCGGCAGCTTCGGCGTACGTGCCACCGGTGACACGCGCGCAGGTGAGCCTCGACGCGGGCTGGCGGTTCCTCCGCGCGGACGCGGCCGGAGCCGAGGCGCCGGGATTCAACGACTCGGCGTGGACCTCCGTGAACGTCCCGCACACCTGGAACGCTCAGGACGGCCAGGACGGCGGCTCGAACTACTACCGGGGAATCGGCTGGTACCGCAAGCACTTCACGCCTTCCGCAACGCTGTCCGGGCGGCGCCTGTGGTTGCAGTTCGACGGCGTGAACCAGGTCGCGGACGTGTGGGTGAACGGCGTGAAGCTGGGCCAGCACCGCGGCGGCTTCGCGGGGTTCCGCTACGACGTGACCTCGGCCCTGAAACTGGGCCAGGACAACGTGATCGCGGTGAGGGCCGACAACCGCGCGGTGGCGGACGTGGCGCCGCTGTCCGCTGACTTCACGTTCTTCGGCGGCATCTACCGCAACGTCTCGCTGACGGCGTTGGACCTGCTCGGCGTCCGCATGGGCGACTCCGGCGGCCCCGGTGTCTATCTGCGCCAACGGTCTTTGTCCGACGCGTCCGCGAGTGTCGAGGTGACCACCAAGGCGTGGAACAACCGTGCCTCTGCCGCACGAGTAAAGGTTCGCACGGTCGTGGTGGATCACGCGGGTGTCATTGTCGGTGAGAGCGTGACCGCCACTCGTTCGGTCAACGCCGCCACCGGATTCGACACCGTGCAGACGCTCACGATCCCGCGCCCGCACCGGTGGAACGGCAAAGCCGACCCGTACCTCTACCGCGCCAGCGTGGAGATCATCGACGCGGACACCGGTGTGGTGAAGGACGTCGTGACCGAACCGCTCGGCCTGCGCACCACCGCGGTCGACGCCGGCACCGGATTCTCGTTGAACGGCAGGCCGTTGCGCCTCAACGGCGTGAACGCGCACCAAGACCGGCTCAACGCCGGTTGGGCCGTGACGCAGGCCGATCAGCGCCAGGACTTCGACCTCATGGACGAGATGGGCGTCAACGCGTTGCGGACCGCCCACTACCAGCAGGCCGAACACGTCTACGACCTCGCCGACCAGCGCGGTTACGTGGTGTGGACGGAGATCCCGCTGGTCAACGAGGTGACCGACAGCGCGGCGTTCCGCGCGAACGCCCAACAGCAACTGCTGGAGATGATCCGCCAGAACTTCAACCACCCGTCCATCGCGTTCTGGGGCATCGGCAACGAGCAGAAGACCAGCAACACCGCCACCAACAACCTGCTGCGCGACCTGGCCGCCTCCGTGCGCGCCGAGGACTCCGGCCGGCACTCGACCTACGCGAGCCACATCGGCGACCGCGACCCGGTGTCGAGCCACGCCGAACTGGCCGCCTACAACAAGTACTACGGCTGGTACGACAACAGCAGCACCGGCCCCGGCGGCTGGGCCGACCGCCTGCACGCCGCCGACCCGGCCCGCAAGATCGCGCTCAGCGAGTACGGCGCCGGCGGCAGCATCGCCCAGCACGAGGAAAGCCCGAAGCCGCCCGTGACGACCTCGCGCTGGCACCCGGAGGAGTACCAGACCCTGGTGCACGAGAACTCGTGGGCGCAGCTCAAGACCCGGTCCTTCTTGTGGGGGACGTTCGTCTGGAACATGTTCGACTTCGCCGTCGACAGCCGCTCCGAAGGCGACACCCTGGGCCGCAACGACAAGGGCCTCGTGACCTACGACCGCGCGGTCCGCAAGGACTCCTTCTACCTGTACAAGGCGAACTGGACGAACACCCCGTTCGTGCACCTGAACAGCGCCCGCTGGACCCAGCGAACCACCGCCGCCACCACGGTCCGCGCCTACGGCACCACCGACAACGTCCAGCTGACCCTGAACGGCGTCGCGGTCGGCGCCCCGAAACCGCCGGCATCCGACCACATCTACACGTGGCCGATCACCCTGCGGCCAGGCGCCAACACCGTGACGATCACCGGTACGCGAGATGGCCGCGCTTACACCGACACCGCCACCTGGACGCTCACCTAGCCGTTGTAGTCGGCGACGACGACCGTGGTTCTGCGTAGTCGCAGGGTCACAGATGGTGCACATTGGTGACCATGAGAACCCTGCGCACTCTCTCGCTGACCGTCCTGGTCGCCGCACTCCTCACGCCCACCGCGGAAGCCGACCGCCCCGCCTGGTTCACCTCGTGGGCGCAGTCGCAGCAACACCTCGCCCCCGTCACCCTGCACAACCAGTCGATGCGGATGATCACGCACCTGAGCCAGGGCGGCACCGCCGTCCGAATCCGCGTGCAGAACACGTTCGGCAAACAGCCCGTCTGACCTCCCTGACCGTGGCCAACGCCGGCATCAGCGGCACCACGAGCGCCGTCTGCCCGTCCTCCCCGGCGCCGGTCGCAGGCCTGGACGCCCTGGCGCGCCTGGAAAGGGACGTTCTAGCCCTGCACGGCGTCACCGACGTCATCTACTACTACGGCACCAACGACCTGGCCAACGGCTGCTCGTCCAACGACATCGTCGCCAGCTACCGCGAAGTCTTCGCCCGTCTGCACGCCGCGGGCATCGCCGTGCACGTCACCCCGATCACGCCGCGCCCCGGCTACACCAACCAGAACAACGTCGATCGCCACGCCGTCAACGACTTCGTGAAGCGGGGCAGCAACTGCTCGGACAGCTGCACGTCGTTGATGGACTTCGACCAGGTGCTGGAGGACCCGATCAAACCGAACAGCATCAACCCGCCCTACGACACCGGTGACGGCGTGCACGCGAACATCGCTGGGCAACAAGCGATCGCGGACTACATCGCCGTGAAAGCACTGGCCTGACTCACGGCGAGTTCGTCGTGACCCATTCGGCGAGCGCGATCAGCGTGGTCTCGGCGCTCGCCGCCATGTAGTCGCGCAACGCGGCCAAGTCCGCGCGGGTGCTGCCGAGCACCGGATCCATCCGGAGCAGCCGCCACGACTGTTCCGCCACGGTGCCGCGGCCTCGGGCGTGGAACGTCCAGGTCCACTCGACGATCCCGTCGACCACGAAAGCGAAGGCGCTGCCGGGTTCGGCTTTCACCACCTGGGAGCGGGTGGTCCATTCCTTGCCGTTCCTGCGGTTGCGGCCGCTGAACCACGCGCCGACCTCGGGCCCCGCGCCTTCGTCGAACGCGACATCACTCGCGTTGGGACTCCAGCGGCTGATCGCGGGCACATCGCTGACGAGGCGGTACAGGTCGGCAGGGGCAGCTGCGATCCACGCGCGACGCGTGAAGGTGAAGTCGGACGCGTCCACTGTCTCGATGTCTTCGTTGGTGCTCATGGGAATCAATTGCACTGCTCTTCCCGTGGGCGCACCATTCCCGGCTCTGCATATCCCTGGCAGGGACAGGTAACGCGCCCGGCTCGAGCCCATACTGGGATCCATGAGCGAATCCGGACGGCTGGGCGCCTTCCTCAAGACGCGGCGCGCGCAGCTTCGTCCCGAGGACGCCGGCGTCCCGGACTACGGCGAGCGGCGGCGGGTGCCGGGTTTGCGCCGTGAGGAACTGGCGCTCCTGGCCGGTGTCAGCAGCTCCTACTACACGAGGCTCGAACAGGGGCACTCGTCCAGCGCGTCGCCAGAGGTGCTCGACGCGCTCGCCACCGCACTTCAACTGGACGAGGCGGAACGGCAGCACCTGCACGCCCTGGCCAGGCCGGCGAGCCAGTCCCGCCGGGCGCGTCGTCAGGCTCCCGAACGCGTGTCGGAGGCGACCGGCCAGCTGCTCGACGCGCTGGTCGGCGTCCCCGCGATCGTGCTCGGCCGCCGCAGCGACGTGCTGGCCTGGAACGGGCTGGGGCACGCGTTGTTCGCCGGGCATCTGGACTTCCACGCCGTGGCGGCACCTCGGCGTCCGAACATGGCGCAGCTGGTGTTCCTCGACGCGCACACCCGTGAGCTGTACGCGGACTGGCCGGCCAAGGCCAAGGCGGTGGTGGGGAACCTCCGCCTGATGGCGGGACAGCATCCGGACGACACCGCGCTGCACGAGCTGGTGGGACAGCTGAGTGCGAGGAGCCCGGACTTCGCCTCGATGTGGGCGGATCACCGCGTCAAAGCCTGTGCGACGGCGGTCTACGAGATGAGGCACCCGCTGGTCGGCCGGCTGGTCGTCACGCAGCAGACCCTGGCCAGCGGGCCGGGCCCGAGCATCGTGGTCGCGACCGCACCGGCGGGTTCGCCCTCGCACACCACGCTGGCCCTGCTCGCCCAAGCCGCCCCTCGCAGACCTCGCCGGACACCGTCCTAAAAGGACCAACTGGCCTGTTGAGACGCAACCCGTCAGGAGAGCGCTTTCATGCTACGTTCGATCGAGAGTTAGCCACTCGGAGCGGAGCGGCCCGTGCCCGTCCTTTGGGGTGTCTCGTTCGACGCCACCGCCATGTCCGGTGTGGTGGTGGAGTTCATCAAGATCGCCAAGTCCTTTGCTGACCAGGGGTATCGGGTTCACCTCGACCTCGGTTACGACATCAAGGCCGACAAGGGACGTTTCTTCCAGCCCTACCAGCACGAACGCGTGCCGGACTGGATCACCCTCGATCGCGTGGACGGCGTCGCGCGCATCGCCGGGTACGACCGGGAGTTCGTGGCGGCGACCCTGGAAGCCGTGCGGCACGACCAGGTTCCGGACGCCGATCGCATCGTCGCGGAACTCGCCGACGCGATCGTGCGGACCTGGGAAGACCGCGGCGTCACGCTCGTGATGGTCGAGAACGGCACGCTGCCCGAGAACGTGACCTACACGAAAGCCCTGTACCGGGCGATTGCGATGTACGGCGCGGCCCACGACCTCGGGCGATATGTGCTGTGGCGTGACCACGACCTGATGTGGCAGAGCGAACCGGCCAAGTACGGCAGTTTCCCTTACCCGTCAACGCCTCCGATGGTGAACTCGCCGCACATCCACTACTTCGCGCTGCACGAGGAAGCGAAGCGGCGCACGCTGGAGTGGATGCCGCACCTGCGCTACCTGGACGTCCTCCCGAACACCTTCACCGCGCCCAGCCGTCCGGCGCGCCCGGACTTCCGCGAGCATTACGGCGTTCCGCGGGACGCGAAGATCGTCGCCAGATTCACCAGGATCATCCCGCAGAAGCGCATCGATCGCGATCTGCACCTGGTCGCGCGGCTTCCGGGCACCTGGCTGTTCGTCGCCGGTGACACCGAGGAGAACCCGGAGGAGACTGGAAAGCTCCGTCAGCTAGCGGCGGAGCTCCAGGTTCCCGTCGTGTTCGGTGGTGTGCTCGAACCGTGCGAGTCGACCGGGAACGGGTTTTCGGTGCGTGACCTGCTCGCGCACGCCGACGTCGTGTCGTTTCTGACGTCGTACGACTACGAGAGTTACGGCAACCCGATCGGTGAGGCGATCGCGGCGGGCGTGCCGTACATCGCGAGCAGCTATGCCTTGTACGACACGGTGTACGCGGGCTTCCAGGCGCCGGTGCTGGACATCGTGGCACACGACCTGCCGACGCCGGAGTTCGCCCGGCAGGTTCAGGATCTCATGACGAACGCGGAGAGGCGGGCGGAAGTGGTGGCGCACAACCAACAGCTCGGCACGCACCACCGTGCGGCCGCGAACGCGCTGGTGAGCGACCTGTTTCCGCCCGCGATGGGCGAGCACGTGCGGCTCAGTGTGGTGTTGCCGGTGTACAACGAGGCCACGAACATCCACGACGTGCTGCGGTCCCTGCACGACCAGGACGAGATCGATCCGGAAACGTACGAGATCGTCCTGGTGGACAACAACTCCACCGACGACACGGTCGCGATCGCACGCGCGTTCGCCGAGCGTTCGAAGGTCCCCCTGCACGTGATCGGCGAACCCGAGCAGGGCGTCGCCCCCGCACGCAGGACGGGCATGGAGTTCGCCGCCCACCGCAGCCGCGCGAGAAGGGACCCCGGCGAGCGCTTCTACCTGGTGTCGGCGGACGCGGACTGCCGCGTCGACCGTCGGTGGCTCGTGGAACTCTTCGTGGCGATGGAGAAGGACAAGGCCGCGATCGGCGTGTGCGACTACTACTACAGCGCCGAGCATTTTGTTGGCAGGCCACGACTGTGGGACGCGATCCAGCGCACTCTGCGGTGCCGGGCGGTGACGTTCTCGTTGTTCGGCGGCTTCCCGGACGGCAAGGGCTTCGCGGTCGAGCGCGAGGCCTACGAGAGCGTCGGCGGCATCGAGATCTTCTACCAGCTGCAGCACGGGCGCTTCGTCAACCACCTCTCCGACGACTGGGACTTCGGCATCAAGGTCCGGGGCTCCGGTCACGACATCACCTACGCGCCGCGGTCGAAGGTCGAGATCAACCCCAGGCGCGTCAACCACGCCCTCGACGAGGTGATCGCCGGCCGCGCGTACGGCAACGACGGCATCATCGTCATGCGTGACATCAGGCCGGAGGCGCCGGAAAGGGCTGTCGACCTCACCGAGGCGGAAGCGTTGCAGGCGTGGGAGTTCTCCATCAAGGACTTCACGCCGAAGAACACCATCCTGCCCGTCCTGCTCACACCGTCCTTTCTGGACGAGGACGCCGTGGTGGCGTTCTTCGGCGAGGATCTCGCGAGTCGGATCGGCACGCGCATCGCGGAGATCAGGGCCGAGATGAGCGTCGTGGACTTCCTTCCGATCCACTCCTACAAGACACCGACCTACCGGCTGTACTTCGAGTTCAGGGACGAGATCTTCGCGCGGCTGCGCGCCACCGTCGGCGAGGACATCGGGTTCCCGCCGCCCCTGCCGGAGTGCTTCGACGACGTGCCGGAGGACAGGTTCGCGGAGTTCGTGAAGTACTACTGCGAGGACCGCGAGTCCGGCGAGGCGCACAACTACTTCGGCAACGGAGGGGTGTTCTGATGGACCGTGTTCTGACGGACGGGGAGCCCGAGGTGTGGGCGGCCCTGCAGGACCCCGCCAACGCGCACCTGCTCGAGTACGTCACCGAAGATCCGTTCGGCGCGCATGTGTTCCCCGGCAACGTTCCCGGCTACCGCGTGGACGACTTCCTCGACGACCTGAGCGACCAGCTCGTCGGCACCGCTCCGATTCACCTGTGGTCGTACATCCCCACGTGCGCCTACAAGTGCCGCTTCTGCCAGTACCCGGTCGTGCTGGTCAAGGGCGGCCAGGCCGAGGAGAAGCTGACGCGGTGGGTCGACTGGAACATCAGGGAGGCCGAACTCTGGCTGCAACGGGTGCCGGAGCTGGCCGGCGCCCCCGTCGGTGAGTTCAACGTCTTCGGTGGCACACCGTCGTTGTTGCCGGAGAAGGAGATCCGGCGGCTGCTCTGCTTCTACCAGGACAACTTCGGGTTCACCGAGGACACGACGATCCGCTTCGAGGGCGACCCGAGCACGTTCACCCCGGCCAAGCTCGACGTGTTGCGGGAACTGGGCTGCACCAAGCTGTCCAGCGGCGTGCAGTCGTTCGACGACGACGTGCTGCGGGAGTGCGGCCGCGAGCACACGGCGCAGATGTGCGTCGACTTCGTGCGCAACGCTCAGGCGGCCGGCTTCGAGTGGGTCAGCATCGACCTGATGTACGGGCTGCTGGACCAGACCGTCGACAGCGTCAAACGCGACCTCGACATCGTGCTGGAGAACGAGATCACCGCCGTGGTGTGCACCAAGCTGCACCTGAAGTCGTACGCCGAGACCAGGACCGGCGTGGCGGGGGAGCAACCCGCGCCGTGGCAGCTCCCGGCGTACCGCGAGAAGCTCGTCCAGAACGGCCACTTCTGGCCGACGCTGCAGGAGCGGTACCGGATGCGCGAGGTGCTGACCGACGGACTGCGCGCCGCCGGCTACACCGAACACCCGACGATGTACTTCGCCCGCGACGGCCTCGGTCCGGAGAAGTGGAAGTCCATCATGGTGGACCAGGACAAGCAGGAGGCCGAGGTCGCGATCGGCCTCGGCGGCAGTTCCAGCTGCCGCAGCTCCGAGGCGATCACCGACGTGAACTGGAAGAACTACGCGGCCGCCGTCGACGAGGGCAGGGTGCCGCTGGGGTCCGCCACCGGCTTCGACTCCGCCGCGCAGGAGGCGCGGGCGGTGAAGATGGCCCTGTCGACGTTGCAGCCGGTTCGCGAGGATCTGCACCGCGCGGTCTACGGCAGGTCCCTGCACGAAAGCCCGTGGCGGGAGAAGTTCGCCTCCTTGGCCGAGCGTGGCCTCGTGACGGTCGACGTGGACGGGGTCGCTCTCACCAGCGACGGCGAGGTGCTGGTGGAGGCCATCATCAACACCGAGCTCTGATCACCTGACCAGCCCCGTTCGCGATGCGAGCCACGGCAGGGAGTCGCGCACGTCCATTCCGGCCCTGCGACGGGCCTCGAACACCTCGGCGCCCGCCTGGCGGTAGAGCGCGTCATGCCGCCGACCCCGCCGCCGACTTCCGCGAGTACGGAGACCGGGTCTACTCGTCGGACTGGATGATCATCAGCGGGAACGTCGTCGACGGCGACTCGCGCCCGCAGGTCTGCAACATGTGCCAGGCCAGGTTGCCGGCGCCGTTGCCGGCCTGGGGCAGCCGCTCCCTGCTGATCCCGAGGACGCCGTCCGGGCTTTCGTCGAGGACCTCCGGCGTGCCGACGAGCACCGCCAGGCCGAACGCCAGCACGTCGGCGCGCAGGTCGTCGTCCAGGTCGTCGGTGAGCCCGATCGAGCACTGCGGCTCGCCGTCCGGGCCGGAGCCGACACCGACCAGGCCCGCAAGTCCCACACTGCGCTCCGCGGCGATGTCGAACACCCGGACACCGGTGCCCATCGCCAGCGCCAGCAGTCTGGCCACCGGTGTTGAGAGCAACGGGTCGTTGATCGGGACGTTGCTCTTGCTCGACGGGTCGTTCGCGCGCTCGCCCATGATGGGCGAATCCTATCGCCTGCCGGCCGGATCGATGTCGACCGCGGCACTCCACGATCGTGGAACCTTCGTGCCCGTGCGGAGTTCTCATCGCTCACGGTGCAGCACGAGGTGTTCGTGGTAGAGGACTCCGTCGCGGACGTCGCCCGTCGCGGTGAACCCGAGGTCGTCGAAGTAGTCGAGGTGGTCGCCGTCGACGGTGTACCGGCCGGTGTAGGCGAGTTTGCGGCCATCGCGTTCTTCTTCGTAACGACCGCTGGGCAGGAGTTCCTGGCGAATACGGCCATCCGCGGTGACCCACATGCCGATGTGGGGGTGCGGTGTGGCGGCCTGCTGCCGGTTGGTGCTGGACATGGTCTCTCGCCTTTCGTCGGTCCGCGGCGTGCTCAGGACGAGTGCGCGGCTTTGAGGATTCGGTCGCGTGAGGCTCGGACGTCCTGTCCGAGCGCGGGCACGTCGACGTCGAGGACGGTGCCTGCCCACTTGCGGACCTGACCCGCGATGAACACCGCGCGGATGTTGCGGGCGTCGGAGCCGAGGACGAGGGTGCCGATCGGGTCGTTGAGCGGCATGTTGTTGAGGTCCTCGGCGTGCACGACCAGCAGGTCCGCTTGCTTGCCAGGGGTGAGCGAGCCGGTGACGCCGCCGAGGCCGATGCTCCTGGCGCCGTGCAGGGTGGCGAAGTCGAGCACGTCGTGGACGCCGATCCGGGTGGGTGTCGCGGTGGTGCCGTAGACGGCGTTCACGGCGCGCATGCGCTGGATGGCGTGGAGGGCGCGCATCTGCGTGAACATGTCGCTGGCCAGGGCGACTTCGACGTCGATGCTCAGGCCGGGGCGGATGCCCACCGTCAGTGCCTCGTCGATGGCGGGGACGGCGGTCTCGAGCCCGATCTGCGCCTCGGACGTGGGCGCGAGGGAAACCGCGGCGCCGGTGTCGGCCATGGCCCGCCAGGCCGCGCTGGTCAGGCCGGTGCAGTGGATCAGCGAGACGTCCGGACCGAGGATTCCCTGCTCTGCCCAGCGCAGGACAGCTGCGGAGGAAGAGGTGCCGAAGACGGCGTCGACGCTGACGCCGATGTCGAGGTCGCGCGCCAGTCGAGCGAGGCGGGGGCCGTAGGCGAGGTCGGGTCCGGCGATCTCGTCGGTGGCCAGCGTGGCGAGGCGCAGGGTGACGAGGCTGTCGCTGGTGGAGAAGTAGGTGTCCTTCAACCGCGCGAGGTCGGCCGGCCATTGGCCTTCCCAGTCGCCGAAGTGCGGGCGCATCGAGGCGTGCACGCCTCGGATGCCGGTGTCGATCAGGGCCTGGACGGCGGCGTCGGAGTGGCCGGGTGTGCGGGAGTTGTGGGAGAAGTCGAGCATCGTGGTGATGCCGCTGTCGATCGCGGTCAGCGCGGCCAGTTTCGTCCCGACGTACATGTCCTCGGGCTGGTAGGCCGGGGCGATGCCGGCCAGGGTGGACATCACGTACTCGCCGAGGTCGTTGACGTCGGGCATCACCCGGCGCAGTTGCGCCTCCCAGGCGTGCCGGTGGGTGTCGACGAAGCCGGGAGCGACGATCGAGCCGGTGGCGTCGACGACGATCGCGTCGCCGACGGGCAGTTCGGTGGCGACGGCGGTGATCGTGTCGCCCTCGACGAGCACGTCGCCCCTGGGCAGGACGCCCAGTTCGGGGTCCATGGTGACGACGGTGCCGCCGGTGAGCAGGACGCGGCGTCGCGGGTCGGAAGCGTGCCGGCGCAGCAGTTCGAGCGTGGTGGTCATGGTCGTTCCTGCTTTCTGTTGCTCATCGGGTGAGGTGGTGCCGCATGCGGCTAGATGGCCTGTGCTGTCGGGAGAATCGTGATTTCGGTGAGGTTGACGTGGCGCGGCACGGCGGCCATGAACGCCACCGTCTCGGCGATGTCGGCGGACTGCAGCACGTCGATCTGGTCGATGAGGTCGGCCATGAGCTTGCTGGCGTCGGGATCGGTGACGTGGTCGGGCAGTTCCGTGTCGACCATGCCGGGTTCGATGGTCGCCACGCGGATGTTCTTGCGGCCGAGCTCGACGCGCAGCAGCCGGGTGAGGTGGCTGATGTAGGCCTTCGTCCCGGAGTAGACCGAGAACTTCTCCAGGATCCGGGTGGCCGCGATCGAGGACGTGGTGATCAGGTCGGCGGGCTTTCCCGCCTCGGCGGCCGCGGTGAGCTGCGGCACGAACGCGCCGATGACGTTCATGACGCCGGTGACGTTCAGGTCGATCTGGCGCTGCCAGTCGTCCTGGCGCAGGTCGGTGATCGGCGAGATGAGCTGCACGCCGGCGTTGTTGAAGACGAGGTCGGCCGTCCCTAGCTGGTCGGCGACCTGCTGTGCCGCGGCCTGGACCGCTTCCCGGTCGGTGACGTCGACGGGAACGGCGATCGCGGTGCCGCCGTTGCGGTTGATCGACTCGGCCAGCGCGTCGAGGTTGTCCTTGCGGCGGGCGAGCACGGCGACCTTCGCGCCGAGTTCGGCCAGGCGCGTGGCGGTGGCGGCGCCGATGCCGCTGGAGGCACCGGAGACCACGGCCACGCGGCCGGCCAGCGGGGTGCCGGTGAGCAGAGCAGACATGACGAAGTCCTTTTCGAGAAGGGGTGGTGAAGGGGTGGCCGGTCAGACGGCGACGACGTCCTCGTGGGCGGTGGCGGCGGACTTGTCCTGCCACGGCGCCAGGTCCTGCTCGATCTGCGCGAGCTTCACCCGCAGCCGGTCGAGGGTGTCCGGGCCCAGGTAGAGGTGCGTCGGCAGGCTGTCGCCGCTGGTGACCTCGTGGATCAGGGCGGCGCCCTTGACCGGGTCGCCGAGCTGGGTGTGGTTGGCCGTGCCGACCCAGTCGAGGGTCACGTGCGCGGGAGTGCCGTCGTAGTCGGCGATCCGCTGTGCCGCGAGCGACAGGGAACTGGCGTCGAGGAAGTCCGTGCGCAGCACGCCGGGCTCGACCACCATGGACTGGATCCCGAACGGCGCCAGCTCGGCGGACAGGGCCTCGCTGATGCCGGCCACGGCGAACTTCGAGGCGCTGTACAGGCTCACGCCCGGTTCGCCCTCGAAACCGGACCTCGATCCGATGTGGACGAGCTTGCCGGATCCCTGCCGGCGCATGACGGGCAGCACCGCGCGGGTCACGTTGATCAGGGCGAAGACGTTGAGGTCGAACAGGGATCGCGCCTCGGCGTCGGTGATCTCCTCCAGCGCGCCGAGCAGACCACGGCCCGCGTTGTTGACCAGCACGTCGATCCCGCCGAAGCGGTCGGTGGCCGCCCGCACCGCGGCGGGGATGGCCGGAGCGTCGGTGACGTCCAGCGCGACGACCAACGTGTTCGCCGCCGTCTTCAGGTCTTCCGGCACGCGGTCCGGGTTGCGCACGGCGACCACGACGTTGTCGCCACCGCGCAGGGCGGCGCGGGCGATCTCCGCGCCGAGGCCGCGGGACGCTCCGGTGATGAACCAGGTGGACATGAGGATCTCGTTCCTTCCGGCTGTTCTGCCTGTGCGGCGGGCGTTTCCCGCTGCTGACAGAAACGAGTTTGTCCACGTGGGACAGCCGGAAGAAGGCCGCGGATTTCCTGGGAGGAACGCACCCACCCAAGGCTGCGCGACGAGACCTAGGCGCGCGGAGCCTCCACGGCGCGCGAGGCGAGTGCCGCGTCGGCGTGGGCGCGCAGACGCCGGAACGCCTCCACGGTCGGGGAAGCCGGCTCGGCCTGGTAGACGACCAGCTGCTGGTGCGGAGCGCCGCTGACGGTGAACGTGGAGAACTGGATCTCCAGGTCACCCACCTGCGAGTGGCGCAGGTGCTTGGTCTCCTGGGTCTTGGGCTTCACGTCGTGCCGGGCCCACAGCTCGGCGAACCGCGGGCTGTGCGCGGACAGTTCGGCGACGACGTCGGCGATGCGCGCGTTGTCTGGATCGTGGCCGTACGCGGCCCTGATCTCGGCGACGCAGGAATGCGCCGCGCGGTCCCACTCCCGGTAGAACGCACGCCCGGCGGGGTCGAGGAACACCATGCGGGCCAGGTTGTCCGCGGGGGTGAAGGCGTCGTGCAGCGCGTCGGCCATCGTGTTGGACGCCATGACGTCCAGCGCCGGACCGACGACGAACGCGGGTGAGTCGGACCAGCTGTCCATGAGCTGCCGCAACTGGGCGCTGACCGGGATGCTCCCGGTGCGGCGCCACGTCCTCGCCTCCGCCGGCTGGACCAGCAGCCACAGGTACTCGGTGGCCGCGGCGTCGAGCTTCAGCGCCCGCGCCACCGCCTCCACCACCTGTGCCGACGGACTGGACTCGCGGCCCTGCTCCAGCCGCATGTAGTAGTCGCTGCTGACCCCGGCGAGGATGGCGACCTCCTCGCGGCGCAGGCCTTTCACGCGACGACGGCCGTGCTCGGGCAACCCCACGTCCTGCGGGGTGAGAGCCGCACGCCGGGCACGGAGGAAGTCGCCGAGAGGTGTGCCGGTCATGACGGCAGACTCAACCCGTGCGACGGTCGTCCGTCAACCGCGGGCACCCTGGGTGAGACGCACCCAGGCTGAACCTCCGCCTGTTCCCTAGCCTCGATCGCATGACCGGTGAGCGGAACACGGCGCTGGGCGCGTTCCTGCGCACCCGCCGTGCTCTCGTTCGGCCCGAGCAGGCGGGGCTGACCATCGCGGGCCGCCGCCGAGTTCCCGGGCTGCGCCGGGACGAGGTCGCGTTGCTGGCGGGACTGAGCGCGGGCTACTACGCCAGGCTGGAACAGGGACATGAGCGACCGACCCACCAGACCGTGGAAAGCCTGAAGCGGGCACTGCTCCTGGACGAGACCGCCACCGTGGAGCTGCACCGCCTGGCCCGCCCGACCACCCGCCGGCGGATCCGCGACCGGGCCGAACGCGTCAGCCCTCACCTGCTGGCGTTGCTGAACGACTGGACCACGGCGCCCGCCTACGTCCTCGGCCGGTTCAACGACGTCCTGGCGCGCAACGCCCTCGCCACCGCACTGCACAGCCGCTTCGTCCACAGCGACAACCTGCACCGCATGATCTTCCTCGACCCCGCGGGACAGGAGTTCTTCCTCGACTGGACCGCCACGGCCCGCGCGGCCGTCCTCGACCTGCGCGACAGCGCCGGTCACGCCACCGCCGAGCGCGGACTGCGAGAACTGGTGGGCGAACTCTCCCTCGCCAGCCCCCGGTTCCGCCGGCTCTGGGCCGAACCCGGACCACGTGGCCTGATCGCTCCCGGCACCCACTTCGCCCACCCCGACGTCGGCGAGCTGGAGCTGCACACGGAGATCTTCCCGATCACCAGCACACCCGGCCAGCGGCTGGTCGCCCAGCCGGCCGAACCGCGGTCCCGCTCCGCCGACGCCCTGGTGCTGCTGAGCACGCTGGCCGCGTGACCGGCGTGCTCAGCCCCTCCGGTCAGGCGGTTTCGCCGACGACGACCTTCACCGTGGAGTACTTGCGGCGAAGTTCCTTGAACGGCTGGTACTCCGGCGAGTCCCAGAACTCCTGGACCGCGGCCCTGTCGCGGAACTCGTGGATCACGAGCGTCGGCGGGGCCCAGTCACCTTCCAGCACCAGAGCGTCGCCGTCGGTCAGGACGTTGCGCCCACCAGCCTTCTCGAGCAGTGGCATCACACCGTCGACGTACTGCTGGAAGCCGGCGGGGTCAGCGACGTTCAGGTCGATCACGACATATGCGGCCATGTCCGCGTCTCCTTCGAAGAGCACTGTTGTCAGTGCCCAACGCTAAGGACGCCGGATGGTCCTTCCAATGCTGAAGACGACCGATTTCATACTCGATAAGACCGCCAGGTGCCACGTGCCATGAAGTGATGGACGTCTTCAGCGACGTGATCGCCACTGTCCGCGCGGGCCGCGCCAAGTTCACCCGATCGCGGCTGAGCGGCCGCTGGGGCTACGCGTTCGGCCCATATCCGGGAGCCGGCTTCCACGTCGTCCTCGAAGGCAACTGCTGGCTGATCCCTCCGTCCGGTTCTCCCATCGCCCTCGGCGCGGGCGACGTGGTGTTCCTGCCGCACGGTGCGGTGCACGGCATGAGCGACAGTCCGGACAGGACGATCGCCGAGCTGCCCCTGGCGCCGGAGTCCGGCCCACCGGACCACGAGCCCGCGCCAGGCCAGGCACAGTTGCTGTGCGGCGCCTACCGGCTGGACCGCGGGCAGGCCCACCCGTTCCTGCGGACCCTGCCCGAAGTCGTCCACCTCCCAGCCCGGCTGGGCGACCACTCCGCCCTGCGGAGCGCGGTGGACCTGCTGGGCGCGGACCTCATCGAAGCTCGCCCCGGCGCCGCCGCGGCAGTGCCGGCGCTGATGGACCTGCTGCTGGTCTACCTGCTGCGCGCCTGGCTGGAGGAGGAAGCCTCACACCACGGCCCACGCGGCGGCTGGTGCGTGGCGCTGACAGATCCCGTGATCGCCACGGCACTGCAACACATCCACCGCGCGCCGGAACACCCGTGGACAGTCCAGGAACTGGCCGCCGAGGCAGGAATGTCCAAGACGGCCTTCGCCCGCAGGTTCACCTCGCTGGTAGGGCAGTCCCCGATGGCCTACCTGACCTGGTGGCGCCTGAGCTCCGGCGCACGGATGCTGCGCGACAGTCAGGCGCCGCTGTCCGCGATCGCCCGCAACGTCGGCTACACCTCGGAATTCGCCTTCTCCAACGCCTTCAAGCGAGAGTTCGGCACGGCACCCGGCAAGTTCCGCCGGCAGCAGCGCGACAGCACCGACGCGGTCGCCTCGATCCGCTGACGCGACGGCCTCACCCAGGACTACCAGCGGTGCGCGACGTCGACGACCATGCGCGACCCGGTGCTGGGTCCGTCGAGCAGAAACACGCGGAACGGCAGCCGCGCGCGAACGCCCAGCCCGATCGTCGTCTGCCCTTCGAACTGGCCCGCCCACGCGACGTGGCGGAACGTGCTGTACGCGCTGACATCGGCGAGTTCGCCGTTCGGGAGGAAGATCGCGTCAGTCGCAATCGTCGGCACCTTCGCGACGACCTCCAACCGCGCACCGCCGCGCACCGGAACGAGCTCACCCGACCCGTCCTTGCGGATCTCGTCGACATAGCGCACGGAGTAGCCGCGCACGTCGCCGTTCACGTCGAGGACCATCCGGTCGAAACAGTCGTGGCGGCCAGTGCGGACGCCGTACAGCTCGTCGGTGGAGCCGGGGCCCGCCTCCTTCGGCAGCGAACCCCAGGTGATCCCGCAGTACGGCGCACCAGCCCCCGCCGTGGCGGGCACCCCCAGCAGCACACCGAAGACAATCGCCACCAGGACCACAAGGGAACGCCTCATCACGGCCTCCTGACACGAACTATCGTTGCTCTGAATGACGCCTGTCCCGTGCTCCGGTTGCCTGAGCATCGCCCGACCGCACTGCTCGTCCGCCCGCGCACGACGTGCGGCACACCTACGCCACGATCTCGCTGAGATCCGCGGACATCGGCGATCGGACAACAGCCGGGTCGGTTTGTGGGAGCCTGGAGGCCCAAACGATCGAGGGAGATCGCGTGACCTCGCTGTTCATCAGTTTCGGCGGCCAGGATCGGGCCATCGCCACCGAGGTGCGGAACAGGTTGCGGGACAAGGGATATGAGGCGCTCTTCCTCGACTTCGACCCGGCGGACGGGGTGCCGGCGGGGCGGCGGTGGGAACGGGAGCTGTACGTCCAGCTGCGCAAGTCGGACGGGGTGGTGTTCCTCGCCAGTGACACGTCGGTGCACTCGCGGTGGTGTTTCGCAGAGGTGAGCCTCGCGCGGTCGCTGGGGCGGCCGGTGTTTCCGGTGCGGATCGCCGAAGGGGCTTGGCTGGAGCTGCTCGGAGACACGCAGTGGGCCGATCTCGCGGACGGTGAGGACGCCTTCGCGAAGCTGTGGCGGGGGTTGCGGCGGGCCGGGCTCGATCCGGCCGATTCGTTCTCGTGGGACCCGGCGCGGTCGCCCTATCCGGGGCTGGAGCCGTTCGGCAGGCTGGACGCGGCAGTGTTCTTCGGCCGGGACCAGGAGATCGGGCGGTTGCTCGAGTTGCTCGCGCCGACGTTGCGGCACGGTGGCGGGCGGTTCGTCGCGATCATCGGGCCGTCCGGCAGCGGGAAGTCGTCGTTGCTGCACGCGGGGTTGTTGCCGCGGCTGGAGCGGCTGCCCGAGCAGTGGTTCGTGGTGCCGCCACTGCTGCCGGGGGCGCAGCCGTCGCGCAGCCTCGCGCACAGCATCTCCAAAGCGTTCGAGGCGTTCGGCAGGCAGGTCACGGTCGACGAGGTGGCGAGCAGGCTGCCGGATGGGCTCGCGTCGCTCGGGGCGGAGTTGGCAGGGCTGAGTCGCAGTCGCGCCGTGCTCGTCGTGATCGACCAGGCCGAGGAACTGGTCGATCACCAGGGATTTCTCGCCGGGCTGCGAGCGGGGTTGCGCGAGGACAGCCCGCTCTGGGTGGTCGCCACGGTGCGGTCCGACCGGACCGGGCTGGCCGAGATGATCGACGACGCGCTGGTCGTGGAGCCGCTCAGCCGCGCACGGTTGCCCGAGGTGGTCGAACGGCCCGCGCAACGGGCCGGCATCGAGTTCGCGCCGGGGCTCGTGGCGCGGATGGTCGAGGAGAGCACGGGTGGAGACGCGCTTCCGTTGCTTGCCTGCACGCTTCAGCAGCTGTACGAACGGGTCGGCGCCGAGGGCACGGCGACCATCGCCGACTACGACGCGATTGACGGCGTGGTCGGTGCGCTGCACCGGCAGGCGGACCGGGTTACCGACGAGCTCACCCGGCGTGGGATGGGGGATCTCGTGCTGCCCACGATGCTGCGGCTGGCCGACGTCGATGATGCCGGCGAGCCGAAACGCAGACGGGTGGAGCGAGACAGGTTGTCCGCGGCTGAACTGGTCGTGATTCAGTCCTTTGTGGACGCGCGGCTGCTGGTGAGTGACGGGTCCACGGTGGAGGTCGCGCACGAGGCGTTGCTGAGGCGGTGGACGCCGCTACGCGAGGCGATCAACGTCGGCCGGGCGGACAAGCTGACCCATCAGAAGCTTGAAGAAGCCGCGGTCACCTGGGATCTCGGTCACCGAGACTCGGCACAGCTGTACCGGGGGCGGCTGCTGGACGCGGCCTCGGCGTGGGCCTCCGGTGCACCGGAGGAGCCGAGCGAACTGGCGCGGGAGTTCCTCGCCGCGTCAAAGCAGGTGTTCGAGGCCGGGGAACGCAAGCGTCGCCGCACCATCTGGCTGACCTCCGCGGCGGCCGTGGCGTTTCTGGTGCTCTCGGTCGTCGCGGTTACGACCGCGCTGGACGCCAGGAGTCAGAAACGGGAGGCCGAACGTCAGCGGGATCTCGTGCTCTACAACCAGCTCCTCGCCAACGCGGACCGGCTGCAGGGCACCGACGCGTCGCTGTCCGCCCAGCTCTCGCTGGTGGCACATCGGCTGAAGCCCGGCGACGAGACGGCTACCCGCCTGGCCACCGCGGCCAATGCGCCGCTGTCCACGCCGCTGCCAGGCCGGGAGAAGCCTGGTGGCGTGGTCGCGATCCACCCGCGCGGGCACGTGATGGCGACCGGGAGCGACGACTGGACGGTCCGGCTGTGGAACGTCACCGACCCGACCCGACCGGAGGCGATCGGCCAGCCCATGGTCGGCCACAGTGGCGGCATCTCCGCGCTGGCGTTCAGCCAGGACGGCAAGACCCTCGCTACGGCGAGCCAGGACGGCACGCTGCGGCTGTGGGATGTGACCGACCCGGCCCGGCCGCGGGCACTGGGCGAACGGGATCCGAAGAAACCCGCGGAACAGGGCAGTGCGTTCGCGGGTGACGCCGGCTGGATGGGCTCGCTGGCGTTCAGTCCCGACGGCCGCACTCTCGTCGCCGGGGGCAGAGCGAAGAGCGGAGGTGGGGACCCGACACCGATGTTGCGGACGTGGGATGTCTCCGATCCAGGCAAACCCGCGTCACCGATCGTGCTTCTCGTCGGAAACACCCAGGTCAGCTCTGTGGCGTTCAGTCAGGACGGTCGCACTGTCGCGGCGGCCGCAGACGGGATCCGGCTGTGGAACTTCTCCGACCCCTCGCGCCCGGTTGCGATCGGCGGGCCCGTGCCGGGGACCGGTTACGGCATCACCGCGCTGGCCTTCAGCCCGGACAACCGCACGCTTGCCGGTGGCGGCGACGACCAGGCGATCCGGCTGTGGAACGTCACCGACCCGGCCGCCCCCAAGACGCTCGGCCGCCCTCTCAACGGCAATGCCGGCGGTGTGCGCACACTGGCGTTCAGCCCGGACTCCACCCTGCTGGCAGCAGGGTTGGGAGACGCCACCGTGCGGTTGTGGAACTTCTCCGACCCGTCCAGCCCCGCTCTTCTCGGCGCGCCGTTGACCGGTCATGCGAAGGAGATCCAGTCGGTGGCGTTCAGCCCCGACGGCCGCACCCTCGCCTCGGGTTCCGGTGACATGGTCCGGATGTGGCAGCTGCCTTCGCCGTTGCTCACCGGCCACACCACCGTTTACTCGCTGGCCAACTACGTCTTCTCACTCGCGATCAGCCCGGACGGCCGCACGGTGGCGGCGGGCACGTTTGGCAAGCTGGTGTGGCTGGGCGACATCAGTGATCCGGCCAAACCCGCGTTGCGCGGTTCTCCTCTGGCCGGTCACACCCTCACCGTGTGCGGGACCGCGTTCAGCCCGGACGGCCGCGTCCTGGCCACCGGCAGCTTCGACCAGACCGTGCGGTTGTGGAACGCCGTCACCGGCGAGCCGCTGGGGGCGCCACTGACCGGACACGCGGGCAACGTGTGCGCGCTGGCGTTCAGCTCGGACGGCAAGACGCTGGCCTCGGGCAGCAGGGACAACCGGGTGCAGCTGTGGAACGTCACCGAACCCGCGACAGCGACAGCGCTGGGACCTCAGATCACCAGTTACAACGCGCCGGTGGACACCGTGACGTTCAGCCCTGATGGCCACACGCTCGTGACCGGCAGCTCCGACGGTGTGCGGCTGTGGGACGTCACCGATCCGCGCCGGGTGAAACAGCTCGGCGCACCGCTG
This sequence comes from Lentzea miocenica, assembly GCF_033949945.1. NCBI lineage: Bacteria > Bacillati > Actinomycetota > Actinomycetes > Pseudonocardiales > Pseudonocardiaceae > Lentzea > Lentzea miocenica. The sequence goes on from NZ_JAXAVW010000019.1 coordinate 157,823, forward strand.
CTCGGCTCGCTCGAACCCGCGGCGTTCAGCCCGGACGGCAAGATGCTGGCCACCGGGCACCGAGACGGCTCGGTCCAGCTCTGGAACGTCACCGACCCGGCCAAGCCGGCCCCGCACGGCCCGCCGCTGACCGGCCACACCAACGAGGTCAGGACGATGGCTTTCAGTCCGGACGGCCGCACCCTGGCCACCGGCGCCAACGAGGGAATCATGCTCTGGCACATCACCGACCCAACCCGACCGACCGCTGGATTTCTGTTGACCGGTCAGCAGTCGGTGAGCGCCGTGGCGTTCCGCCCGGACGGGAAGACGCTGGTGTCCGGCGGAGGCGACCAGTCGATCAGGCTGTGGAACCTCGACTCCGAACACAACGCCGCACGGATCTGCGCCACCACCAGGAACACGCTCACCGAGGAGGCCTGGCGCCGCTACGTGGGCGACGTCATCGCCTGGCAGCCTCCGTGCTCGTGACGGCGGAGTTCCTGCACCAGCGTGAACGGTTCGCAAGTCAGTTCCCTGCTACCTCGGATCTCTTGCCAGGCAATTGGACGCAAGATCATGACACCGCTGCCAAGTCAGGCGACCTCCAGGACGAAGAACACGAAGCTCAGGAAGGCCCCGGACGGGAATTTCGCCATCTCATCGGGAAAGAGCTCATGGGCCTCCGGCGCCGGAGGCGGCTCGCTGATGACGGCCGTGCGGAAGCCCGCTGCGGTGAAGGCGTCGGTCATCGCGTGCAGAGGCCGGTGCCAGTAGGTGAGCACGGCCTTCTGGCCGTTGAAGTCGTACTCGTCGGTCCACTTGGTGGTCGCGAAGTAGTCGGCCTCGCGATGCAGGAACGGGAGCATGATGGGGTGATTGACGGCCACGATCAGCCGGCCACCGGGCTTCAGCACCCGCCGCAGCTCAGCCAGCGGTGCGGTCCAGTCCTCCAGGTAGTGCAGGACCAGGGCGGCGACGCAGTCATCGAACGCGCCATCGGGGTACGGCAGCGGCTGGCTGATGTCGGCGACCCGCAGGTCCGTGTCGTTGCCGAGGCGCTGCCGGGCCTGCTCCACCATTTTCGTGCTGCGGTCGAAGCCGGCCACGATGGCGCCCTTGTCGCGCAGCGCCTCGGACACGGGGCCGGAGCCGCACCCGGCGTCCAGGATCCGCCGACCGGTCACATCGCCGGCCAGGTCCACGATCGCGGGCCGGACGTAGTAGGCGTTGAGGAGGCTGGTGTCGTTCACGGCCGTGTAGCCCTCGGCGAAGCTGTCGTAGTCGTTTTCCACGGCCACGTCGGTGGAACTCTCGGGAGCGGTAGGCATGGTTCCCATACTGCCGAGAGATCAATCAGGACGCCACGAGATCACCACGACCATCGGCCGCCCGCTCGGCGCCGCTGGCCACAGCCGATCATGGCGTGCCGGAATGACGAGGTAGCTCGCCGGCACTCTCGGATGCGTCTGTCAGGCTTTCTCTGCGGCGAGGAGCGCCGGGCGGAGTTCGGTCAGCTCCGCAATGAGTGCTGCGGCGCCATCGCGCGTTTGGTCGACATGTGCGCGAGACTGGCGCGCTCGGGCCGGCCGGACCGGATCTTCGAGGTGGTGCTCGAGGCGACTTGCTGCCTGTCCGACGGACATCCGCTACAGCAGCCGTGTGGGATCTTTCACTCGTACCCCGCTTGTAGGCGTGGCACTGGTGAACGGATGATGTGATTGCTCCGTTCGGAGTCTGTGGTGTGTGGTTGGCGTTAGTTACGGTACCGGGGCGTACGCCGGGTTGCGCGACCATTACCGAGGGTGATGGGCGCTCGGTGTGTTCTGGGGGCTAGTGATCATGCATGTTCTGTGTGCCGCGGCGCGGTTTCGTAGATCGGGTGTCCCGGTCTGTTCGCTTGCCGGCAGGCCCTCAGGGCGTCCTGTTGACCTTCGTCGGCGACCTGCGACTGCCGGTGATCCGCTGACCTTCTGATCCGCGCCGTTCGTCCTGCGCGGTCATTTCTGTTTGTTCCGCACCAGCACGCCTTGCGCACGTCGATTTCGGCTTGATGCGCGGTCGTGCTGGTGGCGGATGTCGCCGTCGGTGTCGTGCCGGTGTGTAGTTCCTTCTGTTCACGGGAGTGTGGATGAGTCTGTCTGCTGTCAGACGGAAGAGATGGTCGGAAAGACCTGGTAGATCGCCAGTTGCCGCCCTGCTGGTGGCGGTGTTGATCGCCTCTGTGGTGCAGGCGGTGCCTGCGGTCGCGTCGGCGCCGGTCTACCACGATCCGCGTGAGGTGTCGTCGTGGGCGAATCCTCAGCGGGAGGGCCGTGAGCACGACTCCCCGAAGGCCGCGGGTGACTTCCGGCCGTTGATGGGCGCCGATGCGGGCAAGGCCGGTTCGAAGTTCGACGCGAAGTCGTCGAAGGAGGTTGGCCGGGCGGAGAAGTCGGTCGAGTACGTCAACTCCGATGGCACGCGTACGACGGTGTTGTCGAAGGTGCCGGTCAGTGTGCGGGACGACAAGGGCGCCTGGCGGGCGGTGGACACGCGGCTGACCGAGGACCGCGGCTCAAAGCGTGCCAAGACCGGTCCGCACCAGCTGAAGCCGGAGTTCGCCGCCTCCGCGGAGGACCGCGGTCTGGTCACCATGGGACCGATCAACCTCGGCGACTCGGGCCAGCGGATCTCGGTCGCTCTCGAGGGTGCAAAGCGTGTCGCCAGGCAGACCAAGGATTCGAAGGCGTCCTATGTGGACGTCCTGCCGGACACCGACCTCGAGTATGAGGTCGAGCCAGGCAGTGTCAAGGAATCCATTGTCGTCAAGAAGCCCACGTCGACCAGCAGCTGGGTGTTCCGGATGGACACGGGGTCGCTCACCCCGTCGCTGAAGGACGACGGCGTGTTGATCAAGGACGCCAAGGGCAAGATCGTGGCGTCGCTGCCGCCGATCGTGACCTGGGACTCCTCGGGCAGTGCCAAGGACAACAAGGCACCCGCGCAGACCGGTGGCGACTACGCGCTCAAGCAGGACGGCAAGGCGTGGCTGCTGACCGTGTCTGTCGACCCGAAGTGGCTGAACGACAAGTCGCGGGTGTACCCGGTGATCGTCGACCCCACGTACACCTACGGGTTCAACAACGACGACGAGTCGAGGGCCTACAAGTCCGACGGCTATCAGTGCACCAACTGTGGTATCGCGGTGGGCAACTCGAAGTCCGGGCCGAATGGCGGAGACTCGGTGTGGCGCACGGCTTTCCGGCACGACTTCACGCCGTTGTTCGGCAAGAACGTCGTCGGTGCCCGGTATGACTTCTGGCGCAACGCGCAGACCGGGTCGATGCTGTCGTGGAACTCGAATCTGCACCACGCGACCTCGTTGGACATCAACGGCGTCGGCCAGTTCCTCGCGGGCGGGCCGATCGGTGACCGGGGCTCGATCCAGTCCAAGGCGCTGACCGACTTCATCGCCGGCAAGGTCAACGCGCGGGACAACAGCACCTGGTTCATGCTCACCGGTTCGGAGACCAGTGAGTGGTCGTACAAGAACATGCAGGTCAACCTGATCGTCGACTACGGCACCGCGCCGCCGGCGACGTCGCTGGTGAGCCCGGCGGACGGCACCGTGATGACGGGTCTGACGCCGACGCTGTCGGTGAGCCCGGTGAGCAACCCCTCCGGTGACGGCACGCTGTACTGCTTCAAGGTCGCGACCGGTGCGGACGCGCAGTCCGGAATCGTCGTGGACTCCGGCTGCATCACGAACAACACGTGGACGGTGCCTCCCGGTGTGCTCACCGATGGCACGAGCTACACGTGGACCGTGCTGACCGCGCTGACCGGCGGCGTGACCACCACGCATCCGGGCTGGACCGGGCATTTCAAGGTCGACCAGCGCATCGGTGACAGCGGTCCCGCGCCGAAGGACACCCTCGGCGCGGTCAAGGTGAACCTCGCCAACGGCAACGTGCACATCGAGGACGGCGGGCCGACGTTCAACACCGTCGGCGGTTCGTCGGGGCTGACGTTCAGCTACAACTCGCAGGCCAGCGAGCCTTTCGGGCTGCGTGCCTCGTACTTCAACGACTCCACCCGCTCCGGCACGCCGGACGCGAACCCGGTGCTGGTGCGCAACGAGCCTCAGGTCAACTCTGACTGGGGTACCGCGTCGGTGTTCGCGCCGGCGTTGGCACAGGACTGGTTCGTCGGCCGCTGGGAGGGTTTCTTCCAGGTCCCGGTATCGGGCACGTATCACTTCGGTGGGGTGCACGCGAATGGCGCGAAGATCTGGGTCAACAACACGTTGGTGTACAACAACAAGAACGCCTCGGACGTCAACTTCGCGCTGACGGGCCAGAACGGCCCGGTCACTGAGATCGCCCTGACCGCCGGGCAGCGGGTACCGATCAAGGCCGAGCTGTATCACTCCAGTGGTCCCGGCCGGATGAAGCTGTTCGTGCAGACCAACGAGGCGTCGAACAAGGCGGTGCCGCCGCAGATCATCCCCGCGTCGTGGCTGTACACCCAGGACCTGCCCGCTCTACCGTTCGGCTGGCAGTTGGGCGCCAACCTGACCGGTGACGGCACCAGCTACACCAAGGCGCAGGTTCAGGACCAGACGATCGTCTTCACCGACGGCTCGGGCACCAAGCACACCTGGACCAAGACCAGCAGCGGCAGCTACACGCCACCTGCGGGTCAGGACGGCTTCCTCGGCCTCGACACCGGCGGCAAGATCACGCTGCACGAGGGCGACGACGTCTACAGCTTCAACGCGGACGGCACCCTCGCCTCCGAATCCTCGACGGCCGACAGCAGCAAGCCCGCGGCCAGCACGATGACTTGGACCGGGTCACCGGCACGCCTGACGCAGATCACCGACCCGGTGTCGCAGCGGTCCCACCGGTTGTTCTACAACCGCTCCGGTGACGACTGCTACGCCGGTGCCACACCGCCGCCGGGCGCCGACGCGCTGCCGCCGTCGCAGATGTTGTGCCGCATCCAGTACTGGGACGGCACGCAAACCCTGCTGTGGTACCGAAACGGCGCATTCTCACGCATCGAGAACCCTGGTGACGACCTCACTGACTACGGGTTCAACGCCGACGGGACCCTCGCGACGGTGCGTGACGGCAAGGTGGTGGACTGGGTCGCGCAGGATCCGGCCGCTCGCAACATCGCCGAGACCTACACCGCGATCAACTACGGGACGGTCGGCGCCCGTCGGGTCGCCACCAACGTCCAGGCGCCGGTCCCCAACGGACAGGCAGGCGGACAACGTCCCACGCACACCTACCGCTACGACCCGGCCAACCGGCAGACCTTCACCGACGTCGCCGGCTTGACGCCCGCGACCGGCTTCTACAGCAAGGTCACCTACGACGACGCGGATCGCGTCATCACCTCGACCGACGCGGCCGGCCGGACCACGTCGCAGGAGTGGAGCCCGAAGGACCTGCCACTGTCCACAACGGACCCGGCGGGCCGCAAGTCCACCACCGTCTACGACTACGCGGACCGTGCGATCGACTCGTACGGACCCGCGCCCGCCTCGTGCTTCACCGGGCAGCTGCCCAACGGGACCTGCGCGATGTCGCACGGGCACAACGGCTACGACGAAGGCATGCAAGGGCTGTCGGCGGCGATCTACGACAACGCGACGCTGACGGGTTCGCCGAAGGTTCACCAGACCGGCTTGGGCACCGCCGATGGCACGGTGCGGTCGGACTGGACCGATACCGCCTCGCCCGCCCCAGGTGTTCCCGCCGGCCGCTTCTCGATCCGGCTGACCGGCCAGATCACCTTCCCCAACGCGGGCAACTACAACCTCGAAACCCACGTCGACGACGGCGCCCGGTTGTGGATCGACGACACCCTGATCATTGACCACTGGTCCGACGGAGGCCCCAGACCGGCCAAGGGCGACTACAACAACACCGTCGCCGGCTCCATCCACCGCATCCGCATCGACTACTACAACGGTCAGGGTCCCGGCCAGCTGCACCTGAACTGGCGCCGCGCCCCTGACGGTGTCTACGAACCCATCCCCGGCGACTTCCTGCGGCCCCGCTACGGGTTGAAGACATCGACCACCGCGAAAGAGTCGAGCGGTGTGTCCGACAAGGTCGGCGCGACCAAGTTCGGCGAGAACGGGCTGGACCCGGCCTACGGTCTCTCCACCTCGGGCCAGGCCGACCCCGCCGGGCTTCGTCTCACCGGCGCGGTCAGCTACGAGGCGCCAGGGTCGGGGTATCTGCGCAAGACCGCCAAGACCATGGCCAGCGGAGCGCAGTCGACGTACGCCTACTACGGAAACACGGAAGCGCGCAGCAATCCGTGTGTCGAGGGAAGTCCTGCCGTCAACCAGGGCGGCATGATCAAGCTCAGCACGTCCGCGGCTCCCGCGTCCGGCCCGGCCCGGACCGAGGAGCAGGTGCACGACGCGTCGGGCCGCACGATCGCGGAACGCACGGGTGGTGCCTGGACGTGCACCACCTACGACGCACGTGACCGTCCGCTCGAGGAGAAGGTGCCTGCCAGCGCTGACGCGCCCGCGCGCACCGTGCGGAACGACTACGCGGTCGGCGGTGATCCGCTGACCTCCTCGGTCTCCGACGAGAAGGGCACGATCACCACCACGATCGATCTGCTCGGCCGCGTCGTCGCGTACACCGATGTCAACGGCATGCGCACGACTACGGCCTACGACCTGGTCGGCAGGGTGACCTCGTCCACGGTGACGCCGAGCGCCGCGGACAGTCCGCGCACGGTGTCGTTCACCTATGACGACGCCGGTCGCGTCCTCACCCAGAAGCTGGACGGCACCGCCCTGGCGTCGGTGACCTACAACAACGCCGGCGAGCTGGCGACGGTCGCCTACGGCAACGGCAGTTCGCTCGCCTCGATCGGCAGGGACAACGCCGCCAGGATGCTCTCGCTGGACTGGAAGACCAGCGACGGAAAGAGCATCGTCGCCGGTGTCGGCCGCACCGCGGCCGGCACGATCATCGACGAGTCCCTCGGAGGTGTGGACGCCAGGCCCAACGCGTCCAACTACCTCTACGACGGAGTCGGCAGGCTCACCGAGGCCTATGTCGCCGGGCACCACTACACCTACGACTACACCTCGCAGGCCTCCGCCACGTGTCCTACCGGAACGCGGGCGAACGCCGGGCTCAACACCAACCGGATGCGCCTGCTCGACCAGACCGCGTCCGGAACGGCGGAGACCCGGTACTGCTACGACGCCGCCGATCGGCTGCTCGCGACCGAAGGTGCCACCGCACTGTCGGGTGTCACCTACGACGAGAGCGGCAACACCACCGGCTGGACGTCGGCTGACGGCAGCACCACCAAGCTGCGCTGGGACGGGTCGGATCGCAGCATCGGGGCCCAGACCACAGGGCCCAACGCCGCGCTCAACGCGAACGTCAGCTACACCCGCGACGCGACCAACCGCATCGTGCGCCGGGATCCCCACAACTGCGACAACAACACAGTCACCCGCTACGGCTTCTCCGGTGACGGCGACACACCTGACCTGACGCTCAACGCGGACGGCCGGCTCACGTCGCTGACGTTGTCGTTGCCCGGTGGCGTGCTCTACACGACGAAGGTCGGCTCGGACGGTGCCTTCACGCCGTCGTTCGACCACCCGTCGGTGCGCGGTGACCTCGTCCTGACCACGGACGCGGCGGGCCGCCAGGCAGGCGAGCTGCGCACGTTCGACCCCTACGGCCAGCCGCTGAAGCCCGACGGCACCGTCGACCCGCAGAACGTGCCGGACAACTCGCCCGGCTCGATGGACTACGGGTGGCTCGGCCAGCACCAGCGGGCCTACGAGCACACCGGTGGGTTGTCGCTGGTCCAGATGGGAGCACGGCCGTACAGCCCGCTGCTCGGCCGATTCCTGTCGGTCGACCCGGTCGACGGCGGCAGCGCCAACGACTACGACTACGTGGTCGGCGACCCGATCAACGCGATGGACCTCGACGGCAACTCGTGGTTCAGCCGCATTGTGAAGGCCGTCACGAAGGTCGCCGAGGTCGTGTCGTGGGTGCCCGGTCCGATCGGCGCGATCGCCAGTGGTGTCGCCGCGGTGGGCAACGCCGTCCAGGGCAACTGGGGCAAGGCCGCCATGTACGCGGCGGGCGCGCTCACGATGGGCGCGGCGACCACCGTCTTCAACGCCACGAGAATCGTGGTGAAGGCGGGCAACGCCCTGCGAGCCGGCCAGATGGCCGGCGGCTCGATCAAGGCTTCACGCAACGCCTCGCGGATCGCGGGACGTATGTGGACCGGATGGAGCCGCGCAACCAAAACGAAGGCGAAGAACGGTTCAACCTGGCTCCAGAACGGCACGCGCGCATGGCGCGGCCCGGTGCGGAAGCACAACGCATGGTCGTCCAACCTGACCAACAGCACCAAGGGACGGCATGATTACTTCAACTTCCACATCGTGCACCGCAAGCCCTGGTTCAGGAGGAGGTGAGTGATGCCGTTGTTCCGCAAACGGGACACTTATGCCGATCCGATCCCGTTGTCACCGGAACTCGCCGGGTTCAGTGGCAAGGTCGCACGTCTCGAGCGGGATCGTGAGACGTCCGGATACCTGTGCCTGAAGAGGGACGTCGTCGCTCAGAAGGGCGAGGAGCGACCGCACGAGGTGCTGGAGCTCAACGTCGTCACGGTGGACTCGTCCGGTGCCGCGACGGAGTACGTGCAGGAGATCTATGACGAGACCGAGGCACAGCACGAGCTGACGACCGGGGTCTTCCGGTTGCGCGGCATCGACTACGCCATCGTCTGGTTGGATGACGCGAACGCCGCGGCGGTGCTCGCAGAGTTCTTCTGATCCGGTTCTTCTGATCCGGTCGGCCACGGACGGCACATGCCGTCCGTGGCCGATCTTGCGTGGAGAGTGTCATGTTCCGGCGCCTGGCCAAGGTTCCTGTTCCTGTTCGAGTCCTGTGCCCCATCGTGGCTGCGGTCGCCGTTGCCGCACTCGTCATGGTGTCCGGCAACGGGTCTCCGCAGGCTGCTCCCGTCACTGCTTCGGACACGCAGCGGTCCACCTCCGCCGAGCTGACAACGGCTGGCTCGTCCTCCGATCCGAGCTCCAGCGTCGTCCCCACGACGATGTCGGCCAGCAGTGTGGCCAAGTCGTCCGTCACCACCAACTCCTCCGTGCCGCGGCCCGCTGCCGTGGCCGCGCCCGTGAACACGGTGCAGCGTGTCGAGGCGCCGTGGTTCGCAAATCGTGTCGGCAGTGCTGCTCAGGTGATCTCGGTTGTGGGTGCGGGAGGCTCCAACGCGACGTTGTCCACGTGGCAGAGGTCGGGGAATGACTGGGCGCAGGTGCTCGGTGGCGTCGCGGCCAAGGTCGGCTCACCAGGCATCTCGAGCTCCTACGGCGAGTCGTCGTCCGCCACGCCGGCTGGTGTCTTCGCGATCACGAGCGCGTTCGGCAGGCAGGCCGATCCTGGTGCCGGGTTGTCGTACCTGCGCATCGACAACTCGGACTGGTGGGTCAGTGACGTCAACAGTCCCGACTACAACACCCATCAGCGGTGTGCGCGCGGAACGTGCCCGTTCAACGAAAGCACGTCGGAGAACCTGGGCGAGCACGGCGCTGTATACGACTATTCCTTGGTGATGGGTGTGAACGCGCAACGGGTCCCAGGCGGCGGAAGCGCGTTCTTCGTGCACGTCACGAACGGCGCCCCGACCGCCGGCTGCGTGGCGATCCCGGCGAGCACGCTCGTGTCGATCCTGCGCTGGGTTCGGCCAGGCACGGTGATCGCGTTGTCGCCGCGCTGATGTCCTGTCCAGCGCAGCAGCGCCTCTTTGATCACCGGGAACGATCTGCAAAGGCTCACTGGGTCCTGGGCGGTCACCCAGAACACCCTGTCGAACTTGTAGGCCTGGTGCTCCGGGCCTTCGGCCAAGGCGCTACTGATGGATTTCAGGAGCTCGGTGCGTGCGATGTCGAGTATCACAGGGGCAAGGCATAGCCGAGTTCGCCCAAGGACAGGATCACGTCGTAGGGGTTGCCGGCGCGATCCGCGATGAGGTCGAGCATGTCGCGGAAGACGAGACCTGTAGAGCGCAACCCGGCGCCCTTGCGATATCGGCGGCGCAGTTTGCGGATTCGATCCTGTAGACGGGCCTGAAAGGAATCAATGTCTTCCGATGAAAGTACGAGCCAGGCCCGCTTCAGTCGCTTGTGCCGGTTCGCACTCACGGAGGTGATCTGAACTTCGCTGTCACGGACGCCGGCGCACAGTTCGGTGAGAGCATCGACAAACTCCTCAAGGCTTCCGCAGTGCGTCAGTCGAGCTCCTGAAACACTTTCCCGGTCGAAGGGCGCATTCGTGATCGCTTGGTCAAGACCGCGAGATCGCCAAGTGGCGGTTCGAGCAAGTGCCGGGCTCGGAACAGATGGCCGCGATCATCGACAACTCGATCGACGGATTGCTGAACACGGTGAGCAGGGCCAGCGAAGCGACACTTCGACGCAAGGTGGTGCATTGGACCACAACAGAGTCTGGTGAAGCAGGGTGTTCCCCTGCCGTAGTGCAAACGGCTCCACGTCCGTCGCCGCCTGAGAGATTACTGCCGTGATTACCTTTGAGAGCACGGGATCTCCCGCGTTCTTTGCTCAGGCACGTCCATCTGAGCTGGGCGGGAGGGGTCGGGACTGACCTGAGTTGTTGACAGGCGACGGCCGAATCGACCAGGTGGTGAGGACAGATCGGTAACCGCGTTTGATCCAGAACGCTGCGCCGTCCGGATTGGTGAGGCTGTAGTGCAACAATGCTACTCGGGCGCCGTGTTCGCTCAGCTCATTCTCCATCGCTGTCGCAAGTGCTGTGGCGATACCGCGCCCACGTTTCGCCGGGTCGACGAACAATCTGGAGATGTATCCCGCCGGACCAGGCGTCACCTGCGCTTCGATCCACGCGCCGTGTGGCACCTGCGCGTGGATGAACCCTACGACCAGGCCGTGTTCCGCTGCGACGTGAATGCGGTGCACGGGATCCCGCAGGGCCACGCCCAACTCGCTGTGGAGGCGCTCGGTGAGGCATGGCCGATCGGGCAGGGCGCCGAGCAGCACCTCCATTCGGTGGAGGCGGACCGCCATATCGGTGATCGCGTCGAGGTGACCTGGCCCGGCGGGCTGGATCGAACGTGATGGAGGGTGCCTCCGCAAACCGCGCATCCCGAGCACAGTCAGCGGAGCCATGCCCTGCCGGAGGAAGGCCCCGGCGCAGGTCAGGTCGCGGCTCGGCCATGTCAGCGACGCGCTGGTGTCTCCCGTCCACGATGGTGCCGTCGTGATCCTGTCCAGCAGATCGGCCACCACCGGCACCAAAGCGTGCTCACCGGACCAGCGCAGATGCAGCACGTGGCGAACCAGTGAACCCCACAATGCGGAGGCGTCGGACTCCGCGTACTGGTGCGTGCGGATCGTTCCGGCCATGTGGGCTGCCTTGATCACTGCGTCGGTGAGCGGGTTCGCCGGAGCGACGTCGGGATCAATCGCACGCAGCCGGTCGTTGTGTGAAGCGACAAGTGCACTCACCGGTTTGTGTTCTGCAGCAGCGTCACGAGCTGGCGTGCTCGTGGTTCGTCGAACTCAGCGAGCGTGGCGATCGCCTCCTGCTGCGTGGCGGCGGCCTGCTCCGGCCGTTCGGAGTCGTTCAGAGCAAGCGTGAGGTTGGTAAGTGCCCGGGCAAGCGACCAGCGGTCGGCGGTTTCCCTGAAAGCGGACACGGCGGTTCGGTGAAATTTTTCCGCCTCCTCAGCTCTGCCCAGTTCCCGATAGGCCTCCCCGGCCCCGTCGAGCGCCTGTGCTTCCCGATTGCGGTCGTTGAGCCGGCGCTGAGCCACTACGGATCGTTGATAGGAGAGCAGGGAATCGGCTACATCGCCTCTAGCACGTTGGATCCGGCCCAGTTCGACCAGCCAGAACGCCTCCCAGGCAACGTGGTGGTCTTCATCGGCGATCGCGAGTGCTCGTTCGATCGACTCTGCCGCCGCGTCGAGTTCGCCATTCTCCCGTTGCGCCATCGCGAGGTAGAACAACGCGTTGCCCTCGTAGGCGCGATCACCGATGTCCTGGTAAACCACCACGGACCGGCTCAGGGCGTCGACCGCGGTCGGGATCTCCATGAGATCGTACTGGGCGCAGCCGAGGTTAGTCATCGCCAGCGCCTGCCAGCGGCGGTCACCCAGGGCATGAGCGATCTCAAGGCATTGTCGGAAGTGCTCGACGGCTGTAGTAAGCCTGCGGCTACGCCAGTCGAGCAGCCCAAGTGCGTTGACTGACACCATTTCTCCGTAGCGGTCGCCGATCTCCATGCGGATGGCCAGTGCCCTCGAATGACATTCCGCGGCTTGAGGCAGCCTTTGAGACTGGAGGTAGGCCTTGCCGAGACTGTCGAGCACCTCGCCCTGACCGGCCAGATCACCGATCCGCTCGGCGGCTTTCAACCCGGTCGAGCTCGTCTCGATCCAGTCCTCGAACGGGTTTTGGCTGATGTAGATGCTGCGTAGCAACACCGGCAACTGCCACGCGATGTCGTCCTGTCCCACTGAGGCTGCAGCGCGAACGGCCGCGACGAGGTTCGCACGTTCGCTTTCATACCACTCGACCGCGTCTGCTCGGTTCTCGAAGTGCAGAGGTGTCGTGTTCGCGGACAACGGTGCCAGGGCGATGCGCCTGTCGAGTGGCGCGATGATCGTTGTCGCGTTCGACAAGGTGTGGAGGTACCAGCCGAGCCCTCGTTCCAAAGCATCCCTCCTGGCGGTGGCGTCCTCGTGTTGGAACGCCTGCTGCGCTGCGTAGATGCGCAACAGGTCATGGAACTGGAAGCGGTTCGGCGCGTGCTGTTCCAGCACATGCGCACCGATCAGCACGTCGAGCAGTTTCCTGGTGGACGACAGGCCGAGGCCGCCCAGCGCCGCGGCCGCATTGACGGAGAACTCCGGCCCTGGGTGCAGTCCGAGCAAGCAGAACAACCGCGCGGCCGCTGCTGGCAACGCGCGGTAAGACCAGGCGAACACAGTGCGCACGGCGTCTGACTCGTCGTCCTGATCGGCGGCGAGCGCGTCCCACAACGCTGATTCGTCACGCAGGTCGTCTATCAATTCGTGCAGCATCATCAACGGGCGGCTCGACGCGCGTTCCGCGGCGATGCGCAAAGCCAGTGGCAGCCGCGCGCACAGTCGAGCCAGCTCGACGAGGTCGCTCGCCTCGTCGTTGACTCGGTAGTTGGCAGTGACTGTGCGCAGAAGCCGGACCGCCTCGTCCTCGGTGAGCATGTCCAGGACGAGCCGCTGGGCGCCATCCCTGGCAACCAGGCCGGAGAAGCGGTTTCGGCTGGTGACCAGGACTAGGCAAGTGGCGCTGCCGGGCAGCAGCGGCCGCACCTGGCCTGGGTTCGCGGCGTTGTCGAGAATGATGAGGACGCGCCGATCTGCGAGCAAGGAGCGGAACATCGCCGACCTGTCTTCCAACGCGACCGGGATCCCGTCGGCGGGCACGCCTAGCGCTCTGAGGAACTGATGCAGGGCCTGTTCCGCCGTTACTGGGGCGCCGGGGTCGTAACCGCGCAGGTTGACGTAGAGCTGACCGTCCGCGAAATGGCGCCGGACACTGTGTGCCCAGTGGAGTGCCAGTGATGTCTTGCCGACACCGGCGGTTCCGGTGATCACGTAGACGCCGACGGCGAGAAACTCGTCGTCGGCGTGCTCGAGCACCTCGTTGAGGCGTGTGAGTTCGTGCAGACGGTTCACGAATCCGCTTGTGCCTCCGGGCAGTTGGCTCGGTCGCTGCTGTTCGTGCTCACGCGAACCGTGGAAGTGAATCCCGCCTTCGACATCCCGGGCCTGCACGACGTCGAAGGCGGACCCGGAAAGCTCAGAACTGACCTGAGGCTGTTCGTCGGGCCGCATCACCGACTCCTGAGCGGCGGCTCCAACGGTTCGACCTCGCGTCCAAAGTATGTGCTGATCGGCTCTCCTTTTTCGTAAAGGCTTTTGATGAACTCACGGCAACGGGCGATCAGGGAGACTCCGGTGTGGAGAACACCGCCTTCTTGTAGACCATTTTCGTCATAGAGTATTTCGTACATCACGTCGTTGCCGAGGGTGATGAGCTCGGGGAGTCGAGATTCTTCCTCGAACTGCCTGACTTCGTGTACGGGCAGAATTCGCGTGTATCCGCCGAGTTGGTCCCTCAGGTGGAGTAGATGTAGCTCCCACTGCATGTACTCCGTCAGCGGATGCTCGACTACTCGAATTCGAAAGGTCTCGAACTTCGCGTTCGCAATCTTCGCGTAGTGCGTGTGCAGTGCAGGTCTGCGCTCTTCGAGCAGTGCGAGAGAGTGGTGCCAGTCTCCCCTGTCGAACGCGACCCAGCTCTCGTCTCCGGGTTCCTCAAAGTGCTGCAACCGTTCGAGTTTCCAGAAGCCGGGTCGGCCGGTCTGCCAGAAGTGCTCATTGAAGTGGTTGTAGTAGTCGGCTCCGAGTAGTCGTACACCATCTTCGAGGTTGGGCAGATCATGCATCTGGGATGTCCGCTTTCGCTGCGATCATCATTCCGCGGGGTAGCACCACGAGTCGTTCGTCAGGACCGACGCTGACGCCACTCGGCAAGCGCCTCGCATATGCACGGGTGAGATCGCGACCAATCACCGCGACATCGCCATTGTCGAGCTGCCAGATGTCCGGGCAGCCTCCCTCGCCGCCGCTACCAGTTTCTCCCGGGCTTCGGCCGCTTCCCGGCTCCTGGGGCGCGATTCCCAAGCGCGTGGAAAAGTTGGCGGAAGGGTCTGGTTGCCAAATTTGTGTGGACATGACAGAAATTGTCCTTTCTGTCCAAATGGGCGGAAGCTCATATCGTAGCATCGGGAAGTTCAGCCTCAAGGCTGCCGTTGTACGTCCGATTGGTTGAAGCGCGGAAGAGCGTCGTCCGTGTCGCCTAGGCGGTCGGCCGTACGGTGGAGTGGTCTGGTTGATGTGGCCACCATCTGGCACTCGGGCGCGGAATATGACAATTCAAGGTCAGATTGCTGGTGATGCGTCCGTGGAGATCGGCAGGTCCGAAGTGGCGTCGGCGTCACGTTGCGCTGCGGTGTCGCCGGACACGCCAGCACTCGGGGTTGACGGACAGCCCTGGCGGGTGCGCGTATGAGCGGCGGCGACTTCGCCTGCGTGTCCGACATCAAACTGCTGAGCGCTGGCGTTCGGTGGCGACGGCCCGGACGTGCGGTTGTTCAGTGCATCAAGGCGGATCAATCTCAAGTGGACGAACCCTGGACATGCCGCTCCGGGAAGGAGATGTCGAGGTCGGTGAGATCAAGTTCGTTGGCGTGTTGACCGGGGTCCGTAGCTGGTGGCCTGCTTGCGGCTGCGTTCGCCCTCCCTCGAGACCGTCGTGTTTGCGTGCGGCCGCGATGCTCTTGCAGGTGAAACTTAGCGACGAAGACATAATTGTCTTCCGTCTGACGCGCGGTCGTCAATGTTCGGTGCATCGCACTTGCTCACCAGCAGGGAAGGTCTCCTTCCCGGTGACCTCTTAGGTGGTGGCGAAGAGGTCGCCGGCGGTCCAATGGGTGTCGATTCGATTCGCTGACCTGCGAATTCGAGAATCTTGAGGCAAGAACTACGCTGACATGTGGAAACAAGACTCATGCAGGTCGGCGCGGTTCCGTTCAGGTCCTTTGAGGGCCGTTCCGGCGTGTTTAGGGCACGGAGTTGCTCCCAAACCGTGCTCCCAGGGCTTCACCGCAGCCCGCTTCCACGGTCGAGGTGGAGGAGCCGGCAGAAGACCGATCGAACGAGCCGGACGAGCCCGGTGATGAGGTGCTGGATCACCTGATCGAGTTACATGCCACTGCCGTGAGGTGTCGTGGTGAATCGATGTGGCTACGACTCCCTATTGTCCAGATGGGTTGACTTGGTTGTTGTCTGCTCCTGTCTGGCGCTGGACGGAGGGGTTCAATGAGCTTTGCCGTGAACGCCTTTCAGCTGAACTCCTATGCGGGTCTCGTGCGAAATCATCACGAGGACGCTGTTCCGGCTGCCGGATACGCTGAGCGCAACCTCACGGTAGGCCCGTCCGCGGGTGAGGGCGTGATCAACCTCCTGACGTCGTCGCATGAGCAGGTTCGGTCGGATGTCGTTGCCGCGATGCGGCGGCTGGCCGAGGTCTTGGGTTCCTGTGCGAGTGCCCTGGACGCGTCGGTGAAGATGTACGACTCGACCGATCGGGGTTCGGCCGAGCAGTTGGACTCGACCTACCCGAACCCAGGGGATCCGCCGAAGCTTCCGCCACTGCCAGGCGGAATCGACCAAGGCGGCACCATAAGCGTCGTGTGGCAGGCACGGTTCCCAGCGGGGCGGCTGACCGAACCCGGAAAGCCGGAGGACTTCCAGAACCCCATTCAGATCCTCAACGATCTCACGAACCTGCTCAGCCCCGGCTGGTGGATCGCCCAGATCCTGAAGGAGACGATCGGCGTCAACCCGGTGGAGGAGTTGGCGAAGGTCATCACCGGAGATTGGGAGGCAATCGCCAAGTGCGCGAGCACCTTCAACTCTCTTAGTTTCTTCTGCGAGGACGTCGCCTACGACCTTCGGATCAACCTGGGTGCCCTGCTGGAGACCTGGCACGGCAACGCCGCAAATGGAGCGTTCCAGTACTTCGGCGCTTTCGGCACCACGATCGAAAGTCACCAGCAGGCACTGGTCAGCCTCCGGGACAGGTACCTGGAAGCCGCCAAGGGCGTGTGGGAGATGGCTGAGACGGCCGGCGACCTCATCCAGGGCATCTTCGACTGGGCATTCTGGGCCGCCGTGGAGGTGGCAGCCGGAGGTGTGCTGGTGGAGACCGGCGTTGGACCAGCGGTCCTGTGGTCACTGGCCGCCCTTCAGTGCGCGGCGATCGTCCGCGACTGGAAGGCTGTCACCGACCTGATCATGAAGGTGCAGAACCTGGTCCGGGGCATTCACGGCGAGATCCTCAACCTGATCGGATCGAACGGTGCGTTCAAGGCCCACCCGTTCCCCGCCGACGGCTACCACAATCCGGGGGCGAGGTAGCAGTGGCCGACCCTGGACAACCACGGTTCTCCGCAGACCCGACCAACGACGCGGTTCGGCGAAAGCTGCTGCAGAAGCTCTCCATCAACAGCAAGAGTCCAGCGTTGGCGGAAATGGCCAGAGAGCTGCTGGCCGGGCGAATCACACCGCGTGAGGTGATGACCTCCAGTAGCTACGCCTCCGCACTAGAACCGGGAGTGGCCCAGTTCCAGGAGTGGTATGGAGGTCTTTCGGACGAGCAACGTGCCGAACAGGAAGAGCTAGGGCGTGCCGCCCTTGATCGACTGGCTGGCGAACCCGAGACGCCGCCGGCGAGGACTCGGCGGCAGAATCCGCCCGAAGGCTACGAGGACGAGGACTTCTCCGACCGCAGCTGGCTCACCTGAGAGGCGATCACCGTGACGTCGACCCCGCGGCCCCCGTTCGAATACGACCACAACATTCGCCGGTACCACTGGGCCGGATACGTCATCCCTGCCGTTCTGGTCCTGTCGTCGATCGCCGGAGCCGTGAAGTATCCCAGCTGGCTTTGGCTGCCGCCCGTCGTCTGCTCGCTGGGTACGGCATTCGCGACGTTTCGCATTCGCAGCCGCACCAGCTACGCGCAAGTTTTCGTCTACGCGGCCACGGCGCTGGTGCTGGTCATCGTCGCGATCGTGGCGGTGAACCTGGCCATGAAGTCCGCTGTACCTCGGTAGTTCCGGCCGATGAAGGAGCTCGGCCGGGCGGCTGGAGTTGGTCAGCTGGTATCCAGGCCGCGAGCCATTCCTGCAGCTGCTACCTGAGCACCGCACTGTCGGTGTTCATTGCGATCACTCCGCCTCGGCCGCCTGGCGCCGGTGCGCCCATACAGCCTCCACGCTGGGAAGCGCCGACTGGTCATGGGAGACAGGAGGAAGGGGCGACCGGGGGACTTCGATGGACACCGTAGATCGGCCCATGTGCCAGTCCGCATGAGCCCTTCAGTCGTCCTCCTCTTCCCGCTCGTCGAGTACCTCGGTGCCGTTCCACACGAAGCGGGCTGTGGTGACGGCCTCTTCTCCGTCTCCCCCTGTGATCAGCTGATGGATCGCGATGCCGTCCAGTTCACGGTAGGTGCACCACTCGTGGTCCGAGGTGAGCACCAGGTCCAGGTCCAGTGCGGACAGCAGCTCGAAGACCTGGCCGCGGTTGACGGTGTCGACGCCGACGAAGACCTCGTCCAGCAGGATGACCCGCGGTGCTCCGGCGACAGCCTGGTAGTGGGCCGCCACGGCGGCGAACAGGGGTAGGTGCAGGGCGATCGCTTTCTCGCCGCCGGAGAGCGCTCCGTGGAGTTTCTTGGTCAACGGCTGCCAGCCCGTGCCGTTCATGCGGTCGAGTTTCACCACGAACCGGTGCCAGGCGGTGTAGTCGAACACCTGCCCCAGTTGCTGTTCCCAGCCTGCGGCGGATTCGTCGCTCTTGGCCTGCTCGACGCGCTCGCGGAAGAATCGGTGCAGCGACTCGCGATCGGCCTCGCTCAACCGCACTGGATCCTTGAGCAGGAGGTCGCGTGCCGCCTTCGTGCCGGCCGGCAGGTCCGGCGAGACTTCCCACACCAGCCGCACCGCCACCTTGGACGCCGTGCGCACGCGCTCCAAACGGGCGTTCATGCCGTCGACCAGCTCGTGAGCCTGCCGTATTCGGGCGGCGAGGTGGCGGCGGGTGTCGCCGGTGAGGGTTCGGTCGAACAGTTCGCGTTCTTGTGCGGTGATGTCCTCCCGGCTGCGCTCCGCGTCGGATCGGAGCCGCTCGAACAGCGCCGACGCGCCGATGCGCATCCCGTCCACCATCGCGGAGAAAACCTGGACGTCCTCGTCGGAGTCGAGTTCGAGGTCGGCGCGACCACCGAGCACCTCGCGGGACGCGTGCACCTCCTCGGCCAACCGATGTGCGGCGTCGCCGAGGTTCTTCGGTGAGTGGGGCAGCGTCGGCCACGAGGCCGCGACCGTCCTCGCCGCGTCGAGGGCCGCCCGAACACCGGCGGACGTCGTGAGCGCCCCGGTGAACGCGGCCAGGTCGTGCAAGCCGCTGTCCGCGGGGAAGCTGCCGTTCGCCAGATGGCGGAACCGAGTTGCCGCCTGGTCGCGAAGGCGGGTGGCGCTGTCGCGGGCCTCCGCGTCGGTGGCACGCCGGCTGGTCAGCTCGCCCAGCCGCTCGGCCAGGCCGCTGATCTCCCTGCGGTTCCTGCTCGCTTGCTGCTTGAACTCGTCGAGCTCGACCCGCAGGGCGCTGAGCTGGTCGAGCACGTCCCGGTAGTCGACGCCGATGGTGCCTTCGACGGCGTCCAGCTCACTGTCCAGTCTGCTGGCTACGGCTTCGGCTTCGTGCGCCTCGTCCTCTCGCTGCTCGGCGGCGAGCCGGGAACGCTGTGCCTGCTCGGCAGTTCGGTCGGCTTCGCGGCGCGTCGCGACCAGGGTGGCGTGCTCGTCGATCCACGCGTCGGCGGCGGCGCGGAAGGCGTTCACGGCGTCCGCCACGGCGTTGAGCGCCTTTCGCTCCGTGGGCAGGCCGTGTTCGGCCGCGGCCGCGGTCAGCTCGCGCAGGGCACGGTCCACGCGCTGCTCGCGCTTCGACAGGGTGTCCAGCGAGCGCCGGACTACGCCGTCAGCAGTGGAGACCGCCGCCTCCGCCCTGGTGAGTGCTTCCAGGGCCGCGTCCGCGTCGGCGTGGCCGGGCCGCGCAGCCCGCTCGGCCTGGACGGCCAACCTGCGTGACGCCAGCGAACGCAGCGCGGCGGTGTGCGTCTCGATCAGCTCCTCCGACGCGGTGATGTGCTCGCGCAGCTCGGTCAACCGGCGCTGCCGGGCCCGCTGCCGGGCGAGCGCGCCGATGTGTGCGGCCTCATCCTTCTGCCACGTGCCGCGCAGGGTGCCCAGGCGCCAGCCGCCATCGGCGCCGATCGCCGCCGGGTGCCCCTCCGGCGGGTGCTCCCCGTAGGCCACCTCGCCCAGCAGGCGGATGACGACACCGGTGGCCACGGGCGTGTCCAGCTCGGGCACGAGGACTTCGGTGAGCGACCGGCCCGGCGCCGCGGGTACGGAGCCGGGCACGGCGAACGTGTCGTGCCCGGTGATCGCGCCGTCGCGGCCGACCCAGGCGTCCAACAGGCCCGACGCCTGGAGTGCGGCCTCCACCGACGCGCGGATCTCCTCGGGCACAGCGTCGGCGAAGCGGACCAGCCGCCAAAGCGGCGCGCCGTTCATCGTTGCGCGGTCGGTGGTGCGGGTGTGTGGTGGCAGGGGAGGCAGATCCTGTTCGGTTAGCAGCCGGCGGACCTCCTCGCGCAGTGCGCCGCGTTCACGTTCGGCGTCTTCCCGCGCCGTTTCGACCAGGGTGTCCTCTCTGGTGACGGCGTCCAGCACGCGGCTCGCGACGGCATCGACCTGGGTCAGCAGGGCGGTCTCCACCGCGGCGAGGCCTGCCAGCGCGCCGGGCTCGGGGAAGGTGAGTTCGCGGCAGCTCGCCGCCCAGGTCACGATGGCGGCTCGCAGCTCCGCGAGCGCAACGTCCCGGCGGTCGCTCAGCTCTGCGCGTCGTTCAGCGGCCTCCGCGAGTGCTTCCCTGGCCTCGTCGAGGGCCTGCTCCGACTCCTCCCTGCCGGCGACGGCGACCTCGTGCTCGCGCAACGCGGCGCGTACGGCCTCCACCTGTTCGCCTCGTGCCTGCACCGCGGCGCGCAGCAGGGCCCGTGACCTCGCGGGGTCGGCGAGTGTTCGGGCGATCTCCGCGTGGACGGAGGCCAGCCCGACGCGGGTGGCGTCGGTTGAGGCGACGTCGGCGAGCGCCGCGGTGGTCCTGGTCCGTGCTTCCGCGTGCCTGGCGGCGGTGTCCGCGGCCTCCACATCGGCCTGGGCGGTCTCGCGATGGCGGGTCGCGTCGGTGCGCCTCGCCGTGGCGGACGCACGCGCCTGGCGGACCTGGGTTCGCAGCCGGTCGAGCTGTTCACCCTTCCGGTACGCCTCACTACCGATCAGGCCTTGGACGCGCCCTTCGGTTTCGATGATCCGCCGTTCCAGCTGATCCTCGAGTTCTTCGGCTTCTTCCTTGCGCCGCGCCGCACGGTCGTGCTCCTCTGCCGAGAGCTTCGCGGCCTCCGCCAGGTTGCCGAGCTCGGTCGTCGCGGAGATCAGCTTCGCCGCGGCGGCGCGCAACACACGCTGGGCGTACGCGCGTTGCCTTGCACTGAGACGCTGCGCTGCTTCCACTTCCGCGTCCATGCGGTTGAGCTGTTCACGTTGCCGGTCAAGGCGTTCGAAGCCCTCGGCCAGGTCGCTGATCTCCGCCTCGCCCAGAGGCGGCAGCGCCCTGGACAGCAGCGTGGACAGCAGCACGGGGTCGAGCCGCTGCGAGAGCTTGGGAGTGCGGAGCTGGAGCAGGGCCGTGATGAGCGCGTCGTAGCGCTGCTCGCTCAACCCCTGGAACAGGGTCGAGCGCACAGTGGCCCGGTAGTCCGCGGCGTTCTGGTGGAGCACCCCCCGCTCGCCGAGCGCGGCTTCCAGGGCCTTGGTCGTGAGGGGTGCGCCGTTCGGATCGGTGAGCGAGAGGCCGTCCGGCACACCGATGCGCAGTTCGGTGGTGAAGTAGTCCGGGTGCACGGTGGTGGTGTGCCTGGTCGCGGCCAGCCGTGCGCCGCAGGAGAACCACCTGTCCGGCGAGCCGCCCGCACCGGGAAAGCGGAACTCCAGCCAAACGTAGCCGACCCTGGTGGTACCGGACGCGCCGTCTCCCATCAGGTTCCAGTGCATGGTCCGCTCGGACGTGCCGAACGTGGAGAGCCGGTTGGCGCGCAGGTTGGCGTCGAACAGGAAGGGCAGGAGCAGTTCCAGCGCCTTCGACTTGCCAGTGCCGTTGGGGCCGCGCAGCAGCAATCGTCCTTTGTGGAACCGGAAGACCTCGTCGTAGTAGCGCCACACGTTCAGGATCCCGGCGCGTTCCGGTGCCCACCTGGCCACCGCTTCGGGCTCCTCGCCGGTGACGGTGATGGCGCTCGGCAGTTCGGTCACCGTCATGGCTCGTCCTCGACGTCGTCAGTGCTGGTTCGGGTCACCGAGTAGCGGGCGGCTGCGGGACGGGCGCGCACGACTCCGCCGCCGACCCGGACGAGGCCGAACGCGACCAGCACGTCCAGCGCGTCGGCGACAAGCCGGCCGGAACCGTTCTCGCCGCGGTAACCCTTGGCCCACTTGGGGAATCGGCTCAGCAGCGCGTCGGCCTCGCCGTGCAGCTGTTCAACGGCGACCGGTCCGGCCGTGGAAGCGATTCCGTCCAGGAGCAGCAGGGCGGCGACCTTGGCGTTGCTCGAGTCGTCCGGGAACCGGCTGTCGGTGGCCAGGCCGTCCGGGTCGAGCAGCATGACGCCCTCGGCACGTTCCTCCACCAGGAAGCCCGCCTGATCCGCGGCCCGGCGCAGGAGTTGCCCACCGGTCGGGGACTCCAGGTAGGCGAGTTCCGCGGGCGTCAGCTCGTCGCGGTGCACGACCGGATCCTCGACGAGCCGGCGGAACACCGAGTGCCGCAACCGCAGGTTGCGCCGCACGTCGGACACGTCGTCCTCGGTGTCGCCGTAACGCCGTTCGCGGGCCAGTCTCGTCAGCAGCTCCGGGAAGCGCAGCGGGACCTCGTCGGCGGGCACCACCACCTGCGAGGCGCCGACCGGGGCCGCTGGCAGGCGCATGAGCAGCGTGGCATCCACCCGGTAGAGGACCTTCGCCGCAGTGGAGTCCACGTACGCGTCGGTGGCGCCGTCCACCACCTCGACCGCGCCGAACGATTCCAGCAGGCGCAGCGCGTCGACGAACGCCATTCGCTCGGCACGACTGGACGTGTCGAACCGCGGCAGGGCCGGGTCCGCGGCGCACGCCTGGACGACGCGGTCCGCCAACAACCCGATGGTGGTGACCGGAATCGCCAGCAGTTCGGCGGCTACCACGCACATCAGCGTGTACCGGCGGCGGTCGAACGGGGCACGTCCGGCGCGGTGCCGTCGTGCCGGACGGGTGGGATCGGTGGCGACCCTGACCTTGGCCAGCCGCGCGTATCCCAAGCGTGGCTCGACCACGAGCGACCATCCGCAGTAGTAGTCGAACCACTTCTCGACCGGGTCCCGCCGCCTGCGCACGAGGTCGAAGGTCTCCGGTGTGGTTCTGGCGCTGATCAGCGGTGCCGCGAGGAGCAGGCGGATCGCCCGCGCGACCTCCTCGCGCTCGGCGATGACCAGCTGGTTCGCCAGGTTGCTCATCCGGCCTCGGCTTCCCGGGGCCGTGTCGCGCGGCCACCCGGTGTGCGGATCTCGACGTCGTAGTCCGGGCTGATGAACTCCCCGCGCGGGCTCCGGATCACGGCGTGCTCCCGATGCTCCCGCGGCGGGGTCAGCAGGATCTCCACCCGTCCGTCGCCTGTGGTGGTCCGGTGGACGCCGTGCCGGTCGGGCGCTGTGGACAAGGCTCGTCCGAGCAACTCCAGCAGCCGTTCGAGCACCTCGTGTTCCAGTTGCGCGAACCGGGAGAGCTGGATACCGCCCCCGGTGTCCAGCCGGTCCCAGGCGGCCTTCAGCGCGGCCCGCTCAGCGCGAGCCCGTTCGGCACGCACCGCCTTGACCGCCGCCACGTCGCGCACTCGTCCGGTGCGGCTGAACCGCTCCGTCCGGCCCGCACTGCGCAGGAGCGCGGACACTTCCACGGGCGGTGCCTCGGACCAGCCGGCCGACGAGCTGACCAGTTCGGGATCGGCGTGCGCGAGGTGGGCGTGCCTGGCCGAACCGAAGCCGAAGGCCGTGGCCCACAGCAGGTGCAGGTCTTCCTCCGACGGCGCCGCAGCGAACCAGCGGGCCAGCTCACGGAAGTCGGCCGTCGCACTGGTCGACCGGCGCCGGGACTCGGTGATCCGGTCCAGGACCTGCAGCAACGCGATGATCGCGCGCCGAGAGACCGCGAACAGCTGCTCCGCACGGGGTGTGCTGCCGTCCACCGGGAGGAACCACGCACGCAACCCCTCCCACCTCGCGCGGCGCAGCTCCAGCCACGCCACCTCCGCGTCCTCACCCGCAGCGGGCGGGAGCTCGGCGCCGAGCAGCGCCCGGTGGTGCAGCAGAGGCACACCGTGGCCCTCCACCATGGCGATCCGATGGGCGATCGCGTGCGTGCGCTGCTCCAGGTTCGTGGTGAACTCCTGGAGGTAGGCCACGGTCGCCGCCTTGACTTCGCGGAAGGTGTCCTGGTCGGCGCCCTCGGTGCGCAGCAGTCGCTGGAGTTCGCCGTTGAACTGCTTTGTGTTGCTCCGCAAGGCCTCCAGGTTGCCTTCGAGTTCGACCAGCGTGCTGAAGACCCGGCGATCCGGCGCGGCGGGATCACCCAGGTTCGCGGCCAGTTCACCAAGCCGGTCCGCGATCGCGTCGAGCACCGCGGTCTGGAGCGCTCCGGTCGAGGCCAGCACGCCCATCGCGTGCACCACCCCGGCCAGTGCGGCCTCACCTCGTCTGGTCAGCGAGTACTGGATGTTGCGCCGCTCGTACTCGTCGGCGGTCCGGTAGTTCTCGGCGTGGTTCTGAGTGACGTCGAGCAGTCCCCAGCCGCGCAGGCTGCCCAGCGCGTCGATGAGGTCCTGGTCGTCCAGGGGATCGAGCCAGCCGACAGAGCGGAGCCTCGACCGCACGTCGTCCAGTCCGAGAGCGGTCTCCAGCCGTTCGTTGGCCTCGCCGAACGCGTGCAGGATCGCGACGTACGGCTCCGCCCGCTCGCCCGTGGTGAACCGGAACATCTCCGATGGCACGCGCATGGCCACCAAGGCACCCCCTCCTCCCCTCAGCCGAGCACGCTACGGCAGACCACCGACAACCCGCCCGCGTTCCACGAGCTCGTCCAGCAAGCGAACGGTGACCCGCTCCTCTGGAACCGCAGACCCGTGCTCGCGCATCGCGTTCGCCAGCCCGTCGTCCCAGGGCGCCTCGGTGACCCGTCCCACCGGCGTGCCGTCACCCAGCGCCCGCAGGTAGTCCTCAGTCGACATACGCCACGGCGTGGCTCCCGTGCGTGCGATCACGTGCGCGGCGATCCGCACGCCCTCACCGTCGAAGTCGCCGTGGTAGCGCAGTGTGGATCCTTCCGCAGCCAGCCCGCGCAGCAGGGCGATCACCGCGCTGTTGGGCCACCCCGACGTGCACACCATCGGCGGGCATGAGGACCCGAGCCGGGCGACCGCCACCGCGAGCACGCTCGGGTTTTCGAAGACCCACACCTCCTGTGGCGCGCCGACGAACGACGTGGCCCGCACCTGAGCCAACGTCAGGGCCGCGACGTACCCCTCGTCCGCGCAGACCCGCAGGATCTGGCCACCGACACCGCTCAACCGCAGCCCGGCGGCCAAGACGACCGACGACAGCTCGTCCTCGACCACCCCGGCGCTCTCCCACAGCGCCCGACGCTCCTGAGCGTTCCCCGGCAGCTCCACGCCGTGCAGCTCCGCCAGTGCCCGCAAGACCAGCCCCGCGCCCCGCGTTCCCTCGTCCAGCGCGTGCGGATCACCGAGCAGGCTCTCCGCAAGCACTGGCAGTGGCACGCCCGCTGCGGGCAACGCGGCGAGGATTCGCAAGGCGTGATCGAGTTCGTGCCTGGTGCGCTCGACGGAACCGGCGATGAGCCCTGCCCGCCGAACGGAGTCCACCCACCCCTTCAACGCCGGTTGGCCGGTGACCACGGTATGGCTGTCCAGCCACGTCCACAGCTCGGCGCGCGCGGCATCGGCCAGCGCCCGCTGCCCGGCCCGGTCGTCCAGCGGTCCCAGCAGGGCCACGACGACCTCGCGCGCCCCGGCACCCACTGCGGACGTGAGCAACTCGTCGAGCGCGGCCATCGACACCGTCGCGTACTCGCCCGGCAGGCGATCAGTGCCCAGCAGATCGGCCAAAGCTGACCGCTGCTCGGCGTCGAGAGGGCCGGCCTTCACCCGGCTGACCTGATGGCCAGACGACATCCGGTCGTGCACGGCCCTCCACAAGGGCATAAGGGCAGGTGACCCGAGTCGGTCCAACGCGCGCATGATGCCAACCTTGGCAGAACTGCTCATCAGTCCGGCATCACGTGGCCGAGCTTGAGCAACGCTCTGCGGAACGTCAGGTCTTGGTCCAAGGGCCGCGTTCGGTGAGGAAGTCGACGAGTCAACCGGGTCGCGGCCGTTGCGATGTGGCTGAGCTGCTCAAGATCGTCACGCTCACCGGCTGAAGCGTCACTTTCCGTTAGATTCGGAGGGGTCGACGATCAAGGTCTGGCGAGCTTGTGCTATGGGGATTGTGATTCGCCGTAGTGCGGCAAAGGTGACAATACAAGGACAAAAACTTGTCAACATTCTATGTGGGCGTCCGCAGTGTGTTGACGCCAATCGCCGGAGTGGCAATTGACCAGCTCAGTGAGGGTTTGACGGCGTGGGGCGGACGCATTCTCGTGTGCCTTGTCGCGTTCATTGTGCGTGTAACCCGTTATTGGTGTGTATTCCCTGGAGTCAGCCGTGCGGGTGCAGATCAGCCGAATTCAGTACGCCCAATCAGGCCTCGTCATTGGACTGTTCGGGTGTATTCATGTGGATGTGGTTGCTCCACTTGGGTAATGTTGAGTGTTCACTTAACAGGTTGAGTCTGGCGCGATGTACAACTACTGACCGTGATAGCCGCCGTCGATGTGTCCAACGACTTCCGCAGGTGGCTCAGGTCGCTCAACGACGTGGATCTCGGCGCGGTCCTGATGCTGAGCGGTCCGCTGCGCGCCGTTGCCAAACTGCCTCATGGCATTGGGGGCATGCGGGCGCCGGTGCGTCGCGAGCTCCTGGCGGCGCGTGCCTGGCTGGCGAAAACCCAGGCGCATCAGCTCGTCCCGATCGCGGAGGCGGTGCTGTCTCCGGCCGCCGACCTCCTCGTGCACCATCTGTCGTTCAACGAGGCCATGGTCGCTGACCCGACGAGAGAACACCTCGGCGAGATGCTCGTCGCACTCGGGCGTCCTATCGGGAAGGTGGTGTTGTACGGCCTCCTGCTCGGTGACGTACAGGCCACGCCGACCGCCACGCGGTATCGCGCCGAACTCGAGGGCGTCGTCCGGGGCGCGTCCAGGAAATCCTTGCCAGACCTCATTCTCAGTGGAGATCACGACGTGACTGACCGCATCGGCGCAGGGGATACCAGCGGCCGGCTCGTGGAGCTCGATCAGCGGTTGACCGAGTTCCAGAACTTCGCCGCCGAGACGTCGGCTTCCTTGCGTCGGCTGGCGGACGACGTCGAGCGCGGTGCTGTGGCGCTCCTGACCGCGCCCTTCAGCCAGTACAGCGAGCGGCGGGAACAGCTCCTACGTGAGCTGGATCTTCCCGAGGACGCGGCGTTCGCCGACGCCGAGGCGTACCTGGAGAACCTGCGGCAGCTGGATGCCGAACGGCAACGCGAGGAGCAGTCGGTCGCTGCCCGCGTCAACGAGCTCAGCGAGCAGATTCGCGGGCTGGAGACCATCCTCGGCACGCTTCCCGAGGAGGCGAAGAGCGGGTTGATGGACAGCTTGGCCGTGCTCCGGAAGGAATACGCGACGCTGACGTCCTCAGGCGCCTCTGACGTCGAGAGTGTCACGGAGCCCGAGCCTCAGCTCGAGGCTGACGTCGATCCCCGACCTGAGCCGGACCCGCCGTCCGAGCCTCAGGGACCGTTGCAGGCCAACGAGACTCCGGAGCTGCCGCCGATGGCGGACGTAGTGCTCGAGAGTGGCCCTAGCGCGCTGGAGCACGAAGAGGTTCCGCAGCAGGACGAGTTCCTGCACGGCTGGGACGAAGGTGATCCGCCGCTCGCGGTCGACCTGACGCGCGCGGGCAGGCTCGGTGAGGCCTACTGGGTGACGGCGATGTCAGGGGAGTTCGACCGGCGGGTAGCCGCGCTGCGCTTCGCCGCCGCCGCCTACGCGGTGACGAGCAACGCCGAGGCCACCGCGGTGCTCGCCGCGCTGGACCTGGACGCGCAGGAGCTGAGCGTCGACACGGAGGCAGCGGTCGTGGTGACCACGGCCGTGCTCCGGGCCGGCCTGGTCGCGGGGTGGGGTCATCCACTGCTGGCCCAGCTCGGTCCGGAGCTGACGTTACCGGCGCCCTGGCAGACGTTGGTGGACACGTGCATCACGGCGGTGCGGCGCGAGTTCCGCGTCGACTTCGAGGTCGGGCTCGTACCGCCGGAGGAGGACGTGCACGAGGCACGTGCCGAGCTCGGCAGGCAGGCTGCGGTGCTCATGGAGGAGCTGCCCAGGCGCAAGAACAACTACCAGCGCGCCACGAGGGTGCTGCAGCGGCTCATGGTGACGGGACAGCCGCTGTCGAACGCACTTGAGGCGGTCCGTGCGTGGTCCGAGAACGCGTCGAACGGCCAGGCGGTGTCCGACGTGGCCGCCGAGTTCGCGGTGCCCGGAGCGATCGACAGCATGATCAAGGCCGCCGACGCGGCGATGAGAACCCCCAAGCAGTCTCGCGTACCCATCGTGGCCACCGCGTTGCGCACGCTGCGCCGCTCCCTCGAGGAGGTTGGCGCGATCGTGCAGGAGGCGGACGCGGTGCACCGCAGGTTGACCGCCGCCGAGTCCGATGATGCCGCGCTCGGTCAGAAGCTGCTGCGCGCGGCCGCCGACGCGGGCTCCGCTGAGGTTCCTCCTGGGATGGTCGGTGCCGCAGTGTCACTGCTGCACAGGTGGTTGGAGACAACGACCAGTCCTGTCTGGACCGGTTTCGGACCGGGGGATTCGCCCCTGTCCAGCGAGGCACCTGATATCGCCGAGCCGAGCGCCGATGTGCTCCTGCCGCTGCCGGACCTGCCTCGCGACGCGCAGGGTCGGCCAGACCAAGACGATCCACGCACGTCGGCGGTGCTGGCGCGGTTGAGCGAGCCGCTCGACTTGGACGCGGCGGTGCGGTCCTACGGCGAGGTCGGCGATCTCCGCAGTGCGCTGAGGGTGATCGAGCTGGCGGAGACCGGCTTCTGGGCTGGAAACCAGCTCGCCGCGTCGGCTCGCGAGAAGGTCGCCGCAGCGCGGGAGTCACTGGCGCGCAAGCACCGCGCAGACCTGATGAAGGCGCGTGAGCTGTTCGCCCGAGTGCGTACGCAGAACCTCTTGGACCAGGTCGAGGAGTCGACGGTCAGCGGCCGTCTGCTGACGCTCGGCGACGTGCCCGATGGGCGGTTCGACGAGGCCGCACGCCGAGTGAGTGATCTCGTCAGCGGCCTCGAAGCCAAGCAGCGTTCCTGGGTCGAGGAACTCCGCGCCGAACTCGCCGCGTTGACGCTCTCCGACCAGGACCGTCAGCGGGTAGCCGGGTTGCTCGACGACGACGACACAGTGACTGCGGCGGAGTTCCTGGCTTTCGTCCGGGAGGGCAAACCGCTGCCCGAGTATGCCGAGCTCACCGGTCAGGACCTCAAGGAGTTCACCGGCGTCCTGGCCGATGGCGCCGCCCGTGGCCTGACGGCTCCGCAGACCGGCGCCACCCACTGGGCCAAGCTGATCGTGAAGGACGGTGAGCTGGCCGAACTCGGCGCCGTCGGAGTGAAGGCGTGGGACTCGCTCACCGACAACCGCCAGCACAGCGGTGACCAGCTGCCGGTGGTGGTGAAGGACATCCTGCGCACGCTGGGACTGAACTCGTCGACCAGGCCGCGGGAGTACAACCAGCGGCAACGCCTCGGCTTCCGCAAGTTCCGCGTGCAGGCAGTGCCCAGCGACGGTTCGTACGTGTCGGTGCTCGGATCCGCCGCGTCCGAGTACAACGTGATCGTGGTGACGGACGAACGCCGAGGACGGACCGTGATCGACGTCCTCGGTCCTGAGGAGTCCGGCCGGGCCAACGTCGTCCTGTACCTGCACCCGATGGATCTGGGCGCGCGACGTCAGCTCGCGGCGCATGCCGTCGGCACCTCGGCCCAGGCGCTGGTGGTCGACCCCGCCGTGTTCAGCTGGGTTGCCGCGAAGGCACCGGGATCGTGGCGGGCCACTCAGCGCGTCACGTTGCCCTGGACGGCGCTGAACCCATACACCCCGTTCGTCGCGGGTCTCGTTCCGCCCGAGGTGTTCGTGGGGCGTGCCAAGGAAATTGCGGAAGTGATCGACCCACGCGGCGGGTTGTTCATCTACGGCGGACGCCAGCTCGGCAAGTCGGCGTTGCTGCGCCGGGTGGAGGCTACGTTCAACTCGGTCGACGACCAGCACGCCGTCTACCTGGACCTCAAGGGCCGCGGAATCGGCGAGGCCGAGCCCGCCGGCCGCATCTGGCGCGAGCTCGTGCTCCTGCTCAAGGAACGCGGTGTGCTGCAGTCCAAGGTGGCCGCCGACGTCTCCGCCGACGATGTGGTCACGCAGATCCGCACCTGGCTCAACAACAAGCCCGGCAAGCGTTTGCTTCTGCTGGCGGACGAGGCCGATGCATTCCTAACCGCCGACTCTCGCGGAGTGCCGACGGCGGGCGGTGTGGCCACGTTCCCGAACGTGTTGCGGCTCAAGGAACTCATGGAGTCCACCGAGCGGCGGTTCAAGGTCGTGTTCGCCGGTCTGCACCAGGTGCAGCGGTTCGGGCACCTGTCGAACGTGCCGCTGGCTCACGGTGGTCCCGATATCCTTGTCGGCCCGCTGGACGCGGCGGACGCGCGAAAGCTCGTCGCCGAGCCGCTCGCGGCGTTGGGCTACACGTTCGAACAGCCCGAGCTGGTCTGGCGACTGCTCGCGGCGACGAACTACCAGGCCAGCCTGATCCAGATCTTCTGCGAGGAATTGGTGCGCACGCTGCACAGCCGGGTCTCACAGATCCAGGACCTGCCGATGCGGATCAGGGAGAGCGATGTCGAGGCGGTCGCGGCGAGCGACCGGGTGCGGGCCCGGATCGCCGAACGGCTGCGCATCACGATCAACCTCGAGGATCGCTACCGGGTCCTGATGCTGATCATTGCGCTGGAAAGCCTCAAGGACTCCTTCGGTGCGGATTACGGCGCCGACGAGCTCCTCGAGCTGGCCCGGCTGTACTGGCCCGCGGGGTTCGACGACATGACGGTCACCCAGACCAGCATCCACCTCACCGAGATGGTGGGGCTCGGGTTGCTCATCCGGCTGTCGGGGCAGGACAGGTTCGCGGTGCGGAGCCCGAACGTGGTCAACATGCTCGGTACGAAGTCGGACCTGGAACGCGAGCTGGAGGAAACTGACTTCGACCTGCCCTACGAATACAACCCGCGCGACGCTCGCCGGCTGCTCCAGGTCGACGGCAACGAGGTCGACCGCAGGAGCCCGTTCACCGACGGGCAGCTGTCCGACCTGACCGGTTCGACCTCAGGGCTGTCCGTCGTAGTCGGGTCGGCTGCTCTCGGTGTCGACCGAGTCGCTGAGGCTGTCAGCGACTACGCCAAGGTGCGCAGCCTGAACGTGGACATCTGCAAGATGGGGACCGACGTGACCAGGGCCTTGCAGGCCGCTTCGCGGCGCAGGCGGCCGACGGTCGTCGTCGCGGACCTGCGGGGCAAGTCACCTGCGGAGATTCGTCGTGCGGAGCAGCTGCTGACCGAGTCGTCCGTGGCGGCGGTGCTGGTGCTGGAGCGCGACGAAGCGGAGAAGCTCGGCGCCGAACCGGTCCGGCTGGCTCGGTGGACGGTCGGCAGTCTGCGCAGTTGGCCGGAGTGCCCGTTCGACGTGGTCGAAGCAAGGACGAAGTTGATCGAGGCCACCGGCGGCTGGCCGGAGCTGGTGGAGGATCTGATCAGCACGGTGGTCCGGCGCGGGCGGACCCAGGCACAGGCGCTCGACATGGCGAGGCGCGGCACGGATGACCGCGATTGGGCCGCCAGGTTCCTCGAGCAGGCGGACGTGAGCGCGGGTCTGCGAGACCGGATCGGTGTCTGGGTCGACTACTTCGATCCCGGCGACCTCGCCTCGCCGGCAGACGTCGCGGAAGCGTTGGAGATCGATCTCGCTCACGCTACCGCGCTTCTGGAAGAGCTGGCGGAGCTGGGAGTGCTCGACGAAGGCGCCAACGGCGTCTCCCTCGACCGGGTGGTCCACCGGTGCCTGACGTCGCTGCGCGGCACGCCATGAGCAGGCAACCGTGGGAACTGCCTTCACTGCCAGGTCCGCGCGGCCATCTCGACGTCCTGTCGCGCGACTTGGACGACGGGTTCAGCTGTGTGTGGGTGCTTCCGGACGAACTCGTCGACCGGGGAACGGCCGACGATCTCGTCGACATCGCCGGTGCGCGGGCCGACAGCGTCCGTGTCGAGGCGCCGCAACGGAGCAGGATGATCGTGCCCGCGGTACACCGGTGGCAGGCGCCTGAGGTCACGACGCTACCGGCATGGGCGCGGAACACCTTGGGACTCCTGGAGTTCGACGAGCCCCAGGATCCTTCGCCGATCGTGGCGGACCGTCCAGAGGAGACGGTCGTGGACAAGTTGTGCACGTTGTTCGACATCCCGCTGACCGGTGATCCGCTGGCCCGCCTCGTCCGGGACGAGAAGCTGTCCGGCAAGGTCGTCATGCTGTGCGGCTGGGACGGCTGGGACACCGTGGATCTCGGCGCATGCGTCAGCCGGTTCACCGCCCTGCTCAAGGAACACGGGCTCGCACCCACCTCCAGGCCGCGTCTGCTGGTCGCGGTGAGGGAGGACGACCTACCGGCTTCCGTGCTGGAGAGAGCCGACCCGGTGACCACGAAGGTGCACTGGTGGTGGGACGTGTGCGGTCGGCTGGACACCGCGACCGTCGCTGCGGCCGTGCGCCGGCAATCTCCATGGCGAACGACGAAAGGCAAGGTGGCCATCCTCCGGCAGCAGGTCGCGACCGAGGTGTTGATTGAGGTCGCCGGACCGGACCTGCTGCTCGCTGAACACCTCGCCCGGTCCTGGAACGGCCAAGTCTCCACGCTCGCCGAGCAGATCGAGGCGCTGCCGTACGACGCCGTCGATGACGTCCTCCCAGCGGAGATCGACGGCCGAGCTGGGGGTGCTCGTCCCCCTCAGGCGTTGAGAAGTGCTTGGCGCAAAGGCGTTGTGGACCGGTGGGACAGGCGCGTTCGGATCAGTCCCGCAGCCAAGTTGTCGTCCGCTGAGCACGGCAACCTCGACACGTTGATCTGGCGCGGGCAGAGCCGTGCGCTCACACCTCTGGTGGACGGATGCCGCGCGCGTCTGGAGAAGGTGTTGCGGGACAACGCGTCGAAATCGGTCATCGAATTGTTGGAGCGAGGACAGGACACTCACGACTGGCGGCGCACCCGTTCCAGGCAGGGGACGCTGGAGCTGGGCGCGATGGCCTGGGCGGTCAGCAGCAGGCGGGCTCAGCTGTCCCGCCCGTATGCCGAGCTCCTGTTCTGCGCGCGGGATGTCCGCAACTCGTTGGCGCACTTGCGTCCGCTGACCGATGAGGAACTTGACCAGCTCGCTGCGGTGATGCCGGAAACGCTTTGGTGAGATGGGAACCAGTCTTTCGCGCGGAGCACTGATCCGTTCTTCGGCGACTCGGACACCTTCACCTTGATCGAGCACATCGCGAACTAGCGGTCACTCGTCTCCCCTTCGACGGCTCTCGCTCGGCGCCGACGCACTGCAACGACTCGCACAC